>JACRGP010000200.1 GCA_016217765.1 Nitrospinota bacterium | reverse complement strand
GGTAACTGACGGCGGAATACAGAAAATAGGAATAAGGGATCGGCTTGCCGTTCAACCAGCCGTTCTCCTTGCAGAGGTCGTGGAGATGCGTCCCCGGATAGGGCTGGAACATGGACACCAACACCGACGTGGGCCGGAGCCTGCGGTTGAGCTCGATGGTTTGCTGGATTTCCTCCCGGGTCTCGTAGGGGATGCCCACCATGTTGAAGGACATGGTCCGCAGTCCGTACTTATGGGCCAGGTCGAACGCTTCGATGATTTTCTGGTTCGTCATCTTGCGCTCCAGGACCGTCCGGCGGATGCGCTCGCTCCCCGACTCGATGCCCATCTCCAGCGAATAGCACCCCGAGTCTTTCAGGAGCTGGTAGGATTCCTCCCGCATGGCTTCGATCCGGGCGTTGCAGGTGTAGGGGATCTTGAAATATTTCTTGTACAGCGGGGCGAATTCCCGGAGCCAGCGGATGTCGATGGTGAACACGTCGTCCACGAAATTGATGTGGGAGAACTTGAACCGCCGCTGGAGGTCGGCGATTTCGTCCAGCACGTTTTCCACCTTCCGGTAGCGGACGAACTTGCCCTTGTCCGCGAAAACCTCCTGGTAGGTCGGCTCCACGCAATAGGTGCATTGATAGGGGCAACCCCTTCCGGCGATGATGTCCACCGTGCCGGACCGCTCTATGTAAAGCGGGGTGTTGTGCAGGTCGCGGTCGGGAAAGGGCAGGTCCTCCAGGCTCTGGTTGAGCAGACGGATTTCGTTGCGGATGACTTTCCCGTCCTTCTTGAACCACATGTTCTTGATCGACGTGTCGATCTCGCCCCGTTCCATGCTGTCGAGCAGTTCGACGGTCGGTTCCTCGCCTTCGCCCACGCAGAGCATGTCCACGCAGTCGAGCTTGATGCAGTCCTCGGACGCGAGGGTGGGATGGACGCCGCCCCAAAGGACGGTCGCGTTCGTCTCCTGTTTGAGCCGCCGGGAAACGTCGATACAGAAGTCCACCTCGCCGCTCTTGACCGAGAAGCCGACGACCTGGGCGCCGAACGATCTCGCTTTTTCGAGGGTTTTCTCCGGGCCGCCTCCCCAGGTATAATCCACGAACTCGCATTGATGTCCCTTGGACTTTACATAAGAGGCCACGTAAGCCAGGCCGAGCGTGACCCGTTCCAAGCGGGTGAGGTTGGGATAAACGAAAACTATTTTCATGGGGTTTTCTAGGTCGATTCTTATTAGAAAGAACTGTCAGGTTTGACGGGCCGGTCAACGGTCTCCGCTTCAGGGAGACCTCTCGATAAACCGGGTCGGCGTTTCAACATTCCGCCGGCAATTACAAGAATTGATTATACAATGAGCGGTTGCCTTTTAAACCGAAAACGCCGCAACGGGACAAATTTTTATCGCCGCTGACCGGGGCCGCTTCCGCAAACGGGACCGGTTTTGGCGCCCCGCGCGCCCCGTCTTTTTTAATGCAATGCCCGGATAGGGTATGCTATTTTACAGCCACTTAAGGGCATCTCTAAAAATCATGGCGCTACCATGGGCGGTCATCTCCCAGTCGTCTAACCCAGTATCCTCGATGCCGTTTCCTGTTTTATGCGTTTTTCGACCTTGTTAAAATACCCCGAAACCCCCGCCCAACGCACCGGCCAAATTCTTTTCCTGGTCCTGTTGGTTCTATTTTCAAACGCTCCATTTATTAATCAAGCCTATCATATAGACGACCTTTCAAGGATCGAAATGGGGCGGCGGTTTTTAGACTTCAAGAACAAGTTTTCCTCCCCGTATTATTTCCTGGGCGAACGTCATGAGGACACTTCCGACTATCCCCACCCACCTGGCATTCCCGCCATCCATTACTTGATCCTGCGCGCTTTCCCCAACGCGTCGGAGCCCGTCTTTCACGGCATCTTTTTAGTTTTCACGGCGTGCGCGGTCGTGTTCACTTACCTGTTTTGCCTGCGCTTTTCCAAGTATCCCTTGCTGGTCGCGGCGTGGTTGTTTTTCTCTCCGCCCTTTTTTATCTTGTCCCACAACATTACGACCGGGATTGTCCTTTACGGTTTCATCATTGGCAGTTTGTTGTTTTATGTCCGGGCTGTCGATGGGGAGAACAGGAACTGTCTGTGGGCCGCGGTTTTCCTGTTCGCGCTCGCCCTTGGCTCCGGATTTCAGGCGGCAGTTTTCTACGCCGCCTTCTTCCTGTACGCTTATTTGCGCCGACCGAAAAAAATGAATTATTTCTTGGCTATGGGGCTCTCGACGATCCCTTTGGTTTTATTCTATGGATATGTATATTCCACTTTTCATTGGATCCCTCGCCCCATCAATCTCCACCTGATCGACGCGGCGGGGAAAAGGGCCAAGATTCTTTACTACCTTTCGCAATTCAGCTTGGCGTTTTTGGCGCCCATCGCTTTTTCGCTCGCGGTTTGTAAAAAAGAACGCTGGAAATCGGCCCTGATGGCGGCAATTGCCGCCTGGGCGGTTTTTTCCGGCCTGCGCGGGGAAACCCTGAACGATTATTCCCGCCTGCAAAAATGGACGTTGTACGGAGGAGGCTTTTTTACCTTTTTTTCCTTGTTCCTGATCCTGTCGGACCTATACGGCAAGATAAGGAATGGGGACGATAACGATCGCGGGAGAAACGATACGATTTTTCTTGGGCTGACGGCCGCGGTCTTTCTCTCCATCTGCGTCGTCTTTACGCCTTTCGGCGCCTCCCGGTATATGTTGCCCGGCATGGCGTTTGTTTTTATTTCCCTCCTCCGGCAAACCGAAACCGTCCGTCCGTGGATTCCCTCCGCCGCCCTGGTTCTTTGCGCCGCATTTTCCTTTTGGACAGCGAAGGCCGATTACGACCTGGCCGAGTTTTATCGAAGGATTCCCGGCGAAATCCACCGCCAATTTCCGGGAAACCAAAAAATCTGGTTCAACGGCGAATGGGGTTTCAAGCATTACATGGAACAATCAGGCTATCGTCTTCTGAGAAGAGACGCGGAGATCGAACCGGACGATCTGATCGTCGAGCCCACCATTCCGTCGCGGATGGACCTGGGGTCGCTCCATCTCCCGTTGCAATTGAAAATGACGATCCATTGTCGGGGGCCGCGACTGAAGGTGTTGCATTACGGGGCCAAGGCCGGTTTTTGGTCGCAGGCGTTCGGGCTTTTGCCTTTCTGGACCAGTTCCCAACCAGTGGATCAGATCCGGATTTACCAAGTCGTGCCGCAACCTACTCCTTTGAACCTAAATAACGTCAAGGGAACGCTTGTTTTCCCGGAAGGTTTGAAACCGGAGATCAAAGTTCTCGGCGGAACGGCACGGGAGGCCGCGCGTCTGGAGGCGCCGGGGAGCTTCGATCTGTCGTTTGTCCTCCGGCAGTCCGCCCTGTTGCAATTTGGCATGGGTCTTGTGTTGCCTGCGTCCGGGGCGGACCAAGGGGCCTCGGCGCTTTTCATGGTGACCGCGGTTTCCGAGGGCCGGAGCAAAGTCGTCTTCCAGCGGGAGTTGAAAGCCATGCCCGCCGAACAAGCGTCGTGGGCCGATGCTGGGGGGATTGGTTTGGAGGAGTTTGCGGGACATCCCTTGAAACTGACGTTTCAAGCGTCGGGTTTATCCGCCGGTTCCGGAGTCGAAGCTCTTTGGAGTTCCATGGACCTTGTCGAGCAAATTTATTTGACGTTCTGATTTTCTTGCCGCCTTTTCCCCCGGCGCGTTTTTTGATCGATTTTCGGAAATTCCCTATCGGTACCAACTCGCGAATTCCTCGGGCGATATTTTCGTCCGTTCCTGTACGCGGCGACGTTTTCTCAGAAATCCTGGAATGACCGACACAAATTTAAAAAAACCCAGCAGGGAGGACGGTTCGCGGACGGCGTAAACGGCCAACCGCGCCAACTCCACCGCCAAGGCCGGGAAAAAATAACGGGTGAAAACCGCGAAAGGTTCGTTTTTGAGAAAAACAAGGTAACGGTTCCTCGCGGCGTGGACCCGGATTTTCAAATTCCGTCTTCCTCGGGCGCCCCCGCGGGCATGGTATCCGCGCGCCTGGGGGACGTAAAGAGACTTCCAACCGAATAACAGCGACCGCCAGGCCAAGTCCACGTCCTCGAAATACATGAAGAAGTCCGAGTCGAAATATTCGCCGTCCATTTTCACGTCCTCCAGCATCGACCTGCGGTAGCAGACGGCGGCGCCGTTGATCCCCATGACGTATTCCGCCGCGTCGTATTGTCCGCGGTCGGTTTCGCCCTCGCCGCGGTCCCACGGCCGCCGCTTGCCGTTGAGCAGGACCAATCCCGCGGAGTCGATCTCCGGGTCCGGACCGTCGCCGGTTTTTTGCCGCAAGAGTTTTCCCCCGAACGATCCGGCCGGGTTTTCCTTGACGGCGTGTCGGAGAAGGACCTCGATATAATCGCTTTCCAAAAACACGTCGGGGTTCAACAACAGGACAAACTCTCCGCCCGTCAGGGCGATCCCCATGTTGGCGGCCTGGGCGAAACCGAGGTTTTCCCGGTTGCGGACGACCCTCGCCCACGGGAATAGATTTTGGACGAGTTCCGCCGAGCCGTCGGTGGAGGCGTTGTCGATCAACAGGCAATCCCGGTTTTCATAGGTCTGGCATTGGACGGAACCGAGGCATTTCTCCAGAAACTCCGCTCCGTTCCAATTGACGACGACTACGGAGACCCGGGGACGCATGGGATCGGGATGGGTCATGGGGGTTTCCCGCTCATTCCGGCCTGGGTTTGCAGTACAGACGTTCCGATTGCCGGAACAACTCTTGTATGTAATCCGGGGTCACCCGCGCGTTCTTCTGGATGGAACGTCTCTTTCTCATCAGGGACGGCAGTTCCAGCAACGCGAGGAAGGTCCCTTTCAGGTAGGAAAAGGCCAGGGGGCGGTTGGATTTTAGGAAGTCCCACGCCAGCTTGATGCGCGCGGCGACCGCCCTGGGCAGGTTTTTCCGCAACAACGGGGCCGGCCAGTTCTTGACGATGACGAAGACGCTGTTTCTGGCAAGGAGAAACATGGTTTTGGGGTTGGAGGACGCCGAGCCCATGTGGTAGACGACGGCTTCCGGGACAAATTCGCATTGGAACCCATAGAGCTGGGCCCTGAAATTCAGGTCCACGTCCTCGTAATACATCGCGAAATCCTCGTCCAGGAGGCCGGTTTTTTCCAAAAGAGCCCGGCGGTAGATGGAGGCCGCTCCGCAGGCCCCGAATATCTTGAAACTCTTTTGGAATTGGGGCGAGTCCGGCAACCCCCATCCCAACCGCTGGGCGTGGCCGTCCCGCAGGTAGACGTCTCCAGCTCCGTCGAGGATGCCGCGCTTGTCGAAGCTGATCAGTTTGGAGGCGCAAAATCCGATCTGGGGAACGGTATCGAGCCGGTTTTTCAAGGCCGTCAGCCAATTGGGGTCCACTTCCGTATCGTTGTTGAGAAGGGCTATGTACTCTCCCCTGGCCGCCGCCATGCCCGCGTTGGCGGCTTTGGCGAACCCCAACCGTTCCTTGAAATAAATGCCCCGGACCTTCGGGAAGCTCGCTTCCAAAAATTCCCGGGTCCCGTCGGCGGAGCCGTTGTCCACCACGATGGCCTCAAAATCGTCCATGTTTTGCCGGTAAAGGGACGGAAGGCAGATTGCCAAAAGATGACGGCCGTTGTATGTGGGGATGATGACGCTGATCGCGGGCGGTCTTGACGCTGGGGACATGGGTTCTCAAGAGTTGGGGCGCGGGCGCGGTTTTCCGTCGAAGTTTCCCGGCGAAACGCCCGCGAAAGGGAGACTCATTTGCTTACGGAGGTTTGGATTTTTTTCATCATGTTGTTGACGGCCCTGGCCAGAAACAGGAAAGCGCTTTTTAGTACCTGTCCTCCTCCCTTGGCGGCGTAGATGTCCCTGGCGCGCTGAAAATAATAGGCGGCGCCGGGGGCGGGTTTGACCGAAAAAAATTCCCGGTCGGTCCGTTTCGACGGATTCCGGCAAAATCTCCGCAAGGGCTCCGCCGCCCGGTCCCAGGAAAAATCGTCCCGGCGCGTTTTGATATTGGTTTTGAACTCCTCCAGGACGCGGTCTTTCCCGGCGGTCTGGAGGAGCTTTTCGGCCAACTCCTCCGCGTCGTTGTAATCCACGACGAAGCCCATGCCCTTTTCCCTGACGACGTCGCTGAGAGCCCCCCCGCGCGTGGCGATTATGGGCAACTCGGCCCAGATGTAATCCAGTATGCGACTGCGATACGAAAAATCCGTTTCGATGGATTCGGGGTGCAGGCTGATGCCGACGTCCGATTCCAAAAGAAAGTCCGCGCGGTCGTTGTAGGAAACCCAATCGTTGAAGAAGACCGATTCCCCCGTGAGTCCCAGCGAATCGCTCAGGCGGATGGTTTCCGGTATCGACTTCATGACGACTTTGGGGTTGGGGTATTTGCAACCCATGAAGAACAATTTCACGTCGGGGCGCCGCTTGCGGACCAGGGCCATGGCGCGCACCGCCGTCAAGGGGTCCAGCCAGTCATAGATGCCGCCGCCCCAAAGGACGACAAAATCGTCTTTCCCGATCCCCGGATAAACTCCCTTGAGGACGTTTTTCTTTTTGACGGGGAGCGGTCCGGGAAGCCCGTAGGGAACGATGTCGATCAAGGACCTGAAAGTCCTGTCCTGGGCAAAGGTCGCGGGATTGACGCGTTTGTTGGCCAGAAGCATGCCGATCCATAAGGCCCGCTGGGCTTCGCTCGCGCAAAGGAAAAAATCCCCCTCCCTCATCTGCTCGGCGAAATTCTTGTTGATCTCCTCGTAGCCGTTCCATTGGTCCAGGGTTTTTTCCCCGGCATGCAGGCCCAGGAACTCGAAGTGGATCGGATCGTAGACGTCGAGCGCCAGGGAGGCGGAAACGTCCCTCAGAAAGGGATAGCGGGGAAAAATAAAACCGGCGATGACGACGACGCGATGGTCCTCGGCAAGGGATTTCAGCGCGCGGTCGTCGTACCGCGCGGTCGCGAAAGACTCACCCGGCAAATCCGCCCGGTTGGGGGCGGCCAAGGTCACTTGAAAATCCCGGGACAACGCCCTCGCCAGTTCCAGCATACGGATGGGCGGACCCGCCATGTTCGCGGAAATCGGCTCATGGGAGACAATGAGGATTTTATTCATGAATGGGTTCGTCTGCCGCGCCCCAGGCGGCTCACTCCGCCGAGGGGACCAGCATGGACACCAATCTCATGAGCATATGCTGGATCTTGTTCGCGACGACCACTACCGTCTTGACGGCAAGCCCGGAGAGCCCTTTCGACTTGTAAATCGACCGCGCCCGTTTATAGATGAAGACGGGGCTTTTTATGCGCAGGTTCTCCGCGGCGAACAGGTCGTCGATTTTTTTGGCGGGGGACCGGCAAAAACGCTCCAACGGTTCGAGCGCCCGCCCCCAGACGTATTGGGACCGCAGGTCCCGGATATTTTCCCGGAACTCGTTCATGAGTTCTTCGCCGGCGGCCATTTGCAGGATCTTGCGGGACAGGTCCTGGGGGTCGTTATACTCCGCGGTCAACCCCAGCCGTTTTTCCTCGACCAGGTCGCTCAACGCTCCCCCGCGGGTGGACAGGATGGGGATCCCGGCCCAGAGATAGTCCATGATGCGGGTCCGGAAAGAATAATCGGTTTCGATGGATTTTTGGTGCAAACTCAGTCCAATATCCGCTTCCAGAAGATAGTCGGCCCGGTCGTCGTAAGAAATCCAATGGTCGTTGAACAAGACGGTTTTGCCGGTCAAGCCCAACGAGTCGCTTAGATTTTTCGTTTCCTTGACGACGTCCATCCGGACGTTGGGCAACGGGTGCAGGCACCCCATAAAGAACAGTTTGATGTCGGGACGTTCCCTGGAGACCGCTTCCATGGCCCGTACGGCGGTCTTTGGGTCCAGCCAGTCGTACATCCCGCCGCCCCAGAGGACGACCTTGTCGCCGGGCTTGATGGCCGGGTGGACGCCTTTCAAAACGTTTTGCTTTTTTGCCGGCGGGTTTTCCGGCAAACCGTAGGGGACGACGTCGATCAACGAGCGCAGGGTCTTGTCGGTCCCGAAAGTATATGGGTTGACCCGGCCCGCGGCCACAAGCATGCCGACCCAGAAATCCCTCTGGATTTCGCTGGCGCAAATGAAAAAATCCCCGGCCCGCAGTTGCTCTTGAAAAAGGTCGATGATCCTTCGGCAGATGGGGATCTGGTAGTCCATGTCCTTGGAGCCGTAATTGGCCAGGGCTTCGAAAAAAGTGGGGCAATAGATGTCCACCACCAGCGCCCCGGGGATCTTCTTTAAAAAAGGAAACGTTTTGAGATGAAAACCGAAAACGCAGACGACCTCCTGGGTCTGGACCAGTTTCCTCAGAGAGCGGTAATTGTATTGAAAGATCTTGAAAGGCTCGCCGGTCATCTGGACGTTATTGGGGACCGCCAGGGTGACGTCGAATTTCCGGCCCAAAGTCCGGGCCAGTTCCAGGGAGCGGATGGCGGGGCCGGCCATTTGCGGGCCGATGGGATCGTATGCGACGACGCACACTTTGTTCATTTTGGGATTTTCCATCGATAATTCATCGCCACGCATCCGCGATGCTTGTAATTGTCCGCTGGTTCGACGGCGAATGGATAGGCTTTCTCGGCCCAGTCATAAGCTGTCGTATGCGTGGAATTCCAAATAGCCGCCGAGACCACATACTCTCCGGGAACCATGTTGAGCTGAGAAATCTCGAGTTCGATTTCCCCCCTTCCCTGCAAATGAGCCACGGGATACCCGCACTCCTGGGTATTGGGTCCGCAAATATGGACCCCTTCTTTATGATGGATGGCCAGACCAAATATGGGATTTTCGACCCGCGCCTTGGCGTTGAAAAACAATTTTACCACCATTGAGCCAAAAGTCTTGTATTTATTAACCGGCTGGCCTTCGGCGTTCAAGAACGCGAAATCCAGGATTTCGACTTCCCGCGCCTTGCGGGCCAGGGCTTCTTGCGTGGCTCTTTCCGCTTCTTCGTGAATTCTCCTCAGGTTATCGTCCGTCCCCAACCGGTAGTCCTGGATCACCCGGTCGATGTCTTCCCCCTGGGAAGCGGCGGCGCCGTGATGGATCCACAGGGCGGACTTGCACAGGCTTTTCACGAGTTCCATGCTGTGGGACACAAAGACAATGCTCACGCCCCGGGAATTTATTTCGTGAATCTTGTTGAGGCATTTCGCTTGAAATGCGGCGTCCCCAACGGCCAAAATCTCGTCGATCAACAGGATATCCGCCGGGCCGTGGATGGCGATGGCAAACCCCAGGCGCATCATCATCCCCGTGGAGTAGTGGATCAGGGGGGAATCGATGACTTCATGCAATTCGGCGAAGTCCACGATGCTGTCGAATTGTTTCCGGATATCCTGTTTTTTCATTTTAAGGACGGCGCCGTTGAAAAAAATGTTTTCGGCTCCGGAGAGGGAGGCCTCAAACCCGACCCCGAGTTCCAAGAGGGGGGCCACGCGGCCCTGGATATGGATTTGACCGCGGTCCGGCGTCAGCAAACCGCCCAGGATTTTCAAAAGCGTGCTTTTCCCGGAACCGTTGGAGCCGATAATCCCCATGATGTGCCCGCGCGGGACCTCGAAGCCGATGTCCTTGAGAGCCCAGAATTTGCTGGAGGTCCCCGCCCCCTCCAGGTTCCTTAGGACAAAGTCTTTAAGCGATTTCTCCCGGTAAAATCGGCGGGTAAACTCGATCCAAACATTCTGGCACTTGATCATCCTATAATTCCTTGATGAACGGTTTTTCCAGGGTCAAAAAGACTTTCCAGCCGATCAATAAGGTCGCAAAGGACCATGCGGCTGTTAAGAGCAATTGGTCCAGGCTGGGAAAAACAAGGGAGTACAGGATGTCGCGGTAAAGGGAAATGATGGGGACAATGGGGTTGAAATAAAAAAGAAATTTAAACTTTTCCGGGACCATGGAGAGGGGATAAATCACTGGCGTCATGTAAAACCAGATCATCATCAAAAACTCAAGCAAATGCCGGATATCCCGGTAAAAGACGTAAAGGCTGGAGAGGATCAGGACGAGGCCAAGGGTGAATATCATATGCAGGAAGACGACGCCGGGCAATGCGATGATGCTCCAGCCTATCGCGCCCTTCCAATACAGCAGAAACGCAAGGAAGGGCAGAAAGCTCAAAACCAGGATCGTCATGTTGGACAAAATCACGGCGAACGGAAACAACTCCCGGGGACAGTAAAATTTCTGCAGGAAGTGCCGGTTGCCGACGATGGCGGTGGTCCCCGTCAGCATGCTGTTTGAAAAAAAAGTCCAGGGAAGAAGGGCGGAGATCAAAAAAAGGGCGTAGTGTTCCATTTTTATGCGCAAAAAAACCGAGAACACCAGAGTGTAAATAAGCATCATGAGAAAGGGATTGATCAGGGACCAGAAATAGCCGAAGATCGTGCCGTGGTAGCGGACTTTCAAATCCTTCGCCACCAGGCTCTTGATCAATTCCCAATGGGCCGTTATTTCCAAAAACTTATCCAACATACTTCGGATCGAGAGAGGCGTTGTCAGGTGGGGTCTGGGACAATGAGTATCTTTTTGGGGAAACCGAATCAGCCGGAACCTGGTTAGAGCCTATTACATACGCCAGATGAATGCAATACTATTCTCCCGCCCTCTTGGGCGCCCCACGAGAAGGTTCCGGGCGGCGACGTATATCGGGTTTTCCGGGGCCGTCAAAGCATTTTAATCAACGCCCGCACCGTTTTTTCGATGCCCTCGGCGACTTCGCCGATGCTTTTCCCGGTCATGTACGCCGGGGTGGAGACGATCCTGTTGCGTTCGTCCAGGACGATTTCGGTGGCGGCGCACGCCTTGTGGGAGCTACCCATTTTTTCCAGCTGGCCGCCGACCTCCCGGTCGTTGCCGATGGTGAGGGTGGGACGCGCGGAACTGCCCTCGAACGCCTTGGCCACCACGGCGGGGGCGATACAGCAGGCGGCCTGCGGTTTTTTCCTTTCGGCGAACTCCTTGATCAGGCGCTGGACCTCGGGATGGACCTTGCAGTTTTCGCCGCGGACGGCGAAATCGGACAGGTTCTTGGCGGCGCCGAACCCGCCGGGCAGGATCAGGCCGTCGATGTCGTCGGCCTTGACCGCGGCGATGTCCTTGATGTTGCCGCGCGCGATGCGGGCCGATTCCTCCAGCACGTTGCGTCTTTCCCCCTTCGACTCCTGGCCCGTCAGGTGGTTGACCACGTGCATCTGTTCGATATTGGGAGCCATGCAGACCGCCTCCGCCCCGGCCCGGTCGATGGCCAGCAGGGCGAGGACGGCCTCGTGGATCTCCGTGCCATCGTAAACCCCGCAACCGGAAAGGACGACGCCGATTTTCTTTTTCATAAAAATTCCCCCCTTGGCTAAATTCTCAGGACATGAAACGGCAAGAACTCGCGTGAAAAAACCGGATGCCTTTATTTTATCATAACCTCGGGTTCGCGCGAACCCGGCGCGGCGGTTTGAGGACGGCGATCTTATTTCTTCCAGGCCATGGGCAGGAACAGCAGGACCACGCCATAGATTTCCAGCCGGCCCATCAACATACATAAGATCAGCGCCCATTTCCCTAGAAAGGGTATGCTCGCATAATCCCCGGAAGCGCCCACAATGCCCAGACCGGGACCGACGTTGCCCAAGGTGGCGACGGTCGCGGAGACCGCGGTTTCCAGATTCAACCCCAGAAGGGACAGAAACAACGAGTTCAGGATCAACATCCCAAAATAGAGCAAGGTCAGGCCGACGATATTCGTCAGGTGGTCCGGTTCCACGATTTTCTGGCCAACCTTGACCGGGATGATGGCCCGAGGTTGCGCCAGTTTTTGCAACTCGCGGACAATGATCTTGTACAGGATGACGATTCGGATCGCTTTCAGAGACCCGCTGGTGGACCCCGAACACCCGCCGACGATCATGATCCCCACCATCAACATCCTGAGAAAATCGGGCCATCGGTCGAAATCGTCGGTGGCGAATCCCGTGGTCGTTTGCAAGGACACGACGGTAAACACGGCGCTACGAAAAACCGTCCCCAAATTGGGATTGAAGGAGGTCCACCATAAAACGGAGGCGGTCATTAGCGTGACGACGAAGATAAAACCGGCATAGAACCGTAGTTCCGGATTTTTATACACCACTTCAAAATTTCCATTCAGGGCTTGATAATGGAGGACAAAATTGATCCCGCCCAGGAACATGAAGAGGACGATCACGGATTCCACATAAAGGCTGTTAAAAGCGTTGACGCTGGCTTGATGGGTCGAAAATCCTCCGGTGGAAACGGTGGAAAACGTGTGACAAACGGCGTCAAAAAAACTCACTCCGCCCAAGCGGAGCAGAACGATTTCCAGGCAGGTCAGGACAATATACGCTTTCCATAATATTTTGGCGGTTTCCGCCAACCGGGGCTGAATCCGTTCGACGTTCGATCCGCCCGGGACCTCGGCCTTGAACAAGTGGAAACTCCCGATCCCCAAGACCGGGAAAATCGCCAGGGACAGCATGATAATGCCCATGCCCCCCAGCCATTGGGTCAGACTCCGCCAGAACAAGATGCCTTTGGGAAGAGAGTCGATATCCTTGAAAATCGACGCCCCGGTGGTGGTGAACCCGCTGACGCTTTCGAAAAAAGCGTCGACGAACCAGGGGCAAGCCCCGGTCAAGTAAAACGGCAAGGCGCCGAACAGCGAAATGATGGCCCAGGAAAAAGCGACGATGGCGAATCCCTCGCGGTCGCGTAGTTTTTCGATCCCCGGCGGGAAGAGCTTCCAAAAACACAACCCCAGGAAACACGCGATCGCCAAGGTCATGGAAAACGCATTGACTTCGCTGAGATAATGAGCGTGAGCCGGTTGGTAATAATAAAGCGAAACCCCGATGGGCAGGAGCAGGATGCCGGAAAGCATGATCAGGAGGATGCCAATGACGTTGAGGATGGCCTTGACGTTCATCGCGGCGTCAGAAAAACCTTCGCTTGCCGAAAAGCTTCTCTATTTTATCGATCGCGTCCGGCAGGGAAACCACGACGACCAGGTCGCCTTGGTTGATGACGGTCTCGCCGTCCGGGACGATCATCTCCCGGTTGCGGAGGATGGCCCCGATGATGGCGTTCTCCGGCATATTCAATTTGGAAATTTTCTTTTTGGCGATGGAGGAGTCCGGGTTCACGGCGATCTCCAGGACTTCCGCGTCGTTTTCGGCCAGCCTGTAGACGGACCGGACCTGCCCCTTGCGCAGGTGGCGGAGTATGGCGCCGACGGTGATCAGGCGCGGGTTGATGGAGATGTCCATGCCGATGGAATCGAGGATGGGAAGGTAATCGGGATCGTTGGTGATGGCCAGCGCGCGCCGGGCGCCGTGTTTTTTGGCGAGCAGGGACGACAGGATGTTGGACTCGTCGTCGTCGGACAGGGCCATGAAAAAATCCGCTTTTTTCATGTTGATCTCGTCGAACAAATCGGGGTCCGTGCCGTTGCCGCGGAGGACGACGGTCCTGGAAACCTCCCTGGCCGCCTCGTTGGCTTTTTCCAGGTCCGGCTCGATGATCGACACGTCCGGTATCCCCGCCGCCTCGAGGCTCCTCGCCAGGTTGACCGATACGCGGTTGCCCCCGAAGATGACGATCTTCTCCACTTCCTGCGCTTTCTTGTTGAACATCGGGAGCACGAGGGGCAGGAACTCCTTGTCGACGAGCATGTACGCCTTGTCCCCGATCCTGATCTCGTCCTGGGCCTTCGGGATGATCAGCTTGCCGTCGCGGGCCAGGGCGACGATCAAGAAGGAATTGAACTCGGAGACGGAGCGGAGTTCGCCGATTTTTTTCCCGGCCAGCGGGGCGTTTCCCGGGACGTCGAACCCGCGCAGGAGGATCTCGCCGTCGGCGAACTCGGCGACGTTCACGGCCCCCGGCGTTTTCAGGATTTTCAGGATGAACTCGACGATGATCTGTCCCGGGTTGATGGCTTGCCCCACGAACAGTTCCGACGGCGGGAAGATCTGCCCCGCGCCCGTGAACTCCATGTTCCGTAATCTGCAGAACCGCTTCTTGACGTTGAACTTATGGGCCAGCATGCAGACCAGGAGGTTGATCTCGTCCCTGTCGGCGACGGCGATGGCCATCTCCGCGGTGCGGATGCCCGCGCGCGCGAGGACGCTGGGGAGGCAGGCGTTGCCCTCCACGGACAACACGTCGAGTTTCTCGGCGATCCGCTTGATCTTCTCCCGGTCCTCGTCGATGATGGAAATATCGTGGCCTTCCTTGGACAACTCCTCGGCCAGGTTGTATCCGACAATTCCGGCGCCAACAATCAGTATTTTCATAACGTGTGGATCGGTCGAATGAAATGAAAGGCCGACGGTGCGGTTTGGCCGCGCTGTTTTGTGATGAGCGGTCCGGAAGAAAACGGGGACCGCCCGCCCGGGATTCTATTTAGGTCTGTTCAGGAAACTCAGGAACTCGGAATCCTCGGAAAGCAGGATGGTGGAGTCGTTCTTCAGGGAATGCTTGTAAGCCTCCATGGACCGGATGAAGCCGTAGAACTCCGGGTCCCTCTGGTACGCCTCGGCGTATATTTTTATGGCCCCCGCGTCGCCGGCGCCGCGAACGCTCTGCTCCCGCTCGTAGGCCGTGGCCATGATGATCACTTTTTCCTTGTCGGTTTCGGCCCGTATCTTGGTCGCTTCCTCGTTGCCCTCGGACCGGTATTCCTTGGCGATCCGCTCCCGTTCCGTCCGCATGCGGTTGAATATGGAGTTGGCGATTTCCTCGGGGAGATCGGTGCGCTTGATGCGCACGTCGATGACCTCGATCCCGTATTCCGCCGCCTTCTTGTTGGCCTCTTCGGTCACTTTTTTCATGATGGCTTCCCGGTTCACGGTCACCACGTCGGTCAACTCGTGGTTGCCCAGCTCGACGCGCAGTTCGGAATAGATGATGTCGTCCAGGCGGGCCTGCGCCCCCAGTTCGTCGCGCACCGTTTGGAAAAACTTGAGGGAGTCGACGATCCGCCACATGGAATAGTTGTCGACCAGCATGTTCTTCTTGTCCTTGGTGATCACCTCGGCGGGCTGGGAGTCGTTGACCATCAATTGGTTCGTGAAATAGCTGACTTGTTGCAGAAACGGGACCTTGAAATACAGCCCCGGCTCGGTGATGGTTTGCTTGGGCTTTTGCAACTCCAGGACCACGGCGTTCTGCGTCATGTCCACGGTGAATACCGACAGGTAAACCAGGACAAGGAGAACGACGGAACCGAATATCAAATTGTTTTTGATCATAGGACTATTGTCGTGGGAAGTTCGCTTTCATGGGTCTGGGACCGGCGCGTCATTTCTTGCCGCCCAGGGCCGCGTTGGCGTCCTTGCTCAAGGGTAAAATAGGGAGGAGCCCCGCCCCTTTCTTGTCGCTGAGTATGTATTTCTGCATGCTGGAAAGCACGTCTTCCATGGTTTCCAAATAGATGCGCCGCCGGGTGATGGCGGGCGCCTTCTTGTATTCCTCCCATTGGGAGATGAACCGGTCGGCGTCGCCCTGGGCTTTTTTGAAGCGTTCCTCCTTGTAGGCTTCCGCCTGCCGTATGATTTGCGCGGCCTTGCCCCGCGCTTCCGGGATCACGGCGTTGCGGTAACCCTGCGCCTCGTTGATCAGCCGCTCCTTGTCCTCCTTGGCGCTGACGACGTCCTTGAAGGCCCCGGCCACCTGGCTGGGGGGATGGACGTCCTGCAACTGCACCGTCACCACCTGGAAACCCGATTTGTAGCGGTCCAGCAGGGTCTGCATCTGTTCCTGGACCATGATTTGAATCTCGGCCTTGCCCGTGGTCAGGGCCTCGTCGATCATCTTGCTTCCCGCGACCCCCCGGATGGCGGTCTCGGCCACGTCGCGGATCAGTTTCTGCTTCTGGCGGACGTTGAACTCGTAGGCCACCGGGTCGGTGATCCGGTACTGGACCACCAGGTCGATATCGACGATATTCTGGTCGCCGGTGAGCATCAGGGATTCGACGGGAACGTCGCGCACTTTCTGCGGCGGTCCCTGGTCGACGATCCTGAATCCGATTTCGGCGCGCCGGACTTTAAGGACTTTCGGGGTGGTCACATGCTCGACTGGCGAGGGGAACTTAAAGTTCAGGCCGGGCCCCGTGGTGCGCATGTATTTCCCGAACCGCGTGACGACCCCCGCCTCGTCCGGCTCCACGAAATAAAACGTGCCGGGAAGGATCCAAAGCGCCAGAAGCAAAACGGCCGCGCCGGCGAAAACCGGGGGCCGGAACTGGGGAACTTTGAACCGCGGCATTTCAAACTGCGGCCCGCGGGGGGAACCGGGTCCGCCGCCTCCCGGCTTGAACCGCTCCTGCGGCCCTTTGGATTCGTGCAAATCGTCCCAAGGCATGGTTTTTCTCGAAATTATGGTTCGCGATTAAGGGAGGTACGCTAACAAACCGGGCCGCCGTTGTCAATCATTATACGGTCTTTGACCATCCCCGTCGCGCTGGCGGGGGCGCGGAGCCGGGGCGCCAGCCGTCCCGGCGGTTATTTATATAAACAACGGGGACGGGCGAACTACTTTTTGATCGTCTTTTCCAAATCGTTCACGATCGAATCGGCTTCCTGCCTGCTTATCCCTTTCAAGATATGCGCCAGAAAATAAGAGCGGTCGATCGGCGCTTCGTCGTCCATGACGTTGGACGCCGAATTGGGATCGTAAAGGTTCTCGTAAATAGGGTTCTCCGCCGAGGTATAGAACAACTCCCGGTCCTTGTGTTCCATCCTTTCGCCCAGGACGATTTTTATCGTGTCGGGGTCGATATCGAAATCGCCTTTAATGGCTTCCAAGGCTTCCTTTTTCGACTTGCCGCCCTTCATATTGGCGGCGATCGCCTCCTCGATGGCCTCGTTGCGTCGCGTGAAAACGTAATGCAAGTAGGCGGGTTTCCTGCCCAGCATGAAGTCCAGGTTGTGAAAATACAGCGAAACCCAGTCGTCGAAGTCTATTTCGACGCCGTCCGACAGATTGTATTCCCTGGCCTTTTCCGGTTGTTCCTTGAGCAGTTTGTTGTAGATCTTCACGAAACGCTCGACGCAGTCGTACAGCGCGGCGAAGTAAAACTGGTTCAGGCGATACCAGTTGTTGGTGGAGTTTTGGGCGTTGATCAATTTGCGGAGCATCAAAAGCAGGGTGTCGGCTCCGGTCGTCTCGTGGGAAAAAGGGAACGCTTGCTTCAAATATCCGGCAAGCTTGTCCCGGTCGTCTCCGCGCTCGTCCATGTTTTTCCGCAGATCGGTCTTGGCGTGGTCCAGCGAATGGTAAATGACGAGGTCGTGGCGGAGCTTGCGCTGGTAGTCCATGTATTCCTTGAGCCTGGGAAGAGAGGCTTCCTCCCGATGCGCATAGGAGGCTTGGGTGATGTCTTTGGCCAAAGCTAACATAACGAACTCCACAAATGAATTTTCGCGATTCCCACATTTTGACTCGAATGGACCGCGTTTTCAAGATATTTTAAAAACGCCTCGCCGACGCCCCTTCCCCTTTACGCGCCGCCGCCGGGCCAAGTCGAGCAACTTTACCATTTCAGGCCAATCAAGAGCCTCGTTAATTATAGTGACATTTATTTTCCGTTCTGCTCTAATATACCCTTGTTCGCCTTGTTTTATCCTGACGCCACCATTTCTTTTAAGGAGCTTGAACTATGCGTTTGTCCAAGGTTTTTCTCGGTTTGATCGGATTCGCGGTTGCCGCGGGATTGCTGGCCGGCCCTCTTTATGCCCAACCCGTCTCGAGCGGTTTGAAATCGGAGCCCCTGTACCAGGTGGCGAAGGCCAAGAAAAAATCCAAGACGGCCAAGAAAAAAAGGGGCGCCAGGAAAACCGCTTTTAACTTTTCGGATTCGGGCGCGGAAAGGCTTGCCTGAAAGGCAATATCCATCCCGGTCCGCGTCACGAGCCACTTTCAGGAGCCCATGAATATGTTCAGATTCAAGACTGTCGCCATCGCGGCTGGATTCGCCGCGACGGTCGGTTTGACGGCTGGCCCATCGTTCGCGCAATCCAGTCCGGACGTCATTCAACCCCATGCGTCATTCCAGGTGGCGGACGCCAAGGACGGGGGCCCGCCCAAAAAAGGGTTGGGAAAACGCGAAAGCCAGCGGCGTGAAAAAGGCGAGAGAGGGAAACGCGAAAACCGCGGGCGTAATGCCGAAGCCCCCCATGCGAGCGGGTCCGAGTCGCCCAAACCTCTCAAGGCCGAAGAGTCCCACGTGAGCGGGGCGCCCAGCCAGGGTCACGTCAGCGGCAACTGACCGGCCAGCGTGAACGCTGGATCCAACGCCGCCGCCAGGCTGACGCCGAGGCGGGATGTCGCTCCCCCTTGCAAAGGGGGGCGGGGGGATTCGCATTTCGGCGATCGCGTCCGCGTCATCGCCGCGTCGCCTCCGGGCGCTTGCCCGGCTTTTCACCCCCACCTAACCTCCCCCTCAAGGGGGAGGAAGTTTATGGAATACTTCATTTTGTTAGGCGCTCTAAAAGAGGACCACCCCTTTTTTTTCGTCGAACTCGAACCCGCGGGCGGCCAAATACCGCAGGAGGTCCTTCACCCCTCCGAGCTTCTGTAGCTGTTCGGAAACGTCTTGATACTGCTTGAGGCTGGAAACGGGGACGCGCTTCAGTTCCGGCGCCTTGACGATCCCGCCCAGAAGGTCGCTCTTCAGCCAGATCTCCTCGCTGAGGTTCCCGTTTTCGAGGCCGATCGATATCCGGTGGGGCGAAGCCAGTTTGAGCCTGGCCCGCGTCTCCGCGATCGCGGGCTTGCTTTCCGCCGGATCCAGGAACATGAGGATCCGGTCCGCGACCTCTTCCCCGATCCGGGTGACGGCTATTTTGGCGGAAATCTGGTCGATCGAGATTTTTTCGCCGGCATCGACGCCCGCCTTAAACCCCAGTTGCAGGTTGCCGTCGATCTGCGATTTGCCGTTGTTGCCCGCCGTATTCACCCCCGCCAGTTCGTTGAAGTCCAAACCGGCGAACTCCGCCGAAAAATTCAGGGCCGGGCCTTGCTGGGTCTGGACCAGGAAGAACTGCCCGCCGACGGAACCCTTGAGGACGTCGAAAATGAACTTTTCGGCCGCCAGCCGGTTGCCCTTGTAAAGCAGGTCCATCCCCATGTCCGAGGCCTTGTAGGGGCCGAATTCCAGGGCGCCGATGCGCAGGATGTTTTTGTACCTGGAAAAATCGCGCAACTGGTTGAAGAACCCCTTTTCGGAAACCGCGAAGGGTTCGGGAACGCGGCCCGCCAGTTTCCGGTCCAGAAAGAATTTTTTATCGAACAGGAATTTCCCGTCGACGTCCTTCACTTTAATGGAAGGCCCGACGGACGCGTTGAAATGGTTGAACGCCGCTTCGCCGTCCAGGGCGATCTCCCTGCCTCCGGCGAGCTTCACCGTCGCCCGCGCCGAAACTTCTCCATCCGTCCGGATGTCCTTGGATACCGGCTTTGTCTGGGCCATTTTGAGGGATGCCGCGACCGCGAGGGCCATGTCCAGCCGCTTGCAGATTTCCTCCGCCGTCAGGGGGGCTTTTTTCGCGAAGAACGCCTTGAGCCCTTCGACCCGGCCCGACACGGAGTGCGTCGCGCCCAGATTCTCGATCGCGACCTGGTGTTTTTCCACCGTCAGTTTGTTCCAGTTTGTCAAGTCGTAGCTGAAAGCGAATTCCGGTTCCAGCCAGGAGTCGCCCAGCAGATCTTTCTTGAAGACTTTTCCCAGCGATAATCTCCCCGACGCCTTCAGGTTGTTGTCCTTCAAACCGACGTTGCCGGAATAGTTGATGTCCTCCACCTTCAACTGTTTGGCGGGAAGTTGCAGGGCCGCGCGGCTCAGGGTCAGGTCGCCGCGGACCTCCAGGGGGATGTTCAAGCTTTTGAAGTCCCCCTCCGCGGGCTTGTTGCCGCGCGCCGACAGGTTCATGGAAGCGGTCCCTCCGAGTTGGAGGCCCTTGAAACCGGCCGTGACGGATTCCGGCAGGGTTTTCCAAAGCGCGTCGAGTTGCAATTGAGTCATCTGGCTTTCCAGCGCGAACGTTTCCCCCCACTTTTGCGCCAGGCCCTTCGCGTCGAGGGTAACCAGCGAAGGGACTTCCAGCCGGGCCAGGTCGATGTCCACGTTGCCCGACTTCAGGTCCATCCTCGCGATCCCGTCGAACTTCAGCTCGCCGAGGTTGAGCGTCGTCCCCTTGCCTTTCAGCGAAGGGGTTTGCACGCTGGATTTGACGGTGGCCCGCGTCCGGGTCAACGACCGGTCATGGACGTCCATCGTGAATTGGGTCCGCGATTTTCCGGTTTTCAATTTTTGCAGTCCTTCCAGCTTGTTGAAGGACAATTCGCCGCTTAGCGTCGTGTTGCGGGCGTCGTTTTGTTCCGGGTAGAGGTCGGTGCGCAAGTCGGATTCCAGTTTGACGCCGGAAATCCTCAATTCCGGGTCGCGGGAGTTGACGGCGTCGGCCTTGAACGACGCGTGTTGGGTCACCGGGAGGATCCCGGCGGCGCCGGGAGCGTAGAGCTTGTCCGTCGAGACGCGCGCCTGGGCCTCGCCGGACGCGAGTTCCCAATTCTTCAGCGCCTCGAGTTTCTGGAACCGGAGGCTGATATCCATCGCCTGGGCCTTGATCCCCCGGGCCGGGACAAATTCCATGGGCAGGACGGCCTGCGCCGACAGGTTCTTCACGTTGACGGCCGGGTCCCCGGTCTGCAGGTCCACTCCGGCCAAGGCCAGATTGGCCTTGGCAGAGCCCTTTTGCGGCCGCAGGTTTTTGTCCAGGTTCCCTTGAAAATGGACGTCGGCCTTCATCGTTCCCGCGAGTTGGACGAGGCCGGATTTTTTCAGGATGTCTGGCGGCAGGAACTTTTTAAAATGGGCCAGGTCGAGGTCGAGCGACTGGTCGAAGAGGACCTCTTTTTTGCCGAACTCGCCGACTTTCCCATGGCCGGAACCTTTCAGAAAGGGGCCGACCCCGAGGTCGAGCTTAACGACGTTCAGGTCCCCCAATGGCAGGTTGCCCTCCGCGGCCCCATCCAGACGGAAATCGGTCTGGATTTTCCCCAGCTTGGGGTGGCGGAATTCCAGGTCGGCGGAGGACGATACCGTCGCCCTGACCATCTCCAGGCTGGAACCTTCCGACGAGACTTCCAGCGTTTGATCGAGACGGCTGAAGGCCAGATTGCCGACGCCGCCCTTGTTCGCGCTCAGTTTGGCCTTGAACGCCAAACTCTGGGGGACCGAGTTTTCCAGTTTCAACTCTTGCAGTTCCGCGGCCAACCGCGCCCCTTCCACGTTGGCCTTGAGCCGCGGATCGGCCGCCGCGAAGTCCTCCAGGACAACGCTCCCCCCGCGCGCCTCGATGGAGCCGGGCAGGCGCCCGGAGGCAATTGGCTCAGCCTGGATTGCCCTCGACAACGCCGCTTCGCCATTCGAGTCAAGCCCGTTGGGTCCAGCGGCACGCTGGCCGGGAGCCTGGCCTGTCACGCTGATGTCCGCGATCCGCAACGTCCCTTGCGCCTTCAGCGGTTTGACCGCCTTGCCGCCCCATTCGAGGATCTCCCCGATATCGAAATTCGCGTTTCGGAGGGTCAAGTTGAAGTCCGGCCGGGCCGTGTAGTTCTGGACCTCGCCGGAAAATTCCGCCTGGTTGTTTTTGCCGGCGTTCAACAGGAAACGGCGGACTTTCACTTGCTCCGGTTTCAAGGACAGGGACAAGTCCCACTCCCCTCCCAAATCGGGCGAGGGCAAGTCCCGCCCCATGAAAAGCTTGTTTTGGGCCGCCTGGAGCCTGCCCGTCACGTCCACCTGGTTGAGGTTCCGGGCGACGATTTTGATGTCGCTCGTCAGCGCGGTCCGGACTTCCAGGTTCTTGTCCCGCGACCGGGAGAAAAACGTCAGGTTGTGCTGGGGACCCGGCGCCCCGAGGGGCGCGAGCGCGACCGTCGCGGAAAGATTGAGGTCCTCGGCCAGGGCCTGCGCCTGCGCTTGCACGTTGAGCCCCTCCAGGCGCGCCAGGGTCCGGTCGTCGATCCGGACCTCCAGTTTAACGTTGTTGAGGGCGAACTGTTTCAAGTCCACCTGGAATGGCAGGGCCAGGGCGGGGCCTTCCTTCTTTTGCGGAGGCTCCCTGGGTTTTCCGTCCTTCGACAAGAGGGGTTGGAAATTCCAAACTCCCTGAGTGGATACCAGGTTCGCGGAGGGTTGGTCGACGACGATCTTGTTCACGGTCAACTGGCCTTTGAACAATTGCGCCAGATCGTAATCCAGGACAAGGGAACGGACGCTCAGCAAGGGTTCTCCGCCCCCGATCCGGGCATTTTGAATCTCGATCCCGTGCAGGATGTTGACGCTCAACTCGCCGATGGCGACGGGGACGTTGAGGGCCTTGGAAAGCTCTCTTTCGATAATGGGCCGCAGTTTTTCCGGCGGGAAAACATAGTTCATCCCCAACCCCGCCCCGGCCAGAAGGACGGCCAGGGCCAGAAGCGTCAGGAAAAAACCCTTGACCAGCCTGCCGAGCGGGGATTTCTTCTTTTCCGGTTCCCGGGGTTGAAACTCTTCCGGCTCTTCCTCCAAGAGCTCTTCCGGCCCTTCATCCGGCTCGCGTTCTCCTGTCTCCAGAGCTTCTTCCGGAGAGGATTCGTCCTCTTTCCAGGCGTCGAGGTCCGCCAAGTCGGATGGAGGAGAGGGTTCGTCGGCGCCGCCCGGAAGGAAGTCGTTGTCCTGCCGGCCTTCGCCTTGAAGAAAGTCAGGGAGCGTTTGGTCCTCTTCGCGGGACTCGAAGAGCGATCGGCCGGGAAAATCGCCCAACGGTCGGTCCTCGCCGGGAGAGTCGCCGTCCTTTTGGCTCTCCTCTGGAATGTCGTTTTCCTGTTGGCTCATAGAGAGTTAGTTTTGAACGATTCCAGCGGCGATGCGGCAGGTTCGCATGGGTCGCGGTTGGCCGGTTTCCGGCGTCTTTTAAGGCAGGCAAGGTATTATAAGGCCAAACTTTTCAATGAGTCAAAAAATTGTTTACTTTTTTACGGTAACGTCATAACATACCGCCATGCTCACGGTGGCGTGTTATTCGGGTTACAGGGTCAACGAAAGGCCGGTGGCTTTTACCCTTTCAAACAGGCCATTCAAGGTGGAAGAGATCATCGACCGCTGGTATGGCGAGGAAGAAGTCTACTTTAAAGTCCGGGCCAACGACCAAAACATCTATCTTCTCAAGTATGACGCCTACCAGGACTGTTGGGACTTGGTGTTTTACCAAAATCCTGGGAAACTGAAGGTTTTGCCGCCCGCTTATCAGAGGGGCCATCCTCCAGCCCCGCCAGTCCAACGCGGGACGGGTTCCCAATCGCCCTTCGTGTTGAATTGAACATTTCGGGCACAATCCCAATCAGCGTTTTGGCTTGAAGACCGTCCCTCGATGCCTTTGACTCCCTTCCCCGATTCAGCCATACAGCAGTACGCCGGACAGCGGCGGAAAATGGTCGAGGAACTCGTCAACCGCGGCATCAAGGATTACCGGGTGATGGAAGCCATGAGCCGCATCCCCAGGCATCTCTTGGTGGGGGAGTCATTTCAGCACAAAGCCTACGGCGACCACCCCCTGCCCATCGGCGAAAGCCAGACCATCTCGCAACCTTACGTCGTGGCGCTGATGACCGAGGCCCTCCAGTTGAAGGGCGAGGACAGGGTCCTGGAGATCGGGACGGGGTCGGGATACCAGACCGCCATCCTGGCGGAACTGGCGGCCCAGGTGTTCACCATCGAGCGGATCCGGTCCATCGGCCAGAACGCCAAGGCCCGGCTGGAACAGCTCGGCTACATGAACGTCGTGTACAAGGTTTTCGACGGGACCTACGGCTGGCGCGACCTGGGCCCGTACGACGCCATCATCCTTACCGCGGCGGGACCCGAGGTCCCGCCGGTTTTGATCGAACAGTTGAAAAACGGGGGGCGGCTGGTCGCGCCCGTGGGCGAACAAGACAGCCAGCAGTTGGTGGCGATCGTCAAAAACGGCGCCCGCGTCGCCCGGCGGGTCATCGGGGACTGCTCCTTCGTCCGCATGATCGGCAAGTACGGCTGGCCCGAGGAACAATAAACTCGGAGCGTCGATAAATATAATAAGAGCGTCTAACAAAATGAAGTCCCCGCAACTTCCTCCCCCTTCCAGGGGGAGGCGAGGAGGGGGTGAAAAGCCGGGCAAGCGCCCGGAGGCGTCCCGGCGATGACGCCGGGGACGCCCCCGGTGGGCAATGCCGCCCCGCGCTTGCGCCGGGGCGATAACGAATCCGGCGTCACGCCGGCCGCCCTCGGCGTCAGCCTGAGGCGGCGTCGGGTCCAGCGTTCACGCTGGTCACCCTCCCCCAGCCCCCTCCCCAGCGTGACGCTGGACTCAATAGGCGCGGCTCCGATGGCGAATGGGAGTCATCGGGGGCAACCCGGGCTTGGCCATCCCGCTCCGGGGCGTTCCCCGGTCAAGGGAGGGGAGTAATTTGAGGGTCGAGCCAATTGTTCATTTTGTTAGACGCTCTAAGGGGAGAAAGAGCCGTGTTTTCGAGAATCGTCAGAGAAGGGGATTTTTTCCTGCCCAGCGGGGTCCGGTCCAAATACGACTACGATTACGCGTCCGTGTCGGACACGATGAACGCCGCCTATTGCGACCAGTTGCACCGCAAATTGGAGACCTGGCAGAAACGGCATGGAAAGCTTAACGTGGTGGCGGGGATCGAGACGCAGGGCATCCGCATCGGATACCAGTTGTCGCGGCTCATGAACCTCCCCTTTCACATCATCCCCCACAAGCGGCTGGACTTCGACCAGTTGCATATCCCCCCCTACCCCCGCGATACCCATTGGCTGATCGTGGACGACATCGTCACCACCGGCGCGTCGTTCATCCGCGCCGTGGACTACCTGGAGATCGAGGAGAAACCCGAAACCATCACCTATGCCTGCATGATCCGGCGGAACCCCGCCAACCTGGACTACTCCGCCGTGCACGGCGACCCGCTGAAGGAGCAGTACTTCGTCCCCGACGAACGGTTCGACTTCATCGACAAACGCCTCGTCGCCCTCTACTGCGAACCGGAATAGCGTAAACCCGGTATCGCATGAGTGAACTTAGAAGAAGTGCGTCATCGCAAGCGAGCGTAGCGAAGCAATCCAGAAAACCTGGATCGCCACGCTCGCTCGCGATGACGGGAAAACCGCTTTCCCGGACGCTACCGGTTCGGGCTAAAAGAAGCAATTAGCGTCGCTCCGGATTCTTAAAAAAGGAGATCTCCATATGTCGAGACGGATCATGCCGGTCCTTGCGGCGGTAACGGGCGTCCTGCTTTTCCTTGGCGTCTGCCTGGCGACGACGACTTACCGAGGGCACACCAGCGTTGAGGAACCCCAGCCTACCTCGGATGGACAACTGATTTTCGAGGACGCGGGATGCGTCATGTGCCACGGTTATCAGGGAATGGGCGACGGCCTCCTGGCGGACGGGTTGGAGACCAAACCCAGGGACTTCACCAGCTTCGAGGCCATGAAAGGCATACCGGACAGCAGGATCCGGGACGTGATCCGCAACGGCATCGCCGGCACCGCCATGCCGAGTTTCAAGCTGACGGAAAACCAGATCGCGGACGTCATCAGCTACATCCGGTCCTTTCTGGCCGACTCCTATCTGACGATCAAGACCTGCATCAATGCGCCCATCACGATCGACCTGAAAACGCTCGATATCGACGAGGACCGCGGGAAGTTGAAGTTGAACGCGGAACATCCGGAACTGCTGGACGCAAAGCTGGTTGGAAACCACATCAAGGCGACCCCCAACCTGCTGGAGACTTACAAGAAATTAAGGCCGCAACGGGTTTTGCGGACGCATATCATGGTGTACAGCAACAAGACGAAACACGAAAAATATCTGGCCTTGATCGCGGTCAGGATCTTCGACTGCATCGAATAGGATAAAAAGCCGGGATCGCCCCAGTCCCTCGCCCCGCCAACGTTTCCGTCAAGGGACGGGGGGGCGGCAAGCGGATCATTCCTTGCCAGCGTCCTCCGCCGCCTGTTCGATAACTTTCTCCTGCTCCCGCATCTTGTCCTCGGCGTCTTTGAGATTTTTTTGGGCGTCCTTCAAAGGTTGGGTAACGTTCCGGCCTCTCTCCTCGGCCTGCTTTTTCTGTTCTCCGCATCCGGATATCGCGACCGCCAGAAACCCGGCGATCAAAATCGAAACGGTCCTCCCGAAAATAGTCATGCGCGTTTCTCCTCCATGGGCGTTATCGGGAAAGTATACCACGCCATCGCGGGAAGGAAGAGCGCGGACCGGGGCCTGACGGGAGAGACTGGCTGGACGGCCCCGGCGGCCGTCATTGCGAACGGAACCGGTCAGGGCTCGGTCGGATAGGCGCAGTACCAGGATTCAAAACCGCCGGTCAGGCTGTAAACCTCCTTGAACCCCTGTTGCGCGAAATAAGCGGCCGCGCCCTGGCTGGAAATGCCATGATAGCAATACACGATGAGGGGCTTCTCCTTATCCAGGGAGCCTATGACCTCACTGGCGTTTTTATCGCCGAGATGGATCGCGCCGGGGATGTGGGTCGCCTCATAGGAATCCGGGTCGCGGATATCGACTATCTCCGCTTCCCCGGTCTCGATTTTTTCCCTGGTTTGGTGGACGCTGATTTCTTGCCAGCCGGACATGAGAGTTTTCTCCTATTCGTTACGAATGACTCGGATAATGACATTAGGACATCTCTAAAAATTGTAGTTGCCTGATTCATCAGGCGCTTCAAAAGCCCAATAAATTGGGCAACTACAACTTTTCAGAACCGGTTGGATTCAAGAAAAACGCAATTTTTAGAGATGCCCATTATTGATACAGGCGTTCCAAGTTGCGTCTCAAGACGATTACTCGTAAGATGCTCGACAATCCGCCCGGTTGCCGGAAAAATCGACCGGGAGACGACTTGGAGGCGCTGGAGATAATAGCATGGGCGGGAATAAATCCAGCGAATCCTGTATCTTATGTTGTGATATCTGTGGTTCGTCTGGAGGAGGGCGGGAAAACATGGGCAACGACGGTCATGACTTGAGAGGGATGCGGGTCCTGATCGTCGACGACACGCCGGTGAATGTCGACATCTTGCGCAGGATACTAGAGCGGAAGTCGCTCTTACCGTCATGGCTTCCGATTTTCGAAGCGCCCTGAGCGTCGCTACCGGCGATCCTCCGGATCTGATTCTGCTGGACGTCATGTTGCCGGGAGCGGACGGATTCGAGGTGTGCTTGCAACTCAAAGCCAACCCCCGTACCCGGAACATCCCCGTTATTTTCCTGTCCGCCCAAACGGACCCGGACTATATCGTCAAGGGATTTTCGGCGGGCGGCGTGGACTACATCGCCAAGCCTTTCAGGGCCAAGGAAACCCTCGCCCGGGTGGAAACCCATCTGCGCTTGAAAAAGACGCTGGAGGAAAAGGAACGCCTGCTCCGGCGAGTCGCCGAAAGCGAAAAGATTTACCGGACCATCGTCGAAACCATTCCCGAAATAATTTTCAAATTGGACCCGGAGCGGAATATCATTTTCGCCAATCCCGCATTTAAATTTCTGGGTTACGAGCCTTGCGAGTTGATTGGCCAGCCGATCGGCCGTTTTTTGGCAACGGAGGACCCGGAAACGTTATTGCCTGCCCTTGCGACCCAAGGCGTGGGACCTCTATCGACCTCCAACCTGGAAGTGAAAATAAAGAACCATCCCGATTCCGTCCTCGCCGATACATTTGAAACGACTGCTTTTCTCGTCGATTCCTTTGGGTTATGGGACGTTCCGGACGAGTGGGTTTTGAAGAAAGACATCGAAAAGAATTTCCTCGGCACGCTTTGTATCGGCCGATCGGTTTCCAAGTGACGCGAAGTCCGGACCCATGTCGCTTCAATGCGTCAGCGCTGAGCGCCTAACATACAAGGGGGAGGTTAGCCCGC
>JACRGP010000199.1 GCA_016217765.1 Nitrospinota bacterium | reverse complement strand
GCGATGTTTTTCGCGAATGGTCCAAACCGTCCGGCGGCGAGATGTGTCTGGTCCTGTTGAAAAAGGGTTATCTTCCCGACGCGCGCTACCTGGAATCCTTGCGGACCTTGGGGCGGAAGCTGGGACAATTTACAACCGGCGCGAACTCCCCGGCCCTGGTTTACAGGACGGACAATTCTCGGGAATGGCTGGGAAAGGTCTCTCTTTATAGGGACGCTCCCGATCTTTTCGCGAAGCTCTCAGCCGAGTTCTCCGCGAAAACCGTCCCCGTCGAGGAGGGGACGGTTTATAAACTCGACTCCGCGGAGCGGATTCCGGAGGTGGAAAGACTCCTCTTCAACGCCCTGGTGAAGGACACGGAGGGGTTCATGTCGAAACACGTCGAGCGGAAGATATCGCTCGCGATTTCGCGGCGGTTGGTGGACGCCCCGATCACGCCCAACCAGATGTCGATCGTCAGCATCCTGATCGGCCTCGTGGGCGCCGTGTTCCTCGGCGCGCGACAGGGTTTCTGCCAGGTCCTTGGAGCGTGCCTGTTTCTGGCGCACTCCATCCTCGACGGTTGCGACGGGGAACTGGCCCGGATCCGGTTTCAGCAAAGCCGGTTTGGCGGACTTCTGGATTACTGGGGGGATAATGTGGTACATTCAGCCGTGTTTTTCGCCTTGGGGTTCGAATGGAGCCGGAGGGCGGCGGCAGTCTATCCTTATGTCCTGGCGGGACTGACCATTTTCGGGACCCTGGCCTCGGCGGGGTGGATCTACTGGACCGCCATGCGCGAAAAATCGGACAAGGAGCCTCTTTACACCTCCGTCTCCGCCAGCGAGGAAAAAAGCGCTACGGTCAAAGTAGTCGATTTCCTTTCGCGCAGGGATTTTATATACTTGGTGATCGTCCTGGCGATCTTTCGCAAGCTGGATTGGTTTTTGGGGCTCAGCGCCGCGGGAGCCCCTTTCTTTTTCCTGGTCCTCCTGTGGATTCACTTCCGGGAAAAAGCGGCGCGTTCGGCGCCGTCGCGGACGCATTAAACGATTTAAACGATCCTGGCAACGGACATATCATTAGAGCGTCTAACAAGATGAACCGATCGACTTGACGCTCAAATCACTCCCCTCCCTCGAGGGAGGGGGCTGGGGGAGGGTGGCCAGCGTGAACGCTGGACCCGATACCGCCTCAGGCTGACGCCGAGGCGGAAATCGCGTTCCGGCGATCGCGTCAGCGTCATCGCCGCGTCGCCTCCGGGCGTTTGCCCGGCTTTTCACCCCCACCCGGCCTCCCCCTTCAAGGGGGAGGGAGTTATGGGAATTCATTTTGTCAGACGATCTTAGAACAGGGAGAAAAAACTACAGATGGGCGAGGCGACTTACGAGTATCGCGGACTGAGAAAAGAAATTAAACCGGCAAAAGGCAAACTGGGGGTTTTATTGCCCGGCATGGGCGCGGTCTCCTCGACCTTTATCGCGGGCGTGTATCTGATCAACAAGGGACTGGCCGAGCCTTACGGGTCCGTCACGCAACTTTCCCGCATCCGGCTGGGCAAACGGACCAACGCGTCCTACCCGCTCGTCAAGGACTTCGTCCCCCTCGCGGACCTGAAAAACATGGCGTTCGGCGGCTGGGACATCTACGACGACAATTGCTATCAGGCCGCGCTGACCTGCGAAGTGATCGACAAGAAAGACCTGGCTTCCGTCCAGCGGGAACTGGAAGCGATCAAACCCTGGCCCGCGGTTTTCGAGAATGAGTTCGTGCGCAACATTTCCGGCCCCAACCGGAAAAAATACAAGAACAAGATGGAAGCCGCCGAACTGATCATGAAGGACATCGAAACCTTCAAGAAGGAACAGGGGCTGGACCGGATGGCGATGTGCTGGTGCGGCTCCACGGAAATTTATCAGGACGCGCGGAACCACGAGGCGTTCCAGACCATCGAGGGACTGGAGAAGGCGATGAAGGACAACCTGGCGATCGTCCCGCCTTCCATGCTCTATGCATACGCCGCCATCCGCATGGGCGTCGCCTACGCCAACGGCTCGCCCAACCTCTCCGGCGAAGTCCCCGCCCTGGCGGACCTCGCGGTCAAAAACCGCGTCCCGATCGCCGGAAAAGACTTTAAAACCGGCCAGACCCTGATGAAGACCATCGTCGCGCCCGGGCTCAAGGCGCGGATGCTGGGGCTGAAGGGCTGGTTCTCGTGCAACATCCTCGGCAACCGGGACGGGCAGGTCCTCGACGATCCGGACTCTTTCCGGTCCAAGGAAGTGACCAAGAGCTCGGTCCTGGAAAGCATTTTGCAGAACGATCTGTATCCCGGCCTTTACGGCGATTACTACCATAAAGTCCGCATCGAATACTATCCGCCGCGCGGCGACGCGAAGGAGGGTTGGGACAATATCGACATCGTGGGATGGTTGGGGCAACCGATGCAACTCAAGATCAACTTCCTCTGCAGAGACTCCATCCTCGCGGCGCCCGTGGTTCTGGACCTTATCCTGTTCCTCGACCTGGCGCAAAGGGCGGGGATGCATGGCATTCAGGAATGGCTCTCGTTCTATTTCAAGGAGCCCATCTGCCGGCCCGACCTGAAACCCGAGAACGACTTGTTCGTCCAGGACCAGAAAATGCGGAACACTTTGCGGATCGTCATGGGCGAGGAAGTCATCGACCACTCCGGCCTGGATTATTACGACAAGGGCGCCTGAGACTCGCGGACCCCGGCTCCGGAAAACAGGACCGAGAACGCGATCCACCCGGCCAGGCCGTAGAAAATTTCGCGCGCGCGTTTCAGCAGGGAAAACGCAAGGCCCGCTCCATGCCCCATGTCCAGGAGGTGGAACAGAAAAACCGAGCCCCCCTCCTGAATGCCCAGGCTCCCGACGATAAAAAATCCCAGGCCCTTGACGAGGGTCATCAAGCTCTCGATCATCAGGGCGTCGAAAAGATCGGCCTCGATCCCTAGCAGGTACAGCAGGGTCCACGTCTCCAGCGCCCCCGCCAGCCATCCGATATAGTGCCAGACGTTCGACCGGACGAACTCCCTCCCGTGGTCCCGGTAGAACTGGGCCAGATGCGCGTCCAGATGTTTGACTTTTTCATAAAATTTCAGGACCCGTTCCCATTTCCACCGGTGGTAAACGGTTTCGACGATCTTGCTGAAGACCCCCCTGTGCACCAGGGCAAGCACGCCGTATATGGCGGCCAACGCCAGAATAAGCGAGGAGGCGACGGTCCATTTCAACCATGCGGGCCAGTCGATTTTCGCCAGCAACATGAAGACGCCCGTGTAAATGAACAGGATTTCGGAAATGATCAGGGCGGCCTTGTCCATGACCACGGAGACCGTCCCCTGGGTCATGGGCACGCCCATGTTTCTCAGGCAATAGACCCGCGTGACATCGCCGCCCACGTGGGCGGTGGCCGTGAAGTTGTTGACTGCCTCCCCGCACAGCCGGAGCCAGAATACGCTGGCGAAGGAAAGGGAATACCTGGAAAACGGCGGAGGGAAAGTGAAAATCCAGGCCCACGTGTCGATATAGTTGCACAACAGGAACGGGAGAAAAACCAGGACGGATTTCCACCCCATGGACGACAGGCGCTCGAACACCGCGGCGGACCCGATTTCATTGAATAGATACGCGACGAATCCCAATCCGAAAAGGACGACGACCGCTTTGGTTTTGTTCATCTTGACAATCCGGCTTTCTAGAAAGACTCGTACAGGAAAGAGTGGCGCAAGGGAAGGCGGGTGTCAATATATAAAATCGCGCGGGCGCCCGGGGACGCCCCAGGGGGCAATGCCGCCTCCCGCTTGCGCGGAGGCGGTAATGAGTCCGGCGTCACGCCGGCCGCCCCGGCGTCAGCCTGAGGCGGCGTTGGGGCCAGCGTTCACGCTGGCCGATCTCATCCTCCCCCCGCCCCCTCCCCAGCGTGACGCTGGGCCCAACGGGCTTGGCTCCGGTGGCGAATGGGCGTCATCGGGGGCAATCCGGGCTTGGCCATCCCGCTCGGGGGCGTTCCCCGGTCAAGGGAGGGGAGTGATTTGAGCGTCGAGTCAAACGCCTCATTTTGTTAGGCGGTCTTGAATTGTCCGACCAGTTTTTGCAATTCGGCGGCCATCCTGGACAGTTCCGACGCGGCTTTCTGGGTGTCCATTGCGCCCCGGGTCGTGTTTTGCGCCGCCTGCGCCACTCCCGTGATGTTCTGGGCGATCTCCGCGGAGCCCTTGGACGCATCGGCGACATTCCGCCCGATCTCGTTGGTCGTCGCCGTCTGCTCCTCCACCGCGCTGGCGATCGTGCCGGCGATGTCGTTGATCTGGGTGATGATCGCCATGATCTTGCCGATCGCCTCCACCGCCCCCTGCGCGTCGCCCTGGATCGCGGAGACCTTCTGGCCGATGTCGCCGGTCGCCCTGGCCGTCTCCTTGGCCAGTTCCTTGACCTCGTTGGCCACCACGGCGAAGCCCTTGCCCGCCTCCCCGGCCCGCGCCGCCTCGATGGTGGCGTTCAACGCCAGCAGGTTCGTCTGCTCGGCGATCGACGTGATCACCTTGACCACCTGACCGATCTGGGCGCTACTCTCGCCCAGCTTGCCGATCGTCGCGTTGGTCGCCTCCGCCATCTTCACCGCCGACGCGGTGACTCGGGCCGCGTCGTTGGCGTTCTTGGCGATCTCCTTGATGCTGGCGCTCATCTCCTCGGCGCCGGTGGCCACGGTCTGCACGTTCTTGCTCACCTGCTCCGACGCGGCGGACACCACCCCGGCCTGCGCCGACGTCTCCTCGGCGTCGCCCGCCATCTGCTGGCTCACCGCCGTCATCTCCTCCGCCGCGCCCGCCAGGGTCTGCGCGTTTTGCCCTATGGACGATATGCTCCCCCGGAGAATGCCGAAAAACCGCTCCAATTCCTCTCCCATTTGCCCGATCGCGTCCTGCCCCGAAATCGCGACTTCCCGTGTCAGGTCGCCTTTCCCGGCGGACCGGACGACTTCCAGCATGGCGTCCACTTTTTTTCGTAATTCCTCGGCCTGGTCCTTCTCGCGCTCCGCCAGTTCCCGGGCCTTGCTCTCCAACGCAAGTTTTTCCGTGATCACCTCCCACGAAACCATGGGCCCGATGTAATTGCCGCCGCCATCCAGGACCGCGCTGACCAGGAGGGCGAGCGTTTCCTGACCCAACTGGATTTGGGCCCGGTGCGGCAGGTGGCGCGGGTCGCCCAGGAGTTTCCTCTGGCGTTCCGGGTTTTTGTGGAATATGTCGATCGACTGGCCCACGATGCGCTCGACCTTCACGGGCAGGTGGCGTTCCAACCGCTTGAGAGTCTCCATGGACGCCGGGTTCAGGTATTGAAGTTTCAAGTCCATGTCGCAATACATGATATTGATCGGAGCGTTCTCCATCATCGACTTCACGCGTTGCATCTCCAACTCGATTTTCTTTTGCCCGCCGATTTCCTCCCAGTTGACGATGTAGCCGACGATCTCCCCATCCGGGCCGTAGATGCCGTTGATGTTGGTCCTCAAGACGACGTTGCCGAAACACAGCTCGGCGGAATGCGGCAGGGCCGAGGGGTTGCGCAGGATCCTTTCGATCCGCCGCGGGTCTTTATGGAAACGGTGGATCGAGCCCCCAAGCAGTTCCCCGGAACCGATCCCAAAAGCCTCGCGTATTTCGCCGTCGATCGACTGGACGGTCTCCCACGCCTTGGCGTTCATGAAGATCAATTCCAGGTCGGCGTCGGCCACGAAAACATTGGTGGCCATGCCGTCCAGGCCCGACAGCGCCCCTTGCGGATTTTCCAGAAAACCGCGCGGGCGGTCGTTGCCGTTCCTGTTGAGTTTGCGGAATATTTTGAAAACGAAATTTTCCTCGGGTTCGGTTACGACACGCTGAGACGCTTTCATGGGCATACGATAGGGAGTTCCCCGGTCCGCGCGAAGAGCCATGATTTTCTCCTTTCAATAAAATAATAAGAGGAATGAAGTTCCAAGAGCATTTGCCGTGCCAAACGCGGACCCCGAAAGGAGCAAGACCGGGAGCGAACGAACTCAACGGGTTATCGACTTGGAGGGGGAAACGGGAGAAGCAAGACGGACCGGGAAATTTTGCGATTCGCGAAATTTCACGATTGGGGCGTAAATCTGGAGATCGTTAGATAACCGCGGATGGCGCGCCAGATTCGCGGATAAATCCCCGCAGTCGTTACGGCGCCAGAGTCCCCCTTTGCAAGGGGGGATTCAGGGGGATTTGGAGTGTAGGCCGTTTGTAAAATCCCCCCAGCCCCCCTTTTACAAAGGGGGGCAACATGCTTGCGGTTACGGGTCGGAGGAGGCCGGTTTTTTTATTCCCAGCTTTTTGATGCGGTAGGCCAGGGTGGAAGCCTTGACTCCCAGGAGTTCCGCCGCCCCTCCGGGACCGTAGATCTTCCATTGGGCTTGTTCCAAGGCCTTCAGGACGTTGCCGTACTCCTGCCGCCTGATCTCTTCCTCTGGGACGACGCCCTCCCCGGAGGAATCCCGCG
>JACRGP010000198.1 GCA_016217765.1 Nitrospinota bacterium | reverse complement strand
TGCCGTCTTGATCGGCGCGGCGAAAGAGATCGTCGAGCGCTTTTTCGGCGGACGTCCGGGCCACATGAAAGGGTTCCAGTTTGGATGGTTGACCTTTGCTTTCCGCCGAGGCCAAACCCACGCCGAGGACAACAGCCATTAGCGATAGGGACCACAGGGCGATTTTGACCTGCATTCTTGCAACACGACCTAGGACGGCGCGGACCTCCCTGTCAGCCGTTTGGCACAACCATGTCATGAGCTTCAAAGGCCGGACCCTCTCCAGAGTTATGGGCGATAGATTCCTTTTTGGGATATTTCTCCAGATCGCCAAAGTTCCGCGTGGGAGGATCCCACGCCCGACGTCGCCAAGGCGACACCGCGGCAAGCCCGGCTTTGCATGCAACGCGGGGACGCGTTACGCTCCATTTTTTTCACTTTCCGCGCATGCCCTATCCGGATGGAAAGGATATTGGGAGACAACCGAAAGCCTCAAAACGGCGTGGCTTCCAACCGGGTGAGCGCCTCGCACCCGTTTTCGGTAACGAGGATGGTGTGCTCGAACTGCGCCGAGAGGGAACGGTCGGCGGTCACGGCGGTCCATTTGTCGGGCAAAATCCTCAGTTCGGGGCCTCCCGCGTTGATCATGGGCTCGATGGTGAAGATCATGCCCTTTTTCAGTTCGATCCCGTCGCCGTACTTGCCGAAATGCAGGACCTGTGGCTCCTCGTGAAAGTTTCTGCCGATCCCGTGCCCGCAAAACTCCCGGACCACGGAAAATCCCCGCGGCTCGACATGCCCCTGGATGGCCGCGCCGATGTCGCCGAGCCGGGCGCCGGGACGCACCCTCTCGATCCCGCGGTGCAACGCCTCGACCGTGGCCTCCACCAGGCGTTTGGCCTGCGCCCGGGGCGCGCCCACGAAAAAGGTCCGGTTGGTGTCGCCATGGTATCCGTCCAGGAGGGTGGTGATGTCCAGGTTGACGATATCGCCGTTCCGCAACTTCCGGTCGGAGGGAATCCCGTGGCAAATCTCCTCGTTGACCGAGGAGCAGATGCTCTTGGGGAACCCGCGGTAGTTCAACGGCGAGGGGTACGCGTTGTTCGCGACGATGAACTCGTGACAGATCTCGTTGAGACGGTTGGTGGTGACGCCCGGCTTGATAAAGGGCTCGACCATCAACAGCGTCTCCGCCGCAAGCCTGCAGGTTTTCCGCATCAATTGGATTTCTTCCTCGGTTTTAATATGAATCATCGAAATATCCGAACTCCTTGAACGCGCGTTCGTCGGACCTCCAGTTCCTCCGCACTTTCACAAAAAGATTTAGATACGCCTTGCCTCCCAAACGGTTCTCGATTTCTTTCCGCGCGGCGGTCCCGATGGCCTTCAAACGCGACCCTTTCTCGCCGATCAGGATTTTCTTTTGCGAGTCCTTTTCCGCGTAGATGGTCGCCTCGACGACCGTGACCCCTCCGGCCCCTTCCCGGACGCTGTCCACCGCCACCGCCGTGGCGTGGGGCAGTTCCATGTGCGTCAGGCGCATGATCTTCTCCCGGATCATCTCGGCCAGGATGAACTTCTCCGGGCAATCCGTCGCCGTGCCTTTGGGGAAGTACTCCGGCCCCTCCGGCAGATACTTGACAATGACCTCCTTCAACCGGTCCAGGCCGTCGCCCAGCTCGGCGGAGACGGGGACGATCTCGGCGAAATCGCCCTTCGCCGCCATGCCGCCGATCAGCGTCAGGATTTCCGGTTTCGAGATCAAATCGATCTTGTTGATGATCAGGACCTTCGGCGCCCGCGAGGATTTCATCAAATCCAGGGCGTACTGGTCGTCGGGGCCAAACCCGGTTTTCGCGTCGATCATGAACAGCGTCAAATCGACGTCGCCGACCGCGCTGACCGAGGTCCGGATCATGTATTGATTGTACTTCGTGGCCGCCTGATGGATCCCGGGCGTGTCCACCAGGACGATCTGCCCGCCGGGCAGGTGGCAGACGCCCCTGATCTTGTTGCGGGTGGTCTGCGGCCGGTTCGAGATGGCGGCCACCTTCTCCGCGATCAACCGGTTGAGCAAGGTGGATTTGCCGACGTTGGGTTTCCCAAAAATCCCGGCAAACCCGGATTTGAAACTTTTCCGCGCGTTCGTCAAGGTATGAAACCGGCCAGTGAAGGTTAAATTTAATATCGCAAACGAAAAGCGATCGATTGTATGATAATAACAAGGGCGTCCGCGTCCGGCGGTCTCCCCATCATCTCCCCCGGCGTCCTCGCGGAACCGGCGAAAGGCGCCATTCTAACATGGATTCCATCGGCTTATACATCCACATCCCATATTGCGTCCACAAATGCGGGTACTGCGATTTCAACTCGCGCCCGGCGGACTCCGCCGAAATGGAGCTTTACGTCTCGGCCCTGTTGCGGGAGATGGGCCGTCATGCGGAGCGCTCCTCCGGCCGTTGGCGCGTCGCGACGATTTTCCTGGGCGGCGGCACGCCCACAACCCTTCCCGTATCTTACCTCGAACGGATCCTGGATCGATGTAATAAAAAGTTCAGCGTGGCGCCCGACTGCGAAATCACGTTGGAAGCCAACCCGGGGACGATACGCGAAGGGTTGTTGAGAAAAATCCGCGTGGCGGGATACAACCGCATCAGCATCGGGGCGCAGTCGTTCGACGACCGCGAGTTGAAACAATTGGACCGCATCCACGGCGCGGACGAAATCGGCCGGACCGCGGACTCCGCCCGCTCGGCGGGGTTCGACAACCTGTCGCTCGACTTGATGTTCGCCCTGCCCGGCCAGACGCTCGCCCGGTGGGAGGAGAACCTGGGCAGGGCGCTCGCCCTAAAACCCGAGCACCTCTCCGCCTACAACCTGACGATCGAGCCGGAGACTGCCTTCCATAAACTGCAATCGCGCGGCAAGCTGGTCATGCCGCCCGAGGATTTCCAGGCGCTTCTTTACAAAAAGACCCTTAAAACGTTAAAAGCCTCCGGCTACCGGCATTACGAGATCTCCAACTATTGCCTGCCGGGCAGGGAATGCCGGCACAACCTCAACTACTGGCGCAACGGCCAATACCTCGGCCTCGGCGCGGGGGCCGCCTCCTACCTGGACGGGACGCGGTATAAAAACTGGAACCTGCCGTCCCGCTATATCCGGGAGGTCATGAAGAACGGGACGGCGGCGGAGAGTTCGGAGCGGCTCGATCTTTCCCAGGCGATGGGCGAGACCCTCATGCTCGGCCTGCGGTTGCTGAAGGGAATCCGCATCGGCGAATTCGAGCGGCGGTTCGGCGCCTCGTTTTCGAGGACTTATGAAAAACCCGTCTCAGCCCTTCTGCAAAACAAAATGATCCATATGCGCGGGGGCAGAATCGCCCTGTCGCGCAAGGGGCTTTACCTGGCCGATTCGGTCATCTTGGAATTCATGTCATGAAACTTTCGATCTGGGAGCGCGCAATGCAAAACGGAACGCCCGCCGTATGGGCCCTGGTCCTGGTTTTCCTGTTGACGGCGTCCCCGGCGCGGGCGGAAAGCTCCGCCGGACTGATGAACCAGGGGATTCAATCCAGCCTCAAGGGCGACGACGAAAAAGCCGTCGCCATCTTCAAGGAAATTTTAAGCGCCGAACCGGCGAATTTCTACGCCCACAATAATCTGGGGATGGTCTACGCCAAGCTTGGGAAAACGGACCTGGCCCTGGAATCCTACAAGGCGGCGTTGAAGATCAACCCCAAGTTCTCCATGACCCTCAACAACATCTCGCGGATTTACAAGCAGAGAGGCGAATACGGCGAGGCGGAGACCTATCTTAAAAAAGCCATCCAGGAGTTTCCCAGCATGGAAATCGCCCACGCCAACCTGGGAGAAATTTACCTGATCCAAAAACGCTACGACGAAGCCATCGAAGCCCTCGGCAAAGCGCTTGAGCTCAAGCCGGACCAGCCGCAGTTCCGCCTCATGCTGGCGAAGGCCTACGAAGGCAAAGGCCTGGACGCCGCGGCGCAAAAGGAGATGGAACTGTACGATCAGTTGAAAAAGAAACCATAGTCATTTCACGCCGGGGCCCGCCCCGGCGCATTTTCCCTTTTTTTTGGAATCCCCTCTCATCATGAACGAAACCGCCAAGGCATTTGCAACGCTCATAAACATCGTAAACACCCTGATGGGCGAAAACGGCTGTCCCTGGGACAAGGCGCAGACCCGCGAGACGCTCAAGCCCTACCTCGTCGAGGAGTCCTACGAAGTCCTCGAAGCGCTGGACGAAGGCAACCCGGAAAAGATCCAGGACGAATTGGGGGACCTGCTGTACCAGATCCTGTTCCACGCGAAGCTGTCGGAACTGAACAAGGAGTTCGGCATCCGCGACGTCATCCAGACCCTCTCGGAGAAAATGGTGCGGCGCCACCCGCACATCTTCGACCAGGGCAAGCTCGACACCCCGGAACAGGTGGTCCATCAATGGGAGGAGATCAAAAAGACGGAAAAGAACAACCGGCATCGAGAGTCGGTCCTCGACGGCGTGCCGCGACATCTGCCCAGCCTCCTGCGCGCCCAGAAACTCCAGAAGAAAGCCGCCAAGCACGGGTTCGACTGGGACAAGATCGAGGACGTGTTCGCCAAGCTCGACGAGGAGATCGCCGAGTTCAAGGAGGCGGTCCTGAGCGGAAAGGAAGCGGATGTCGAGGGCGAACTGGGGGACATCCTGTTCGTGCTGGTGAACATCGCCCGGTTCAAGAAGATCGACGCCGAGGAGGCCCTGCGCGCGACCAACGCCAAATTCGTCCGCCGGTTCCGCCACATCGAGCGCGAAGTCGCCAAGACTGGACGCGAACTGAAAGACACGCCCCTGGACGAACTGGAAAAACACTGGCAGGACGCTAAGAAGATTAAGAACGCCTGACAAAATGAAATCCACAAATCCCCTCCCCCTTGCAGGGGGAGGTTGGGTGGGGGTACACGCGCCGAACTTACACCCCCATCCCGGCCTTCCTCCTGCAAGGGGGAAGAGAATTCGCCGTCCTCAATTTTCCCCGTGGCATAGCTACTTATGAACTCCTTAGAGCGTCTAACAAAATGGACCATTTAGCTCGACCCTCAAATTACTCCCCTCCCTTGAGGGAGGGGGCTGGGGGAGGGTGGGCTGGCTTTTCACCCCCACCTGACCTCCCCCTTCAAGGGGGAGGAAGTTATGGAATACTTCATTTTGTTAGACGCTCTTAGTATGCAAAACCCACTT
>JACRGP010000038.1 GCA_016217765.1 Nitrospinota bacterium | reverse complement strand
TTGCAAAGGGTTGGAATCGCCGGCATCAACCGGTCCAGTTCCTCCTCCTCGGAGATGGGCAGGGACCCGGGACGCGAACTTTCGGCCCCGACGTCGAGCAGGTCCGCCCCCTCCTCCACCATGCGCTCGGCGCGCGCCAGCGCCTCGTCCGGCCCCAGACAACGGCTCTTGCCGTAAAAAGAGTCGTCCGTCAGATTCAGGACACCCGCCACGAAAACGGAGTTTATATCGTTTTTATCCGCAAAAGAGAATGGCATTCCCACGGCGCTGGAATCTTACATGAAAAAACGAAAAGATGTTCGCTTCTTTAACGCTGGATTCCCGCCTACGCGGGAATGACGGGAGAGAGGATGGCTCGCCTTCAGGTTTTTAGGCGCGGATGGGAGCGGCATACAAGCGATCCTCAATGATCTTTTAGTCGGAACTACCGCTGTTCCGATTAAGCGGCGAATCGGGAAACCGTTCCGTACCGGCTGTAGCCGATATGAGGCCGTCATTCCCGCGTAGGCGGGAATCCAGTCGCCAACTTCGCTCTCTTCTCCCGGCTCAAAGAATCTCCTCCCACAAATCTTTCCAATCAGGATTCCGCTCCTCAATCAGCTTCAGTTTCCAAGCCCTGTTCCATTTTTTCACCTTTTTCTCTCTGCCTAGAGCTGACGCCATATCCGTGTGCAACTCGTAAAATACCAGGCGATGAACGTCGTATCGCTTCGTGAAGCCTTCGACCAAATCGTTTTTATGTTGCCAAACACGGTTGCGGATATCGCTCGTCACTCCGATATACAACGTGCCATTTCGCTTGCTGGCAAGGATATAGACCGCTGGTTGTTTAGACATCCTCAATCCCTGGATTCCCGCCTGCGCGGGAATGACGGATATAGGAAAACGCCGTTGAAATTCCATTGCGCCACATTCCCGCAAAGGCTGGAATGACGGCGGCGCGAACGTAGCCGATCGCCCACCTTGCCGATTTCCCGCTAATACTCCCCTCGTTTATTTTTCTTTTCCAGGGCGGATTGAACCTGGCTTTCGAGAACGTCCAGGTCGATGGGTTTCATGATGTAAGCGAAAGCCCCCAGCGTTTGGCATTCCCTGGCCATCGCGCCATCCCCGACCCCGGTGATCATGATGATTTCCATTTCCGGATAGGACGGTTTCGCCGCCCGCAAGACCTCCCTGCCATCCAAATTGGGCATCCGGATGTCCAAAAGGACGCAGTCGGGCCGAAAGACTCCGATCTTCCGCAAGGCTTCGGCGCCATCGTGGGCCGTCTCGACATCGTACAGGTCCTGAAAAAATTCCCTGAGGAGAGAACACGCCTCGGCTTCATCATCGACCACGAGAATTTTGGCCCGGCCTGGATCGGACGTCATGGACGGCTTTCAACTCAAGGGCAGATCGATGATGAAGGTGGCCCCCTCGCCCGCCACGCTCTCGACGGCGATGGTCCCCCGGTGCTTTTCGACGATGCCGTGCACGATGGCCAGACCCATCCCCGTCCCCTTGCCTTCCGGCTTGGTGGTGAAAAAGGGATCGAAAACCCTGGCCAGGTGCTCTTTCCTTATCCCCGCGCCCGTATCCGAAAATTGGATTCTCAAATGACCGGAGCCCTCGATTTTTACCGGATCGACCTTGATGGTCAAGGAGCCGCCCGCCGGCATGGCGTGTCTCGCGTTCTGCAAAAGGTTGAGAAACACCTGCCGCATTTCATCGCCATCGATCTTGATCTCCGGCAATCCCGGCCGGTAGTCCCGGACGATCTTGATATTGTCCAGCATGAAATCCTTTTCCACGAGGGACAAGGCGAGTTCCAGCTCGGCATCGATTTGGACCGGCTTGACCTCCGGCTCCTTCTGACGGGCAAAGGTCATGAGCGCGCTCACGATTTTCTCGATGCGGTCCACCTCGCTCCTGACTTTCGACAGTTTTTCCCGGAGGGCGGAGTCCTCCGGTTCCCGTCTCAGCATCATCTGAACGTGCAAGGAGATGATGTTGAGGGGGTTCAGGATTTCATGGCAGACGCCCGCCGACAACTGCCCGATCCCCGCCAGCTTTTCCGATACCAAAATTTGCCCCTGTGCAACTTGCAGTCTTTTCTCCGCCTCCTTGCGCCTGGCAATGTCCCGTATAAAAGCCAAAAAACACTCCTGCCCGGAGTAATCGATCATTCCCAGATGGACTTCGACGGGAAACTCGGTTTTGTCTTTTCGCACTCCAAGCGCTTCAAAAATCAAGGTTTGTCCCATGGATAACCGGTCCCAAATGCTTTTCAGGCTCTCAAGGGAATAACTTTTCTGCAAGTCGGTAACGCGGATATTCAAAAGCTCTTCCCGGCTATATCCCAGAATCTCGCAGGCCTTTTGGTTGACGTCGATAAAACGGCCTTCCTTGTCGTGGAGGAAGATCGCGTCGACCGCTTGCTCGATCAAGGACCGGAACCGTTTTTCGCTTTCCAGAAGTTTTGCCTCGAACTCCTTGCGCTCGGCGATATTTTTCATCTGGGCGATGTAATACAGCGGCTGGCCTTGCGCGTCGCGGACCAGCGAGACGCTGAGCAATATCCATAAGATATGCCCCCGTTTGTGAGTATACCGTTTTTCCAGATGGTAATAGCGTATCTCCCCGGCCAGCAGTCTCTTGATATATCCCGAGTCGGCCTCAAGATCGCCGGGATGGGTAATGTCCTTAAGAGTTTTGGTCAACAGTTCCCGCTCAGGATAGCCGACGATCTCGCAAAGGGAGGGATTTACCCTTAGCCAGGTTCCGTCCAGGGACACGAGAGCCATCCCGATGGCGGAAGATTCAAAGGCGCCGCGGAACCGCTCCTCGCTTTCCTTCAGCGCGTCCTCGTAGCGCTTCCGCTTGAAAAAAACCGGCGCCTCGTATCTGGCGACTTTATACGCCAGTTCGGGCTTTCTATGGACAAGGTCGGCCACATGGCCCGCGATCCGGGAAGGAGGCGCCATGACAAACCGGCAGGCGTCGTCGCCTTTGACCTTGCACAATATCTCCGAGGCGACCAACGTGACGCCAAAACTTTCCTCGCACCATCCGGAGGAGTAGCCGGCGTTCATCACGCAGACCGGGAAATCGCTTTTTTTCCCCGCGGACAACCATGCGTCCGACTCGAACGAATAGACATGGTCGTAGACAAGTAAAAAGTTTTCGTCGGGGGATGGATGGGACTCCGGGAAGATATCGACAAAGGCCCACCCGGAATGAGAAAAATGGACCGGCCCGACCGACAGTTTTTCGACGGGGTCTTTTAAATTCAATTTTTCGTGGAACCGTTTGGCGTCCTGCTTGCCGATGGCGTGGGCGATATCGAAGAGGATTTGCCGGGCGATATTCGCGGCTTCTTCCGGGCCTTCCTTTTTATACAGGTCCATCACGACCGAGAAGAAGTCCACGGACATGGAGGCCGCCCGGACCAGGATATACCGCTCGCCAAAGATATCGATGGTCCCTTTGGACGGGTCTTCATTTTTGGCCTGGAAGTATTTGGCGACATACTCCTGGGCCTTCTCGAAAAGCGGCTCGAACGCT
>JACRGP010000037.1 GCA_016217765.1 Nitrospinota bacterium | reverse complement strand
CGTCCGCCGTTTAATCTGGACAGGCTTGCAAACCTTCTGCGAAACTGCCGGAATCATTAGAAACGGTGTCATGAGCACAAATAGCCTTTTGGAGTGCAACGCGTTGCCGCAAAGCCGGGAGGCTTTGCACTCCATAAAAAAGCAACTTATGAAACCACTTCTAGCAACTTGCTGAAAAACCATTTTATACCCTTGGATTGTCATTCCCGCGTAGGCGGGAATCCAGTATTTTCAAGGATTTTCCGGATGCCCGTTTTCTCGGGCATGACGATTTTTGGGCCATCGACGCGTCAATCTTAAATCGCAAAGGAGAAATGCATGGCGCCCACTTCCCTCGTCGCCGAAAAATTCAAAGTCAAAGACCTTTCCCTGGCCGAGTGGGGACGGCAGGAAATCATCCTCGCCGAAAAGGAAATGCCCGGCCTCATGGCCCTGCGGAGGAAATACGGCTCCGCGAAACCTTTGAAAGGCGCGCGCATCGCCGGTTCCCTGCACATGACCATCCAGACGGCGGTACTGATCGAAACCCTGATCGAGCTGGGGGCGCGGGTGCGCTGGGCCTCGTGCAATATTTTCTCCACGCAGGACCACGCCGCGTCCGCCATCGCCAAGGCGGGAATACCCGTGTTCGCCTGGAAGGAGGAAACCGAGGAGGAATACTGGTGGTGTACCGCGCAAACGCTCCTGTTCGACAACGACCAGGGACCAAACATGATTTTGGACGACGGCGGAGACCTGACCTATTACGTGCATGCGAACCGGCCCGACCTGTTGCCGGGCATCCAGGGCATCACCGAGGAGACCACCACCGGCGTGCACAAGCTCTACCAGATGCTTGAGTAAAACAAGCTCAAGGTCCCGGCCATGAACGTCAACGACTCGGTCACCAAGTCCAAGTTCGACAACCTGTACGGGTGCCGGGAATCGCTGGCGGACGGCATCAAACGCGCCACCGACATCATGATCGCGGGCAAGGTCGTGGTCGTCGCGGGATACGGGGACGTCGGCAAAGGGTCCGCCGTGGCGTTGAAAGAACTGGGCGCCCGGGTCATCGTCACCGAGATCGACCCCATCTGCGCCCTGCAGGCGGCCATGGAAGGTTACGAAGTGGCGACCATGGACGAAGCCGCCGCGAGGGGAGATATTTTCGTGACCGCCACGGGTTGCAAGGACATCATCCGCATCGACCACATGAAAGCCATGAAAGACACCGCAATCGTCTGCAACATCGGACATTTCGACTGCGAAATCCAGGTGGCCGAACTGAACAAAGTCCCCGGCATTCAGAAGGTGACGGTCAAACCCCAGGTGGACAAGTACATCTTCCCCGACGGGCATTGCATCATCCTGCTGGCGGAAGGACGACTGGTCAACCTGGGATGCGCGACGGGGCATCCCTCGTTCGTCATGTCCAACTCCTTCACCAACCAGGTCCTGGCGCAGATCGAGTTGTTCGGCAAAAAATACGAGGTCGGCGTTTACCGCCTGCCCAAGGTCCTCGACGAGGAGGTCGCCCGGCTCCACCTCGACAAGCTCGGCGTCAAGCTGACGCAACTGACGCCCGAGCAGGCCAAATACCTCGGCATCCGGCGGGAAGGCCCCTACAAGCCGGAGCACTACCGGTATTAGACGATTGGAAAACGCGTAGGGACCGGCGCGGCGGCGGGATCGCCGCCGTGTTCCCGGCGCATTTTACCGCGGATATTGCGCGAGGGGATGACCCAGCCATGCCGCCCTTATATGGCGAGTAACGCGAATCCCCCCCGTCCCCCTTTACAAGGGGGAGCGCTTCCATTCGTTCGCTTATGCAATATCCGGGTTAACTCCTCTTGATCCGCAAAAGGTCAGAGAACAGGCCGCCCGATCCCCGCCGCGCGCAACGCTTTTTCATCGGGACCGCGTCCCGCGCAACATCCCGCCAATTGCCCATCGACGGCCACGGCGGGAACGGAACGAATCCTCAGTTCCCTGGCGCGGGAGGCGGCGGTTGCCTCCCGCATGTCCAGGACCTCGATCTCGCAGGAGGGACAGGTCAAACCGCGAACCATCTCGATCGCTTCCTCGCAAACCGGGCAACCGGCGCTGAAAATCTCGATTTTTCTTTTGGCGTTCATTTTTCATACCTCCCGTTAAGGGTTTTTAAATCCCCCCAGCCCCCCTTTGATAAAGGGGGGACAGGTTTTCTCCCCCTTCGCCGAAGGGGGCCGGGGGGGATTTCCCATCTGTCAATTCGAGTAAAAAACTTATAACGATTTCCGACTCATGCAATATCCGGGTTAGCCCGGATATCGCACGAACAACGAGTAAAAATGCCGGATTCCGGCTTTCGCCGGAATGACAAGATCAGCGTCATCGCGAGCCGCCGCAAGGCGGCGTGGCGATCCAGAGTTCTGGATTGCTTCGTCGGCTACGCCTCCTCGCAATGACGATCGCCGGGTACAATTTGTGCCCGCGGTTTTTCGCGCGAACCGAGCTTTCTGGCTTTACTCCATGCGCCTCCGTGAGAATCCGTCCCTTTCGTTCATACACTATCCGGTTTAGGGACGCTCTTCGTTCGCGCCCCCGGTATCAGGCGTTGTTCGACCCGTTCGACTTTCTTCAGGCAACAACGCCCGGAGGGATTTTTTATCTCGCAGGCGCAACGGCCGGCCTTGACCTCCGCGCGAATCCGTTTGGACGCCGCGGATTGTCCGGTCTCGAAAACCTCGCGGCGGATGTCCTCTTCCGATATGTCGAAACAGTAGCAGAGAGGGACCGCCGGGTCGCTTTCCTTCTCGCTCACCTTGACGGCGAGGTCTTCCTTGTAAAAGGACCGGGCCTGTTCGTTGTCGTAATACACCACCGGGCAGGCGGGCGCCGGGCAAAACCGATAGCTTCCGCTACCGATGTCCCCTCTCCTGTTCTCGACGACCAGATGCGACAAGGTCTTCGCGCCGACCGGCATTCCCTCGCTCCCGCAACAGGGGCAAACCACCCTCGACTCCTCAAACTCCGTACCGCAACAGGGTCCCATAATGGTCCCTCTCCTTTCAAACTTTCGACGCCCTGGCCTATTCGAACAATCCGAACAGACTAAAACCGGAATTCCGCGTGAGCGAAACCATCCGCGGTTCTCCAACGGCGATTATTTGGGCCTTGAAACCCGCCG
>JACRGP010000195.1 GCA_016217765.1 Nitrospinota bacterium | reverse complement strand
TTTATCCGGTAGATTGCCCCGTCCCTGGCGAAGGGATGGTCGGCCACGTATAGCTCGCCCCGCCCGTCCTCCCCGAACGCGCTGATGGACAGCGGCGTGTCGAGGAGTTCCTCGACCGTCCATCGTCCGTCGGCGTCCCGCGCGGTTCCCCAGATGCGTCCGCTACAGTAGTCTCCGTAAATGTAAACTCCGTCGAGGGGCGGAATGTTCTTGCCCCGGTAACGATATCCGCCGATGACGGCGCAATGTCCGTCTCCATCCTTGTCGTGATTGTAGACGGCGATGGGCGGCGTCAAGGTCCCGTCGTCGCAGTTGGAGAGCGGATTGTAGCAGGCGTTGCCCTCCATCAGCCGCCATCCGTAGTTTTCGCCGCCCCGGCTGTCGGCGGGCTGGTAATCGATTTCCTCGAACCGGTCCTGGCCGACGTCGGCGACGAACAGGTCTCCCGTCCGCCGGTCGAAGGAAAAACGCCACGGGTTGCGCAAGCCATAGGCCCAGATTTCGCCGCGCGCCCCCGCGACCTGGACAAACGGGTTGGATGGGGGAATGGCGTAAGGCGTTCCCTTGTCCACGTCGATCCGCAACATTTTTCCCAGCAGAGAGCTTAAATTCTGGGCGCGGTTTTGCGGGTCCCCCGCCGCGCCGCCGTCGCCCATCCCGATATACAGATAACCGTCCGGACCGAATTGCAATTGCCCGCCGTTGTGGTTGGAGTATGGTTGGCCGACCGTCAACAGGACTGCCGCCGATTTCGGGTTTGCCGTTTTGGGGTTTCCGGCGGAGCGGGTATAGCGGGCAATCGTCGTGTCGCCCGAACGGTCCGTATAGTTTACGTAGAAGCGCCCGTTTTCGGCGTAACGGGGATGAAACGCGACGCCCAGCAGGCCCCTTTCCCCGCAACAGGAGACGAGGGAGGAAATATCCAGAAATGGTTCCGGCAAAACCCGATCGCCGTCGAGGACGGCGATTTTCCCTTTTTGCAGAACAATGAAAAGAAGGTTCGACCCGTCTCCCGCATGGGCGATCGCCGCGGGGTTGTCGAGGCCGCCGGCGACGCGCTCGACTTGCAGGTCGGCGCCCTTCAGCCCGGGAAACGCGAACAACCTGTCCGGCGGAAACAAGACCGATGACAGGGAGAACAGGAGCGCGCTCAAACAGAACGCGGGAATTGGGGTGCGGACCATGGCGTCGGATGGAGAAAGCGGCATCGGAAATTTCTACTACATATTTACGTTTCGAACAACATCTAACAGGTGGCTGAAAAACTATTTTTTAGTCTTTTGCCGTCATTCCCGTGAAAACGGGAATCCAGTATTTTCAATGGATCTCGGATACCCGCTGTCGCGGGCATGACGATTTTTGGGCGCAAAAGGGACTTTTTCAGCGTCCTGTTAATGAAACGCAAAGGGGCCTTACCGCATCCGAGCCCGAAAATTCGCAAATCCCGCCGATGTTTGGCTATAATGATCGGCCATGACCGAGTTCACCGGCGTCATCGCGGCGGTTTTCGCGCTCTATTTTCTCTTCATGGCGCTCATCGGGTACTACGCTTCCCGCCTGACCCGCTCGCCCGCCGATTTTTTTCTGGCCAACCGCGCCCTCAAGGCGTGGGTCACGGCCATCTCCTCCACCGCCAGTTCGGAAAGCGCCTGGGCCGTGCTGGGCGCCGTGGGCATGGCCTACAAGGATGGCCTCTCCGCCATGTGGTTCATGCCCGGCTGTCTCCTGGGGTACGCCATCAACTGGCTGTTCCTGGCAGAGCGCCTGCGCAAGCATTCGCGCGAGACGCGCGCCATCACCATCCCCGATTACCTGGAGTCGCATTTCCACGACAAGACCCATACCCTGCGCGTCCTGTCGGCGACCGTCATCTTCGTCTGCATGATGGGTTACGTCGCCTCGCAGTTCACGGCGGTGGGAAAGACGTTCGACGCCTTGTTCGGCATCCCCTATGCCGTCAGCATCCCCGTCGGCGGGGCCGTCATCCTCCTGTACACGGCGATGGGCGGGTTTCGCGCCGTGGCGTGGACCGATTTCGTCCAGGGGCTGATCATGGTCGCCGGGCTGGTCATTTTGGCTGTCGCGGCGGTGGCGGAACTTGGCGGCTTGAGCGAGGCGGCGCGGAGGGTCCACGCGGCGGCGCCGGAAACGCTGACCTGGACGGGCAACAAGACCGCCGCCGCGTTCCTGGGCTCGCTGGTCGGCTTGCTCGGCATCGGGCTGGGTTACCCCGGACAGCCGCACGTCATCACCCGCTACATGGCGGCGCGGGATACCAGGGCCATCGAACAGGGGACGTGGATCGCCATCGGCTGGGGATTCCTGATCTACTCATCCGCCATCGTCCTGGGCATTTGCGGCAGGGCGCTAATGCCCGGGTTGCAAGACCCCGAGAGCTTGTTCCCGCTGGCCGCGGAAAAATATCTGCCGCCGGCCGTCGCGGCCGTCGTCCTGACGGGGATCCTCGCCGCCATCATGTCTACCGTGTCGTCGCAGATCATCGTCGCCGCCTCGGCCGTGGCGCACGACATCTACTGCAAGGCGCTCCGGCGCGAGCCGTCCCACGCCAGGATCATCCTCATCAGCCGGGCGACCATCCTGGCCCTGGGGATCGGCGCCATGATCGTCGCGTTGACCGAGGTGCGCGCGATATTCTGGTTCGTGCTGTTTGCCTGGTCGGGTCTGGGAGCCAGTTTCGGGCCGCCGATCCTGTTCACCCTGTACGCCCGCAACGTCACGAAGGAAGGAGCCGTCGCGGGGATAATCGCGGGGTTTGCCGTCACCGTCGCGTGGAAGGTTGGCGGGCTTTCCGAGACCGTCATCTACGAACTGGTCCCCGCGTTCCTGCTTTCCTCCCTGGCCGTGTGGCTGGTCAGCAAATGGACGGCGGAAAAAGCTGAAGATTGATCGGCCTGTTTACGCAGTCCGTAATAAGCGGTAGTGGGGCATCTCATCCCAAGTGCGTCCATCAAGCTCACGGCCCGCTTTCTTTTTTTGGAAACCGCCCCATTGTTTAAAAAAGAAAGGCACCTTGTTTTTCAGGCATTGGTCGCGGATTTCTCGGACCCAGATTGGGTCCATCTGGCGCGCGCCGGGTCCGCTTTCACCCCCGGCGATCACCCAATCAATTCCTTTTAAATTTAAAATTCCCATTTTGTCGAGAAGAGGCTCGATGGAAAGAAATCTGGTTTTTGCGGGAACGTTCCTCAGACAATCGACACGCCGCAGATATTCTGGAGTTTCTATCGATACGCCCATCCACACGTTGGCGGGCCAATTGAGCCTACAAGCAGACCCTGAAAGACGCTCCGCGCGTTTGGTGAGAATTTGAAACGTATGCCAATGGGCTTTTTCCATCACCCTAAAAACTTTTTCGATGTATGAGAATGGAATGTCCTCGTGGAACAAATCGCTCATACTATTTACAAATATCGCGCGCGGTTTTTTCCAGTCCAAAGGTTGCGTTAACCGTTCGGGCCAGAATCGCATATCGAACCCTTGTTCATAAGGGTGTCCGGATATTCCGCGCCATCGTTCGGAAAAAGTCTCCGCATAACAATGCTTGCATCCTGGGCTGATTTTTGTACATCCCGTAACCGGATTCCAAGTCGAATCCGTCCACTCTATGTTCGACTTTTCACTCATATAAACATCCTACGTGAAAGTGATCATGGCCTTGTTCCAATACGTATTCGTCGGCCGCTTTTTCCCATCGCTCAGAAGGGGCTCCACCCTGACCCTGTCCGCGGTTTCTTCTTCTTTCAGAACTGCTCTCGCGTGCTTGGCAAGAAACGCGGTTTCATCTTCGACATACTTGCAAACCACCTCGACCGAACGTATTCCTTGGCCCCGGAATTTTTTTCTAAGTTTCTTTGCCAATGAGGTTGTATCGACGAGTTCAGTGAATAACACCCGCTGACTAGGATCGGTGGCATCAGAGAATCTAAATTCTCCATTCGGATCCACGGCCCACATCGCCTCTTTCATCTTCAGATGACCTTTTTCGTTATTCGTTGCAAAAAACAAATAGTATTGAACTCGATTATTGCGGTCGCGCATTTCAAAGTAACGAACAAATTTTGCCACCTTACGCAACTGGCTTTGGTAGAGCGTTCGTAGACTCTCGACCCTGTTACTTCCGGATTCCTCGGCGATACGAATGGCCTCATCGGCGCCGAACGCTTCCACAATATGACGGACGATGTTATCTCTTGGATGCTCCAAGAACCGGTTTATTGCATCCGCCATCAAATTAATAAACACCTCACATCGATTCTGCTTCAAGAAACGTTCGACGAGCGCAAAAGGAATGCCCGAGAAGCCAAATGGATCGATAAAAGCAAACGTAGGCGCAAGATTGGATCCTTTGGCCTCCAATTCGTCTAAAACGCAGGCCAGTCTCTCGTGAAATATTCCGGATTCAGCCTGTACCTTAAAGTGTGGGGGAATCGTAAGCGCTTGCAACTCTTTTTTAAGATGCAAGATGCGATCTTGGTCTTCGTCTATGAACCAAAAGACTAGTTCGCCTTTCCTAACCTTTCTGTGATTTATGGCCACGTCCAGCGCAATGAGCGGCGAGCCCAGTTCGCCGCCTTTATAACGTCCCGGACCAGAGAAACCGTCGATGTAAATAATCCTGCCATTCCACGAATTCAGAATTGGAAACCATGCCTTCAGGTATCGCCGTAAAATCTCGTGTTTTGCTTTTGTATGCGGCTCAAGTTCCCACAATGTGGATTTTGGAACAGTCAATTTCGGGCAAGCCTTTTCTAAGCGGTTACACGATTTCCAGTTTAAAGCACGCGAGTATATTAACAAATAATCATATTAATATCAATCAGTTAGCAGACTGTCTCGCATTGTCTGGCCGTGTGGCTGGTCAGCAAATGGACGGCGGAAAAAGGAGAAGGTTGACGGGCCGGTTTATGCGGTCCGTAATAGGAGGGCGAGGTAGCGGCTATTTCCGCAGGACAAACAGGAAGATCACCACCAGGTAACAAGAGCCCATGAACAGGAAGGACCCGACGATGACATGATGTCTCAGTACCCAGTTATCGAGGGAATGGTTGGAAGCGTCCAGGGCCTTATGGAATTCGACCGTCGAGAACAGGACGTCCGTTTTTTCGCTGATTTTCCGGAACGAGGCGGGCCAGAACATGATGGTCAGGCAAACGACCACCCCGACGCCGGAAAACAACGTGAAGAACCAGCGGGCCGCGGCGACGACTATTTCATAAATCGTCCGCGCGCCCAGCCCGGCGGGATTGATGATCAACGCGACGAACTTCTTCTCGTCGAAATCCGCGACCAGATATTTAATGGTCAACACCGAACCGGCCAGGAATACCCCGCCCAGCAACCACCGGTACTTGAGAAGGGCTTCCGTGGTATCGATGTACTTATCGACTTTATCGAGCGCGTGCTCCGTGGAGAAGACCGCGTTGAAGCGCTCATTGATGCGCGCGGCGAGCGCCGGTTTGAACAGAATGAGCGCGCTCACGACGAACGACACCACGATCAGGATGTGAAACAGGATTTCCCCCGCGCTGAACAAGATTTGATAGGTGACGCTCATAGGAACCGTTCCCTTCGTTAGATCGCCGGTTAAAAAGAGATACCGGCCGCGTTTTACTTTACGCCAGTGGCCCCTTGGGGTTGCAACCGCCGGAGTTTCTCCTTTTCGGTCTCCTCGCCGCGCAATTTTTTCTCGAGGTCCAATTGTCTCCGCAATTCGCTCTCGGTCTCGATAATTTTGCTACTGATGATGCCGTTGATCGAGTCGTAGGCCCATTTTACCACCGTATGGTCGTTCCTTTGATGGTAAATAAATCCCGATGTAGTGAACGAACGCAGGGTGGTCCCCGCTTC
>JACRGP010000196.1 GCA_016217765.1 Nitrospinota bacterium | reverse complement strand
GCGGTAACGACATGAATCCCCCCGGCCCGGCTCCCCGCCTGCGCGGGGACAGGCTTTACAAGGGGGAGAGAACCTGTCCCCCCTTTGGCCAAGGGGGGCCAGGGGGGATTTTGCAAGGGGGAGCGATTCCATCCTTTCGCTCATGCAAAATACGGGCTGATTTGAGGAATCGTTTATGGAGCGCTACGCGTCCCCGCGTTGCATGCAAAGCCGGGAGGCTTAGCGCTCCCAAAAGTTCCGCGCGTGTTCAAACCATGCGAGTCTTACCGGCGACATCTCTCCCCCCATCCTACCCTTCCCCCTGGGAGGGGGAAGGCAAAAATTCCCCCTTTGCTACAGGGGGGCTTTGGCGGCGCGGCGGTCCATGTTGTAGTTGCCCAATTTATTGGGCTTTTGGAGCGCCTGATGAATCGGGCAACTATTTTTAGAGATGCCCGTAAGACGGACGCCGACAAGAGTTTTCGCCCAATCCCACATAAAATTCAGCCAATCCCCTCTATAAGCTTTTTCAAAAAAGTTTATCGTTGTTCTTGCGCCTTGGTTTTGTCCCCCCTTGCGAAATCCCCCCTCGCCCCCCTTTGGCAAAGGGGGTTAGGGGGATTTGAGATCCCCGTTGGCGGTAACGACATGAATCCCCCCGGCCCCCTTTACAAGGGGGAGAATTTTCCGCCTCCGCGCAAGCGGGAGGCGGCGTTGGCTCCAGGCCCAGCCTGGCCCCTACAGCGAGTAGCGCGCGTAAACGGTCCGCGAACGGAGGTAACGATGAAAGCTTTTTTAGTGGACGATTCGCCCATGGCGCTGGAACAACTCGGCGCCATGCTTTTCGAGATGGGCGATGTCGAAATCGTCGGCGAGGCGGGCAACGTCCAAGACGCCGAGCAAGGCATCCTGCGGTCGAGACCGGATGTCGTCATCCTGGACATCCAGATAGCCGGCGGTAGCGGCGTCGACGTCCTGCGAACGGTCAAGAAGGCATTGCCGTCCCTCAAGGTCGTCGTCCTGACCAACCACCCGTTTTTTCAATACCGGGTGAAGTGCATGGCTTGGGGGGCCGATTATTTCCTGGACAAACACAATGAGTACGTCCGGATTCCCGGGATCGTCCGCCAGTTGCGATGGGCCGGGGAACGCCCGGATTCCCGCGGGGAGGACCTTCCATGAATCGGGAAGCTTCGTTCGCCGGCAAGGACCGTTCGCGGCCGGACGCGGAGACGGATTTCGCGGCGATGATGGACGCCGCGCCGGTCGGCATCATGTTTGCGGACCGGGACCTCGTCCTCCGATATATCAACCGGACGGCTTTCGACCGGTTGAGGAGGTTGGAACCGTATCTTCGGGAGAAAGCGGAGCGGACCCTGGGGAAACCGCTTGACTCTTTTCACAGGGACCCCTGGCTGTTGCGGAAGATTCTTTCGGACCCGCGGAACCTGCCGTACAAGACGCGGATCCATGTGGGGCCCGAGGTATTCGATCTTTTCGTGAGCCCCGTTTTCGAGGCGGGCCGGGGCTACCTCGGCCCGATGGTGTTGTGGGAGGCGGCGACGGAAAAACTGGAACTGCAACGGAAAGTGAGCGAGTTCTTGTGTCGGGAAAAGGAAATGACGGAGGACATGAGGCGCGCGGCGGAAGCGTTGTTGTCGGAACTCGGGAAGTGGCGGGAGGAAACTTGAAATGCGCGCGGACCGTTCCGATGGCCGCGGGAGGGACCTTGAATGACCGGGAATTTGCGTAAACCGCCGGAAGGCTCCGCGACGGAAACCGGGCCGGAGACCGGCCCGCTGGAGACGTTCATGAACAACCTGGCGGACGGCGTCGTCGTCATGGACGAGCGGGGTTGCGTGGAATCGCTCAACCCGGCGGCGGAACGCATCTTCGGCTACCGGACGGAGGAGGCGGCCGGACAAAGCGTCCACAGGCTACTGCCGGAGCCTTGCCGCTCCGAGATGGGCCGCTGTTTTCTCGATGGCCCGCGCGCGGGAGAAAAAAGGCCGTCGGCCGCCGGCGGGGAAATCGCCGGTTTGCGCAAGGACGGCTCCGTTTTCCCCATGGATTGGGCCGTCAGCGAGTTGTTTCTTGGCGGCAGACGGTTGTTCGTGGGCGTCGTCCGCGACGTCGCGGAGCGGAAAACCCTGGAGAACGATCTCCGCAAGCTGTCGCGCGCCGTGGAGCAAAGCCCCAGTAGCGTGTTGATCACGGACGCCGAGGGCCGGATCGAGTACGTCAATCCGCATTTCGTGGCGACGTCGGGCTATTCCCTCGAGGAAGTCGCCGGGAAAAACCCGCGCATACTGAAATCCGGGGTCCATCCGCCCCAGTTTTACTCCAAGCTGTGGGAGACGATTACGGCGGGTAACGAATGGCGGGGAGAATTGTGCAACAGGAGAAAGGACGGCGGTCTCGTCTGGGAGCTTCAATCCATTACCCCCCTGCTTGACGCGAAGGGCAGGATCACCCACTTCGTCTCGGTGAAGATCGACGACACCGAGCGCAAGCGCGCCGCGGAACAGCTCGAGTCGCGCGCCGCCGAGCTGGAAAGGAGCAACGAGGCCCTGCGCGACTTCGCCGCCATCGCCTCGCACGACCTGCAGGAACCCTTGCGGAAGATCGTCGCTTTCGGCGACCGGTTGAAAAAGTATTCCCACGCCCTGGACGAATGCGGCCGGGACTGCCTGGAACGCATGCAAAACTCCACGCTGAGGATGCAAAAGTTCATCGACGATTTGCTGAAGTATTCCCGGGTCGCCTCGAACCCGCGGCAATTCGAGGCCGTCGATCTGGCGGAGACGGTCTCCGAGGCGCTCCTCGACGTGGAAACGCTCCTCGGACAAACCGGGGGCGCGGTGAGCGTCGGGCGGTTGCCCCAAAAATTGGAGGGCGACAAAATGCTACTGCGTCAGTTGTTCCAGAACCTGATCGGTAACGCGCTGAAGTTTCGCGGGCCGGACGAACCCCCCCGCGTCGAGATCAACGGCCGTTACACGAGCGGGGGCTTTTGGGAGATCTCCGTCGCGGACAACGGCATCGGTTTCGACATGAAGTATCTCGACCGCATCTTCAAACCGTTCCAGCGCCTGCACGGGCGGACGGAGTATGACGGAACCGGCATGGGCCTGACCATCTGCCAGAAAGTCGTGTCGGCGCACGGAGGAAAACTGTCGGCCGTGAGCGCGCCGGGCAAGGGGGCGAAGTTCATCGTCCTCCTGCCCGAAAGCCGGAAGGGGTAGAGAAACCGGTTTGCCGCCAAGGCCCGCCGGAAATCGCCCGTCATGGGCAATGTGTAAACCTCCCCTGTTTTACTAGCGCTTAATTGCATAAATTCACGTATCATTTGGCCGTCCGCTCCTCCCTCTCCCCGTTGTGGGAGAGGGCCGGGGTGAGGGGGCGGGTAACATTCTCGTTTATAAAGGTTTATAGAGGAAAATTTTATCGATCACCCCTCATCCTAGCCTTCTCCCGCAAGGGGAGAAGGAATGTTTTTTTCACACGCTTATTTTTGCAATTAAACACTAGGAGCAAATACCATGGACGTCTGGAAAAACCTGGGCCTCAAGTGGAAGCAAACCCTGCAATACCTCATGGTGGGACTCGTCCCGCTGGCGGCGGTCATGGTCATGACCAACGTCTCCTTCAAGGAAGTCCGGCAGTTGAACGCCGCGACCCTGCAAAGCGCCGCCGAGAACATCGCCGACAAGGTCGACCGCAACATCTTCGAACGCTACGGCGACGTCCAGGCCTTCGGCCTCAACACCGTGGCGCTAGACCGCGGCAACTGGTACAAACCCGACGGCCCCATCGTCGAGTCGATGAACAAATACGTGGACACCTACGACCTCTATTACCTGACGCTCCTGGTGGACCTGGAGGGCAAGGTCATCGGGATCAACACCAGGGACCAGGACGGCAAACCCGTTTCGACGCAAGGGTTTTACCAGCGCAACTACAAGAACGCCCAATGGTTCCAGGACGTTCTCGCGGAAAAATATTACACCAGTCAAGATGGCAACGTGGGCGGAGCGGCGGCCATGACGGGTACCGTTTACGTTCCCCTGCACGTGGAGCCGGAGGTCAAGGAGGCCTACGCGGGGGACGACGGGCTGAGCATGGGCTTTGCCGCGCCGGTGAAGGACGCCTCGGGCCAGGTCGTCGCGGTCTGGTATAACTACGCCAAGTTTTCCCTGGTCGAGGACATTTTCAAGGACGCCTACCAAAACTTGAAGGACAAGGGGCTGGCCAACGCCGAACTGACCCTGCTGAACGGCAACGGTCAAGTGATCGTCGATTACGACCCAGGTAGCGGGATGGGCACGGAGAAGTCGGTCAAACACGATTTCGACACGTTGTTCAAACTCAACCTGGTCGAGAAAGGCGTGAACGCGGCGGTGTCGGCGGCGAAAAACAAAAAATCGGGCTTCGAATACGCCCACCATGCCCGTAAAAAGATCGAACAGGCGGCGGGTTACGCCCACCACCGCGGCGCCATGGGTTTCCCCGGCATGAACTGGTCGGTGTTGGTCCGGGACGCCGATTCGGAGGTCAACGCCTCGATCGTCGCCATCGAGCGGCGCTTGTTCGCCGTCATCGCGGTATTCCTCGGCCTGATCCTGGCCTACGGCGTCTGGAGCGCGCGCGCCTTGACGGCGCCCATCATCGCCCTGACCGACGGCCTGGAGAACTTCGCCGAGGGCAACCTGCGCGCCATCCAGGAACTCCAGGCCAAATCCAGTGACGAATTGGGCAGAATGGCCGGTTCGTTCAACGGGCTGTTCCATACCGTCAAGACCTTCCTGCAAAACGCCGACGACCTGCTGGCGGGCAAACTGCCCAAGTCCGAGAACTTCGGCCTCCAGGGCGAGTTCGAGCGGAAACTCGGGGCCATGCTGGACCAGGCCAAGGCCAAGAAGATGTCCGACGAGGAAGTCGCCCGCTTCGCGGTCATGTTGAAGAGCATCCCCGCGAACGTGATATACGCCGACAGCGAGTTCAAAATAAACTACATGAACCCGGCTTCGCAAAAAAACCTCCAAGCGCTGGAGCAGTATCTCCCCGTCAAGGCCGGCCAGATCGTCGGCCAGTCGATCGATATCTTCCACAAGAACCCGCGGAACGTCCGGAAGATCGTCTCCGATCCCCGCAACCTGCCGCATCACGCCACCATCCAATTGGGGCCCGAGGTCCTGGACTTGATGGTGACCGCCATTT
>JACRGP010000197.1 GCA_016217765.1 Nitrospinota bacterium | reverse complement strand
TGCAAGGGGGAGAAATTCCATTCTTTTACTCATGCAATATCCGGGTTAGCTGTCAATTGATTGGGCGGGCTTCTTAACTTTCTGAAAGGTGAGGAGTATGAGGACAAAGTTTGGAGCGACGGCTGTAGTTTTCTCCGCTTTTATGATTCTTCTCGCGGCTACAACCGCGTCCGCCGCGTCCGAATTCGACAACATGGTCCTTATTCCAGCGGGCGAATTCCGCGCCGGGGCCGACCCCCGCATGGCGACCGCGGAATGCGACAAGTACTACAAAAAAGGGTGCCAGGCCTTCTGGTTCCGCCACGAGTCGCCGATACACGCGGTTTCTCTCGACGCCTTCCATATCGATAAATATGAAGTGACGCAAGCGGATTTCAAGCGCGTCATGGGGAGGGAAGCTCCCATGTTCACGGGCGGCAATCTGCCCGTAATCATGGTGTCCTGGAACGAGGCCAGCGATTATTGCGCGCGGGTGGGGAAACGCCTGCCCACGGAGATGGAATGGGAGAAAGCCGCCAGGGGCGGCCGCGACACGTTGTATCCCTGGGGGGACAGCGTGGAGTCCGGCAAGGCCAATTTCTGCGACCGCCAATGCCCATACTCCCATAACGCCGAGCAGTTCGACGACGGCTTCGCGGAACTCGCCCCCGTCGGCAGTTTTCCCGCAAACGGCTACGGCCTGTTCGACATGGCGGGGAATGCGTCGGAGTGGGTGGCCGATTGGTATCGGGAGGACTATTATAAAGAAAGTCCCCGCGACAATCCCAAGGGACCTGGCCCGGCAATGGATAAGGTTTACCGGGGAGGCGGCTATGGCAGTACCCCCGACAGCTTGCGTAGCGCCTATCGTAACAACCAACCTCCCAAGCAACGCATGAGCGATGTCGGTTTCCGTTGCGCGGGAAACCCCGGATCGACCGCTAAAACGGCCTCGGCGCCCGCCCAGCCTCTGGTTTCTCCCTTGACGGAAGACATTTTGGCATTTGGCCAGGGAAAGGAATTCCAACAGGCCAGCCAGTTGATCTCGCAGGTCACCGACAAACTTCAGGAAATCGAGAACCGGGACCCCGATCCGCAAAAAACGCTCGATAAAACCTGGAAGCCGCATTTAAACGAGATCAAGGAAAACCTGTATCCCAAAGCCCAGGAAGCCCGCAGGCTCGTCAACGGCATCGCGTTGAAGACTTCGGAAATGCGGGCGGTGCGGAAATCCTTTGCCGACGCGACGGCGCTGTTCGAGTCGATCATCCTGGACACCCTGCTGGCGATATCGTCGGGAAACGCCGAGATGTTTCAGAAGGCCCAGGCGAACTTTGAAAAATTCGCCGGTCAATGGCAGGCCGCTGGCGAAGAATTCGCCCGCCTCGGCGATGTTGCCGCGGCCCAGAACGAGGCGGCGACAAAAGGTTCGGCCCCCTCCCCTTCTCCTGAACCGGCCCCGGCCAAAGCGCCTCCCGAACCCGCGAGGATTTCTGCTTCATCCCCAAATGCCAAAGTGACGCGGTGGACATCCCAATTCAACGACAACAGTTGGGCGGCCCGGAATCTTACGGACGGTCGAACCGGACCGGGACACGAATGGTCGTCGGCCCCCGATTCTCCGCCCATCCCCCAGGAAATCGTCATCCAACTGGCAAAACCAGCAAAAATTTCAAAAATTGAAATCAATCCGTCCTCGTCGGACATAAACAAATCGCGGTGGACCAGACAGGTCGGTTTGTATTATGGAAACTCCCCGGACGGGCCGTGGAACGGTCTCGCGCGCCGGGAGCTTGAGCAAAAGGACGAGTTTCAGAGTTTCGTATTCTCGTTCCCCTTCGAGGCAAGTTACGTGCTGGTCCGCGTGGAAAGCAACTGGGGCGGAAACTATGCCCATATGAGCGAAATCAGGATCGTTGGCGAAGCCAGTCCCGAACGTTAACCGGCAAGAACCCGGCAAGGCACGCAGTTCAAATATATGAGTCTGAGAGATGCAATCGGGGAAATCGCGGCGGACCTCTCGTTGGAACTGCGGGAAAAAGGCGGCGTTTTTTCGCTCGAAAAAATCGTGGCGGAACGCAAGGCGTTCCTGACCCGCAAGAAACTCGTTTACTCGGCGCGCATCGCGTTGGACGAGGGGAAGAAGGAACTGGTTTTCACGGAATCCCTCAAAGAGACGGGATTCGGGTTATCCATGGACAGCGACCCGGACATGACGCCGGGGTTCGGTTTCAAGGCCGAGACGTACAAGACCCGCGCCGGCCCGCGCGAAGGGACCATCGAGGAACAGTCCAACCTGTTCGGCAAGACGTACAACTACAGTTTCGACTTCGCGAACATCCGCGGCCGGTTCGCGGCCCTGGCGGAACGGGCGGGGTACGCTTTCCGCTACAAGATATTTTGACGCTGAAAAGACGGTTATGAAACGAAAGGGACCGGGATTATGAAAGTCAAAAGCGGGTTGGCAGTGGCTGTTCTGTTTTGGTTTTTTGCCGCTTTCCCGGCGCTTGCCGGGGACCTGGAGAAACCCAGTAAAGCGGAGGTCATCGAGGAGGTCTCGCGGTTCACCGGATTGGC
>JACRGP010000194.1 GCA_016217765.1 Nitrospinota bacterium | reverse complement strand
TCCATCGTCCACCGCGTCCATCCGTCCACGTCTTTATAAATCCTTCCCGTAAAAAACGAGAACGGGTCGAAAAACCGGATGCCCTGTTCGGGGTCCATTTCGAAGTTCACGTTTGGGGCTTGTTGCGGGTTGGCCTTGCACTGCAGGAACTTCTCTCCGTCCGCTTCCGACAGTTTGAATATCTCCCCCATCTTCCCGGGGGAGTAATCGTTGCGGGCCACGACGTCCTGGACTTTTTCCAAAACCGCGTCGACGGTTTCCTTGGATAAATGGTTCATCTTCATGGCAAAATTTTCTCTCGACCGTTCAATGTTGACTAACCCGGATATTGCGCGAGCAAGTACCCCATGGAGGCGCTTCGGGTTTTGGGAACGGGGCTCGCCGACCTGTTGGGGACGGAAAATACCCAGCGCAAAAAGCGCCCTGGTTTTATCCCCCCTTGCAAAGGGGGATAGGGGGATTTGAAAAATCCCCGTTAGCAGTAATGGCACGAATCCCCCCGCCCCCCTTTACAAGGGGGAGCAATCCCATCCTTCTCTTGGTTATGGGGTTCCCGGAACCGCCGGGGCGGCCTCTCGATTTCTACGCTCCCGTGCCGCCTCGGCCGGGGCGCATGATACCAGGTAGGGGCCGATGGTCATGCCCGCCCGCGCCGCGGCGGTCTCGATGATCGCGCGGTCTTGCGGACGCAGAGTGATGGTGAGCGGCAGTTTCTTTTGCGGGTTTTTGGGGCGGGGCATTATTTGTCCTCCTCTCGCTCATGCAATATCCGGGCTACGAGCGTCTAATAAAATGAACCGATTGACTCGACGCTCGAATCGCCCCTCTCCCTCGATGGAGGGCGAGATTGGCCAGCGTGAACGCTGGACCCGACGCCGCCTCAGGCGGACGTCGAGGCGGGGGATCGCGTTCCGGCGATCGCGGAGCGTCATCGCCGGATCGCCTCCGGGCGTTTGCCCGGCGCCCCAATTGAAATTATAGCTAACTTCCGCTGTTTTTAGAAAGGTTTTAAGAGACCGCGCCGCAAACTACTGTTGGGCCAGGGAGATGATCGGCCCGGGGAATATGCCCAACTGGAGGGTGCCGAAAACCGCTATGGCCACGACCAGCAGGGAGAGCGGCGCCAGCGTCGGATGGAACTCCCCGGCGGGCTCCCGCATGTACATGTAGACGATCACTTTCAGGTAGTAGTAGAAGGATACCGCGGTGTTCAGCACGGCGATGACCACGAGCGGCACATGGCCTTCCTTGATGGCGGCGCTGAAGATGTAGAATTTCCCGACGAATCCCGCCAGCGGGGGCAGTCCCCCCAGCGACATGAGGAAGATGGCCATGCACAGGGCCAGGACGGGATGCCGGTAAGCCAGTCCGGAGTAGCTGTCTATTTCCAGTTTCTCGTCGCCTCTCCGGCCCAGGATGATGACGATGGCGAACGCCCCGAAGGTGGTGAAGGCGTAGGCCAGCAGGTAAAACAGCAGGCTCGCGCTACCCAGCGAGTTCTTGGCGATCAGCGCGATCAGTATGTACCCTATATGGGAGACGCTGGAGTAGGCCAGCAGGCGTTTGATATTGGTTTGCGCGATGGCGCCGAGGTTGCCCACGAACATGCTGAGCACGGCGACGATGCTCAAGACCAGGATCCAGGATTCCGCCATGTCCGGCATGGCGTGGACGAATACCCGGAAGAAGGAGGCCAGGACCGCCGCCTTGGGGCCCACCGACATGAAGGCGGTGATCGGCGTGGGCGCTCCCTGATAAACGTCCGGAGCCCACATGTGGAACGGCACCGAGGCGACCTTGAACCCGAACCCGATGATCAGGAGGACCGCTCCCATGAGGAGCAGGGGTTTGGAGACGACCTTGCCGGTCTTGAGGGCCAGGGCGATCTTCATGAGTTGGGTCGATCCGGTCGCGCCATACAGAAGGGCCATGCCGTACAAGAGAAATCCCGTGGCGAAGGCTCCCAGCAGGAAATATTTGAGGGCCGCCTCGTTGGAGCGGGCGTCGTTGCGCCGGATGCCCGCCAGGATGTAGAGGCAGATCGAAACGATCTCGATCCCCAGGAAAATCATGATCAGGTCCGTCGAGGACGCGAGGATGATCATCCCCACCGTGCAGAACAGGATCAGGCTGTAGTACTCCCCGACCTTGATGTTTTCCTGGCGGTTGTAATTGACGGAGAGCATGATCGCCAGGGCGGAGCTGATGGCGAAAATGAATATGAAGAAAATGGAAAAGTGGTCCACCACGTAACTGCCCTGGAACGAATAGACGGGCAGGCCTCCCTTGGCGAAGGTGACGACTGTCGTGAGGAACAGTCCCAGGAGGCTTATGAATACCAGGATGGATTTGTCCTTCCCGATGAACAGGTCGAGGATGAGGACTCCCATGCCAAAGACGCTCAACACCAGCGCCGGGGCCAGGCTTATGAGGTCGATTGAGGGAGCGGGGATTAAGTCCACTAGCGATCCTTTTGGAACTGGGTTGTTTGGTTACTCTTTAACTTCGGACTTGCCGTTCGCCGCGTGGCCGGGTTTCAATTCGGCGTGTACGGCGCCGCCGGGCGCGAAGTTTTTAGGGTTCACCTGGTCGACCAGGTGGGCGACCGAGGCGTCGAACGTCTTGATGACCGGTTGCGGATACAACCCGATCCAGAAACACAGGACGATGATCGGGACCAGCAATACCAGTTCCCTGAAATTGAGGTCCGGCAATTTCATGTTTTCGGGGTTTTTCAGTTCCTGGAACATCACCCGTTGGAACATCCACAGCATGTAGCAGGCCGCGAAAATGACCCCCGAGGTGGCCAGCGCGGCGTACATGAGGTTCACCTGGAATATGCCGAGGAGCACGAGGAACTCGCCCACGAAGCCGTTCAGTCCAGGCAGGCCGATGGAGGAAAAGGTGATGATCATGAAACAAATGGCGTACTTGGGCATCTGCTTGGAGAGCCCGCCGAATTCCTTGATGAGCCGGGTATGGCGCCGGTCGTAAATCATCCCCACGATCAAGAACAGGGCCCCCGTGCTCAACCCGTGGTTGAGGTTTTGGAGAAGCGCCCCTTCCAGGCCGTAGTGGTTGAAGGCGAAGATGCCCAGCATGACGAACCCCAGGTGGCTGACGCTGGAGTAGGCGATGAGTTTCTTTAAATCCTCCTGGACCATGGACACGAGCGCGCCGTAAATGATGCCGATGATGGACAGGGCGGCGATGAGCGGCAGGAACTCGTTGCTGGCGTGGGGGAACAGCGGCAGGTTGAACCGCAGGAAACCGTAAGTCCCCATTTTCAGGAGGACCCCGGCCAGGATGACGCTCCCCGCCGTGGGCGCTTCCACGTGCGCGTCCGGCAACCAGGTATGGAACGGGAACATGGGCACCTTGATGGCGAAGGCCATGAAGAAGGCCATGAACAGCCACTTTTGCGTGCTCAGGGGGATGTCCAGGCGCTGGGTGATGTACATGAGGTCGGTGGTGTACACCCCCGTCTTGTCCTGGACGATGAAGTAGATCCAGATGATGGCGACCAGCATGAGCAGGGAACCGACGGCGGTGTACAGGAAAAACTTGACCGCCGCGTAGATCCTGCGCGGGCCGCCCCAGACGCCGATGATGATGTACATCGGGACCAACTGGAATTCCCAGAAGAAGTAGAACAGGAAGAAGTCCAGGGCGACAAAGACCCCCAGCATGCCCGTGCCGAGGGCCAGCATGGCCATCATGTATTCCTTGATGTATTTCTTGACCTCCCACGACGCGAGGATGGATATCGCGGTGAGGAAGGTGGTCATGATGTAGAGGAGCAGGGAAATTCCGTCGATCCCCACGTGGTAGTTGATGCCCCAGGTCTCGATCCACGGCACGTTGAACTCGAACTGCATCTTGTGCGTGGTCAGGTCGAAGTCGGCCCAGAGTTGCAGGGAGAGCAGGAAGTCCGCGACGGCGAAGGCCAGGGCGGTCTGCTTGATCGTCTCTTCGTTTTCCTTGGGGATGAACGCCAGGATGCCCGCCGCGACGAGCGGTAGAAATGTCACTAATGTTAAAAACATATTGATTTAGGCCGTTAGAACACCACGATTAAGAAACCGATGAAGCCGACGACCATGAACAGGGCGTAATTCCGCACGAAGCCCGACTGGAACGCGCGCGCCTGGTCGCTGAACCAGGCGATGGTTTTCGCCACTCCGTTGACCGCGCCGTCCACGCCCTGGGCATCGCAGGTTTTCCACAAGAAAAAGGAGCCCTCGATGGCGGGGTTGACGATCGTCGCGTCGTAAAATTCATCCACCTGGTATTTGTTCTTCACCAGTTCGTATCCCCACTGGCCCTGCATGATCCGGTCGGGCAGAGTTGGGTATTTGATATAGAAAAAGTAGGCCGCGGTAATCCCCGACAGCGCGATGACGAGGGACAGGAGCATCAGGCCGATTTCCATGGCGAGGCCATGCTCTTCCTTTTCCAGCAGGTGCGACCAGGCCGGGACGTGATGTCCCTCCTTGATCATCATTTGGGCCGAGGCGTCGAGGGCGGCTTTCATGTCGAAGCTGAACACGGGTTCCAGCCAATGGTGCAGGAGGTGCGCCCCCTTGATCAACGGGATCCCCAGCAATCCGCCCGCGGCGGCGAGCCCGGCGAGGACCACCAGGGGCAGGGTCATGACTTTGGGGGATTCGTGCGGGTGGACATGCGGATCGACCCGCGACTCGCCGTGGAACGTCAAAAACACCAGGCGGAACATGTAAAAGGCCGTGATGAACGCGCCGCTGACGCCCATCCCCCACAGGATCATGTTGCCGTCCACCAGGGAATGGAACAGGATTTCGTCTTTGCTGAAAAATCCCGAAAGCGGGAAAATCCCGGCGATGGCGAGGGTGGAGATCAGGAAGGTCAGGTAAGTGACCGGCTGGTATTTTTTGAGGCCGCCCATCTTGCGGATGTCCTGTTCGCCGTGCAGGCCGTGGATGACGCTACCGGAACCGAGGAACAGGCAGGCCTTGAAAAACGCGTGGGTGACGAGGTGGAAAATCCCCGCGGTAAACGCCCCGACGCCGCAGGCCAGGAACATGTAGCCGATCTGGCTCACGGTGGAGTAGGCGAGCACGCGTTTGATGTCGTTTTGCGCCATGCCGATGGTGGCGGCGAATATGGCCGTGCCCCCGCCGATAAAGGCCACCGTCATCATGGACATCGGGGCGAGCATGAACAGGGCGTTGCACCGGGCCACCATGTAGACGCCGGCGGTGACCATCGTGGCGGCGTGGATCAGGGCGCTGACGGGCGTGGGGCCCTCCATCGCGTCGGGCAACCAGGTGTACAGCGGGATCTGCGCCGACTTGCCGGTGGCGCCGATGAACAGGAACAGGGTGATGAGGGTGACCGCCTCGCCGCCGTAAATCAGGGTGTTGGGGGCCGCCGCGAACACGCTGGTGAAATCGATGGTCTTGAACTCCTTGAAGATGTACATGATGCCCAGCAGGAAGGCGAAATCGCCCACCCGGTTGACGACGAACGCCTTGGTGCCCGCGTCGCAGGCGGATTTCTTCTCGAAGTAGTACCCGATCAGGAAGTAGGAGCACATCCCCACGCCTTCCCAGCCGATGAACATGAGCAGGAAGTTGTTGCCCATCACCAGCAGGAGCATGGAGCACATGAACAGGTTCATGTACGCGAAGAACCGGTAGTAGCTGTATTCCTCGTGCATGTAGCCGATGGAGTAGATATGGATGATGAGCCCGACGCCGGTGACCACCATCATCATCACCATGGACAGGGGGTCGATCTGGTAGCCGAAGTCCACGACGAGGTCGCCGGACGCGAACCAGGTGAAGACGACCTGCTCGTAGATTCGATGCTCCTCGGGGAGCATGACGAGGCCGGCCAGGATAATGAGCGTGGTCATGAAGGACAGGGCCACCGAACCGCAGGCCACTTTGCCGACGGCGTCTTTTCCGATCCGCAGGCCGAAAAAGCCGGTGACGATGGAGCCGATCAACGGGAATACGGGCACTAACCAGGCGAGACTGAGCATCTTGGTTCCTTACCAGCGCATTAGGTTGAATTCGTCGAGGTTGACCGTGGGCTTGTTGCGGAACAGGGCGATCACGATCGCCAGTCCCACGGAGACTTCCGCCGCGGCAACGCACATGACCATGAAGCTGAAAATTTGTCCGTTCACCTGGTCCGTATAGTTATCGAACCCGATCAGGGAAATGTTGACGGCGTTCAACATGATTTCGACGCACATGAAGACCACGATGGCGTTCCGGCGGACCAGGACGCCCAACACGCCAATGCTGAAGAGCATGGCGCTGAGGACCAGGTAATGCGATAAAGGTATCATTGTCGTTCAGTCCACTTTGCTTTTTGCCAGCACCAGGGCGCCGACCATGGCGACCAGGAGCAGGATGGATGCCACTTCAAACGGCAACACGTAATCGGTGAACAGGGCCTTGCCGACCTCCGCCACGGTCCCGAAATTGTCGGTCAGCGGGGCGGGCGAATTCAACTCGGTCCGCGTGGCGATATCGACGATCTTGTACAAGACCCCCACGACCAGGACGCCGGTGAGGACCGACAGCAGTTTGTTCTTGTCCCGCGCCGCCCAGGCGGCGGTGTCGTCGCCTTTCAGGTTGAGGAGCATGATGACGAACATGAACAGGACCATGATCGCCCCGGCGTAGATCAGGACTTGCAGGATGGCGATGAAATGCGCTTTCTGCATGACGAAGATCCCCGCCAGGCACAGCATCATGCCGATCAGGGAGACGGCCGAGCCGATCGGGCTTTTATTGAACACGACCAGCAGGGCCGCGACGATGCTGACGAAGGCGATGGGATAGAAGATCAGTAATTCCATTTTCCGTACATTTTTCGGGTGAATTCCAACCGGTCCTTCAACTGGGCAATGGGGACCGAGAGTTGTTGCAGGTTGTATTTCATGTCCTTGCGGTCGAGCATGGAGATCTCGCAGTTGTCGCTCATGAAGATCGCCTCCTCCGGGCAGGCTTCCTCGCAGAACCCGCAGAAGATGCACACCGCGTAATCGATGGTGAATTCCTTGGGCCACCGCTCCACCTCGTTCTGCTTGCCGCTGTTCTCCGCGGGGACGATGTCGATGCAGTAGGCCGGGCAGGCGGCTTCGCAAAGCCCGCAGGCCACGCAGTTCGGGCGCCCTTGCTCGTTGATGGCGAGGACCGGCCGGCCCCGGTACGCCGCGGGATATTTCACGGTTTCCTCGGGATAGTACACGGTGAAAATTTTTCTCCGCTTGCTGGTCCCCAAAAAGAACGGGATGAACCCGAACAGATTCAAAAAGAAATGGCGCGAGGTGATATACATCCCGCGGAGGATCTCGGGCAGGTATATCCTTTCCCACCACGTCATTTTGACGTTGCGGTCCACGTAATAAGCCATGATGAAACCTCCTTAAGATCGATCGCCGGGGATCAGGAGACCGCCAGCAATACCAACCCTGTAACGACGACGTTAGCCAGGGATAAGGGCAGTAATATCTTCCAGCCGAGTTTCATGATCTGGTCGTAGCGAAACCGGGGAAGGGTCCAACGGACCGTCATCTGGAACCAGATGAAGAACGCCACTTTGGCGAAAAACACGCCGACATGGAACAGCATGGCGACGAGGTTCGCGCCGGTGGCGCCGAGAAATTCGAAAACCGACAATAGCGCCGCGGTGGAGACGAACGGAAAATGCCAGCCGCCGAAAAACAGGATGGTCACCAACGCGGCGATGGTGACCATTTCGATGAACTCGGCCATGAAGAACATGCCGAACTTGAGGCCGCTGTATTCGGTGAAATAGCCGGCCACGAGTTCCGACTCGGCTTCGGGGTTGTCGAACGGGATGCGCTTGTTCTCCGCGATGGACGCGGCCAGGAACATGAAGAACCCCAGGGGTTGCAGGAAGATCCCCCAATGGAAAAAGTTCTCCTGCGCGGCGCCGATCTCCGTCAGCTTCAGGGTCCCGTAGACCATCAGGACGCCGATGATCGTCAGCCCCATGGTCACTTCATAGGAGATCATCTGCGACGAGGTGCGCATGGAGCCGAGCAGGGACCAGTTGTTGTTGGAGCTCCAGCCGGCGATGACGTATCCGTAGGTGGACAGGGAGGCGATCGCGAAGACGAACAGCAGGCCCACGTTGAGGTCGGAGATCACCAGGTTCACTTTTTTCCCGAAAAGGGTGTATTCGCCGCCGAAGGGGACGACGGAGAAGGTCACGATCGCGGGGATGAGCGCGAGGATCGGGCTGAGGGTATGCAGGACCTTGTTGGCCCCCTGGGGGATGAAATCCTCCTTGGTGAACATCTTGAGCGCGTCGGCCACGGCGTGGAACAGGCCCAGGGCCGTGAAGCCCAGGATGTCCGCGCGGTTCGCGCCGATGCGGTCCTGCATGACCGCGCTCTGCTTGCGCTCGACCCAGGTGAGCACCGGGGCGAAAAAGCCCACGGTGATCGCCAGGATGAACAGTATTTTGACCAGAGTTATCAGTAAGTCGACGATCATGGATCCTCGCCCGTTCTAGTTCAAAGGCCCGATCAGGGGTTGTCTCTTGTTGATGGGGTAGTCCTTGCGCAGGGGATGGCCCTTGAACCCCTCGTACAGCAGGATCCTGCGCAGGTCCGGATGCCCATTAAACCTGATCCCGTATAAATCCCAGACTTCCCTTTCATACCAGTCGGCGGTTTTCCACAACGGGACCACGGAGTCCACGATGCAGTCGTCCTCGCCGACGGGAACCTTGACGCGCATGCGCCGGTTGTATTTCAGCGAATAAAAGTGGTACACGACCTCGAAGCGCGCGGGCTTTTTCTTATAATAGTCCACGGCGGTAAGGTCCATCAAGAAATTGAACGACAAGGGAGCATGGTCCCGCAGGAATTTGCAAAGCTCCAGGATGCATTCCTTTTTGACGGTGACCGTCTGATCGCCCCGGAAATGGTGCGAGTCGATCACGGAGCTTCCGAATTTCGCTTTGATCCGGTCGATGATGTCGGTATTGGGGTCCATTGCCGCGGTCCGTCCGTCTATGCCCGTTGTCCTTTATGCTTCATTCCCAATCGAGACCTCCCCTTCTCCAGACATAGAGAAGTCCCACGCCGAGAATGAGGAGGAAGAGAAACATTTCCACGAAACCGAACATCCCCAGCTTCTTGTACAGGATGGCCCAGGGGAACAGGAACACCGCCTCGATATCGAAGAGGATGAACAACACCGCGACGAGATAGAATTTCACCGAGAACCGCTGGCGCGGCGAAACGAGCGGGCTTTCGCCGCATTCGAACGGTTCCGCCTTGTCGGGGAAGTAGCGCTTGGGCCCAAGGATGGAGGTCAACAGGACCATGCCTCCGGCTATGCCGATGGCAAAAAGGAGCATTAAGGAGGCGCCAACGTATTGTTCTAACATACCGGCTTTGTCCGCGCGTTTTATCGAGTCAAGCTAAGGTTGAAAATCAAACGATATCCCCTTGTCCTGCAAAGGGATTCCTGAAAAATGTCCAAAACCCGGCGTTGATTTTAAATAGGTCGAACTTGAGTTTTCAAGCGAGATTAAGACTCGAAGATCCCGTGTAAAGTAGAGGGGCGATACTAACCAAACCGCGCTTCTTTGTCAATTAAAAAGCATTTAAAAATTGCAAGCAAGCGCGTTTTTTGGGGCCGGTCCGGACGGAACCTGGGAGGTCGCCTGGACGGCGGCTGGGGAGGCCGCTGGATCGGCGTTTCGAAACCGGGTTTGACGCTGGCGCCGGTCCGGTTTGCCGGGATATTGCGCGAACAAAAAAACGAACGGCGGGAGACTGCTTGGGACCGGGAGACAATGCCTGCCGGGTCGAAACAGGGGGATGGGATGGAGTTTGTATCCTGGGTTTTTAAATCCCCCCGCTCCTTTCACAAGGAGACCTTTTCTGTAAAAACATGTCAAGGGGTCAAGCGTTTTTGTTTTTTTCCGGTTTAAAGTCAAACCTTCCCCGTGGAAACACCTTACGGTTGATTCCCTTCGGAGCCGCCCATCACCCAAACAGGGGGCGGCGGAG
>JACRGP010000192.1 GCA_016217765.1 Nitrospinota bacterium | reverse complement strand
TCTATTGACAAATTAATCATTTTCGCTAATATAAAAACAAAGCTCGAATCACTTCCATTAAATAAACCCCAAAACCCCAATCCAATAGCGCTCTACTCTATTTATTTTCCGGTAGTTTCGGATTTTGAATTCTATCCTTGCGGTTTGTCGGACCAAACAAGTTTTCATCGGATCGACATCCGGAAAATCCATCCAACCTTCATTAAAAATCACATCGCATGAATATCGAGGAATTAAAAGCCAAAACCATATCCGAATTGACGACCATCGCCAAGGAACTCAAAATCCAGGGACATAGCAGTTTAAGGAAACAGGACCTGATATTCAAAATCCTGGAAGCGCAGATCGAGAAAGACGGTCTGATGTTTGGGCAGGGGGTCTTGGAAATCCTGCCCGACGGTTTTGGCTTTTTACGGGCGCCCACTTACAATTATTTGCCCGGACCCGACGACATTTACGTTTCGCCCTCGCAGATCCGCAAGTTCGACATGCACACCGGCGACACGATTTCCGGCCAGATCCGTCCGCCCAAGGACAGCGAGCGGTATTTCGCCCTGCTGAAGGTGGAGGCCATCAATTTCGAGAACCCGGAAAAGACCAAGGACAAAATCCTCTTTGACAACCTGACGCCGCTATACCCCATGGAACGGTTGCGCCTGGAGACGCCGTCCTGCCAGGACCTCAGCGCGCGGATCATGGACCTGATGACGCCGATCGGCAAGGGCCAGCGCGGGCTCATCGTCGCGCCGCCGAGGACCGGCAAGACGATGCTCCTCCAGTCCATCGCCAACAGCATCACGGGCAACTTCCCGGAAGTCGCGCTCATCGTCCTGCTGATCGACGAGCGCCCCGAGGAAGTGACCGACATGCAACGGTCCGTCCGGGGCGAGGTCATCAGCTCCACGTTCGACGAGCCGGCGCAGAGGCACGTGCAGGTGGCGGAGATGGTGATCGAGAAGGCCAAGCGCCTGGTGGAGCACAAGAAGGACGTGGTGATCCTGCTGGACAGCATCACGCGTCTGGCGCGCGCCTACAACGCCATCGTGCCCCCGAGCGGAAAAGTGCTCTCCGGCGGCGTCGACTCCAACGCCCTGCAGAGGCCCAAGCGGTTCTTTGGCGCGGCGCGCAACCTGGAGGAGGGCGGCAGTCTGACGATCATTGCCACGGCCCTCATCGACACGGGAAGCCGGATGGACGATGTCATCTTCGAGGAGTTCAAGGGCACCGGCAACCTGGAAATCGTGCTCGACCGGAAACTGGCGGACAAACGCACGTTCCCGTCCATCGACATCAACCGTTCCGGGACCCGGAAGGAGGAGCTCCTACTGCCCAAGGAAGACCTGCAACGCATCTGGTTGCTGAGAAAAGTTTTGCTCCCCATGGGGATACATGATAGCATGGATTTGTTATTGCAAAAGATGAAGGAAACCAAAACCAATTCCGAGTTCCTGTCCACGATGAACTCGTAGCCGGAGGAGAAATGAAAGAGGGAATTCATCCAAAATATGTGGAAGCGACCATCAAGTGCGCCTGCGGTAGCGAGGTGAAAACGCACTCCACCAAGCCGGACGTTCACGTGGAAATCTGCTCCAACTGCCATCCGTTCTTTACCGGAAAGCAAAAGTTGATCGATACCGCCGGACGCATCGAGAAGTTCCAGCGCAAATACGCCAAAAAGCAGGCCGCCCCCGAGGAAGCCGCCGCCCCCCAATAGCGTCTCCTTTCCCCGTCCAGCGCGCCGCTGGACCCAATGGGCTTGGCCCGGATGGCAAACAAGCGTCGTCATCGAGGACAATCCGGATCGGCCATCCCCTCCGGATCCCCGGCCATTCTCCTGAAACCGGAAGCCCGCCCCTCCTCCAGCGCCGGCTTTTTCTATGTTCGATAAACTTGAAGCTTTCGAAAAACGATCCGAGGAGTTGAACGGATTGTTGAGCGACCCCAAAATCATCGCCCAGCAATCCGAATTCCAGAAATACGCCCGCGAGCAGGCGGAGATTGCCCCGGTGGTCGCCGAGTTCGGGGAATACAAAAAGATCTCGCGCCAACTGGAGGACTGCGAAAAAATCCTCCGCGAGGAGAAAGACCCGGAAATGGCCGTCCTCGCCCGCGAAGAGGCCGCCGGGTTGAAAAAGAAAAAGGCAGAAACGGTCGAGCGCCTGAAAGTCCTGCTCCTGCCCAAGGACCCCCGCGACGACAAAAGCGTCATCATGGAAATCCGGGCGGGGACCGGCGGGGAGGAAGCCGCCCTCTTCGGCTCCGATTTGTGCCGTATGTACCTCCGTTACGCGGATTCCAAAAAATGGAAGGTCGAGACGCTGAGCGCCAGCGTCACCGGCAAGGGCGGTTTCAAGGAAGCGATCCTGAGCATCCAGGGAAAAGGGGTTTACAGCAAACTGAAATACGAGAGCGGTACGCACCGGGTACAGAGGGTCCCGGAAACGGAAACCCAGGGGCGGATCCACACCTCCGCCGTGACCGTGGCGATCCTGCCGGAGGCGGAAGAGATCGACGTCAAAATCAATCCGGCGGACTTGAAGATCGACGTCTACCGTTCGTCGGGTCCCGGCGGGCAGAGCGTCAACACCACCGACTCGGCGGTCCGCGTGACGCACGTCCCCACCGGCCTGGTCGTCACCTGCCAGGACGAGAAATCGCAACACAAGAACAAGGACAAGGCCCTGAAGGTCCTGCGCGCCAGGCTCTACGACGAACAGGAGCGGAAACAGCAGGAAGAGATGGCCCGCGACCGCAAGCAACAAGTGGGGAGCGGCGACCGGAGCGAGCGGATACGCACCTACAACTTCCCCCAGGAGCGCGTGACCGACCACCGGATCGGGCTGACGTTGCACAGGCTCTCCCAGGTCCTGGAGGGCGATATCGACGAGATCGTCGACAAGTTGATCGCGCGCTACCAGACGGAAGCATTGAAAAAGGACGAGGGACCAAAGGCCGCGGGCCTCAAGGAGAGCGCCCCGGTCTGAACCTTGACTCAAATCGGACATGATGAATTGGACCTCGAGTAAAATCCTGGCCTGGTCGGCGGAACGGCTGATGAAAGCCGGGGTCGGTTCGCCCCGGTTGGAGGCGGAAATACTGCTGGCCCACGCCATCCAGGCCCGCAGACAGGATATTTACCTTGAACCCGACCGTCCCATAACCAGGATGGAGCTGGGAGAGCACCAGAGCCTCCTCCGGAGGCGGATGTGCCGGGAACCCATCTCCCATATCCTGGGGCGGCGCGAGTTCTGGTCCCTGGAATTCCTCATAAACTCCGCGGTATTGGCTCCGCGTCCCGAAACCGAGGTCCTCGTCGAGAAGTTTTTGGAAACCTGCCGCCGCGATTCGCCGGCGCGGGCGCGTATTCTGGATATCGGGACGGGTTCGGGAAACATCGCGGTGGCCGTCGCGCGGGAATTGCCCGACTGCCGGGTGACCGCCGCGGACGTCTCCCCCTCGGCCCTCGCGGTCGCGGAAAAGAACAGCAAGACCCACGGGGTTTACGACCGCATCCGGTTCCTCCAGAGCGACCTTTTTGAAAGCCTGGATCCGGGAGAACGGTTCGATTACATTCTTTCCAACCCGCCGTATATCGCTTCCGAGGACCTCAAGGTTTTGATGCCCGACGTGAAGGACTACGAACCCCGGCTGGCCCTGGACGGCGGGAAGGACGGGCTGGAATTATACAAACGCCTCGTGCCGGAGGCGGCCCGGCGCCTGGAGAACGGCGGGTCCCTGGTCCTGGAGATCGGCATGGACCAGGCCCTGGACGTCGGTTGCCTGATCGAACGCGACGGAAACTACGACGAACCCCGGGTCTTTCAAGATTACGCCGGCAGGGACCGCGTGGTCCTCGCCCGAAAGAAAAACCATGGATAAGATCGTCATCAACGGGGGCAAACCCCTCCGCGGCCGGGTGGACATCAGCGGCGCCAAGAACGCCGTACTGCCGATTCTGGCGGCCACCCTCCTGACGTCCGGCAGGAACGAGGTCCTGGAGGTCCCGCAGGTGCGCGACGTCGCCACGATGGTACACCTCATCGTCGAGCTGGGCGCCGCCATCGAGGTTTTCGAGGACGGACGTTTGGTCCTCGATACTTCCCGCGTCGACAACATCGAGGCGCCTTACGACCTGGTCCGCACCATGCGCGCGTCATGCCTCGTATTGGGTCCATTGCTGGCCCGTCTGGGCGCCGCGAGGGTGTCGCTTCCCGGCGGATGCGCCATCGGGGCGCGGCCCATCGACCTGCACATCAAGGGCCTGAAGGCGATGGGCGCCGATATCCGGCTCGAGGGGGGATACATCCACGCCTTCGCGGACAAACTGCGGGGGACGCGCTACTACTTCGACACCGTCAGCGTGACGGGGACGGCGAACCTGATGATGGCCGCAACCCTGGCCGATGGGGAAACCGTCCTCGAGAACGCCGCCAGGGAGCCGGAAGTGGTCTTCCTGGCCGACGTCCTGAACCGCGCGGGCGCGAAAATCGAAGGGGCGGGGACCGACGCGATCGTTATCCAGGGCGTAAGTTCGCTACGGCCCTTGTCCTGCAAAATTTTTCCCGACCGCATCGAAACCGCCACTTACATGATCGCCGGAATCATCACCGGCGGCGCGGTGGAGATCGGCAATTGCATCCCTCACCACGTCGAGGCCCTGATCCTCAAGTTGCGCGAGGCCGGGGCGACGGTCGAGGAAAACGGCCCGGTCCTGAAAGTCTCCCGTAACGGAAAACTGAAGGCCGTCAACGTCCAGACCTCTCCCTACCCGGGGTTCGCCACCGATATCCAGGCGCAGATGATGGCGCTCATGACCGTCGCCGAGGGGCAGAGCATCGTCACCGAATCGGTTTTCGAAAACCGTTTCATGCACGTCGCGGAACTGCGCCGGATGGGGGCCGGCATCGCCGTGCGGGGAAATACCGCCATCGTGACGGGGACGAAGGAGTTGAGCGGCGCCCCCGTGATGGCGACCGATCTCCGGGCGAGCGCGTCCCTGGTCCTGGCGGCGCTGGCCGCGAAAGGAGAATCCTCGATTTCGCGCGTCTACCACATCGACCGCGGCTATGCGGCCATGGAAAAAAAACTGTCGGCTTTGGGGGCCGATATCCGCCGCGTTCCCTAGCCCCGCGATATCAGAAACGCCCGGCGGGACCCGGCGGCAATCCGAATCGAAGCTTTCTTCCGGCTTTCATATGACTTCCTCGACGCCCGCTCCGTCTTCCTTGCGAGACATTAAATTCGGACATATCCTGCTGTGGATGCCCAACTGGATCGGGGACGTCGCGCTGGCGATCCCAAGCGTCCAGTCGTTGCGCGCCCATTATCCCGAAGCGCGGATCACCGCCGCGGCGCGGGTCCCGGCGACGGAAATCCTTTCGGACCATCCCGCGGTAGACACCGTCATCGAAATCCCTCGAGCGGAAAACAGCGGTTTCTGGGAGCAGGTCCGCTTTGCCCAGGGGCTGAAGAAATACCAGTTCGACCTGGGCGTGGTGTTCCCCAATTCCTTCCGGAGCGCCTTCATGACGTTTTTGTCCGGGGCCAAAACGCGCCTGGGATACGATACGGAGGGGCGGGGCGTCTTCCTGACCGAAGCCGTCCCCGGCGCCAAGGCCTCCCAAAAGGAGTACCGGATCGACTATTTTTTCAAAATCCTTTCGCCCCTTGGGCTGACCGGTCTGGACAGGACGTACCAGCCTTTTCTCAAGAAGGAAACATTCCGCGCCGTGGACGAAAAACTCGCCCTTCTACGGATCGACCCCCAGGATTTCCTGGTGACGATGCACCCCGGAGCGTCGAAACCGGAAAGGAGCTGGCACACGGAGAGGTTCCTGATCCTGTGCCAGCGGCTGGTCAAGGAATACCGCGCGAAGATCATCCTGCTGGGAAACGAAAAAGATTCCTCCAACCTGATCAAGATCCAGAAAAGTTGCCTGCCGGGCACGGTCCATTTTCAGCCCGGCCTGAGCCTGCGCGAGGCCGCCGTCGCGATCCAGAAGAGCAAACTGTTCATCGGCAACGATAGCGGCATGATGCACCTCGCGGCGATGGTGGGGACCCCGGTTGCGGCCATTTTCGGGCCCGGAAGCCCGAGCGTCACCGGCCCCTGCATCGAATCGCGCAAGAGCGTCGCCATCACCCGCAATTTCCCGTGTTCCCCCTGTCGGCAGAATTTTTTCAAGGAGTGCAAACCTTCCGCCCACAACAAGCCTTACTGTCTGGAAGATATCAGCGTCAAGGAAGTGATCGAGGCCGTCGACGGCTTGATCAAAAGGATTCGCAAGGCGTAAACCGCGCGAGGTCCGCGGCGCACTCGCCCGCCACGACGGAATAGCGCGAATCCCCCGGCCCCCTTTGCAAGGGGGAGCGATCCGCTCAGGCAATATCCAGATCATGGCGCGCGCCGGGGAGCGCCGCGGGGGGAATGGATGAAGGGAGGGGGGGGCCGCCCCGAAAACGGGGCGGTATGGCAAATTATTTTTCCTCTTTTTTCTTATCGGGCTTGGTCTCGGTTTTTTTGGCCCTGGGTTTCCTTGGCGCGTCTTCCTTGGCCTTTTTGACGGTCTCTTTCGCGGGCGCGGCTTTAGCTTCTTTTCCCTTGGCTTTCTCCGCGGGTTCGGCTTTCTTTTCGGCTTCGCGATCGACCAGTTCTATAAAGACCATGGGGGCGTCGTCGCCGTGCCGTTGCCCGATGCGGATGATGCGGGTGTAGCCGCCGTTTCTTGCGGCGTACCGCTCCGAAAGCGGCCCAAAGAGTTTCTTGAGGGTTTCCCGTTTGGCCACGTGGCGGAGGGCCAGACGCCGGGCGTGAACGGTGCCTTTCTTGCCCAGGGTGATGACTTTCTCCACCTTGCTCCGCAACTCCTTGGCCTTGGCCAGGGTGGTGCGGATGCGTTCGCGGGCGATCAACGCGGTCACGAGGTTTCTGAACAGGGCTTTTCTATGCCCCTGGGCTCGTCCAAATCTTCTGACTCCAGCTTTTAAATGCCGCATGAATTCTTCCGATCTTCGGGAAAAAGGTTAGCTGAGGCAACGGAACGTCGTCCGTCACGCTTCGGTTTCCATTTCTTTCTTCTTCTTGAGCATGTTGAGTTGCCGAAGGTCGTCGTCGTCCAGCTTCATGCCCAGCGAAAGCCCCATTTCCTCCAGGATTTCCTTGATTTCGTTGAGGGACTTTCTGCCGAAATTCCTGGTTTTAAGCATTTCCGCGTCGTTTTTCTGCACCAGTTCGGCGATGGCCTGAATGTTCGCGTTCTTGAGACAGTTGTAGGACCGGACGGAGAGCTCCAGTTCCTCCACGCTTTTGGCGAGGTAGGCGAGCATTTTCTGTTTCTTCTCGTCCACCTGCGGCTGGACCGGCTCGGGTTCCTCGTCAAAGTTGATGAACAGTTGCATGTGGTCCTTGACGATCTTCGCCGCATGGGCCACCGCGTCCTCCGGCGTGATGGCGCCGTTGGTCCAGACTTCCATGATGAGCGAATCGTAATCCGTGGATTGCCCCACGCGGGTATTCTCCACCGTATAACTGACTTTTTCGATCGGCGAGAAGATGGCGTCCACGGGGATCATCTGGATCGACTCGTTGGACATATTATGCTTCTCCGCCGGAACATACCCCCGGCCTTTCTGGACGTAAATCTCCATGTCCAGGACGCCGTTCTTGTCGACCGTGGCGATGAGATGGTCGGGGTTCAGGATAATCACGTCGGGCCCGGCCTCGATGTCCTTGGCCGTGACCTTGCCGGGTTTTTCCGTCTTGAGGTAAAGCCTTTTGCTCGCCGCTTCTCCGGTCAGTTTGATGTCCAATTGCTTGAGGTTGAGGATGATCTCGGTCACGTCCTCCTTCACGCCGGGTATGGAGGAAAACTCGTGAAAAATACCCTCGAATTTGACCCCGATCGCGGCGGACCCTTCGATGGAGGACAACAACATCCTCCGCAACGAATTGCCCACGGTCACCCCATAACCGCGCTCGAACGGGCCAGCTACAAACTTTCCGTAGGTTTGGGTCTTGGTTTTTTTATCAAACTCCAGCCGCCTTGGTTTGACTATTCCTTGCGCCGAGAACATAATGCCTCCGCTTGCGTTTTGTTTATTCAAGATGATGGGCGCCTCTAAAATTGATTTTTGAAAGTCCTCCCCGCGAACGATCCGGGAGGATTCATGGTGTCGAAAATTTTTCGGACTAGTTTGTAACGGCGCCCTTGCTTGCTATTGGCGATTGAAACAAAGAAACCCGTTAACGCGAGTAATGTTCAACGACCAGCTGTTCCCGGACCGGTATATTGATGTCCTCCCGCGTGGGCATCGCCTGAACGAGCCCCTGTTTTTTCTCTATATCGAAAGCAAGCCAGTGGGGCAACTTCTTTTCGTTCATGCCTTCCAGGGCCTTCTTAATGGGCTCCTTGTTCATCTTGCCGGGAGAGGGGGAAATGACGTCTCCCGGTTTGACGAGATAGGAAGGGATGTTGACCTTTTTCCCGTTGACTCTGAAATGGTTGTGCAAAACCAATTGCCGCGCGGCGCTACGCGAACCCGCCATCCCCAGGCGGTAAATCACGTTGTCGATGCGCCGCTCAAGCAGGCTCAGCAGATATTCTCCCGTGACGCCCTTTTTCCTTGAGGAAATATCGAAGTATCTTTGGAATTGCCTTTCCAGCACGCCGTAGACCCTTCGAAGTTTTTGTTTCTCTCTCAACTGGATGCCGTATTCGGAGAACTTGGGCCGGGTCTGACCGTGTTGCCCGGGGGCGTATCCTCTCCGTTCAATGGCGCATTTCGCGGTCATGCACCGTTCGGCCTTCAAATATAATTTGATGCCTTCCCTACGGCATAAACGACATACGGGGTCTGAGTATCTTGCCAAAGTTCTATCTCCTTTTGAAATTTAAAAGCGTTACACGCGTCTTCGTTTACGAGGTCTGCAACCGTTATGGGGGATGGGCGTCTTGTCGCGGATGACGGTGATTTCCATGCCGACCGCCTGTAACGAGCGGATGGCGGATTCGCGACCGGAACCCGGGCCCTTGACGTGGACCTCGAGTTTTTTCATCCCCAGGTCCAAGGCCTTTCCGGCGGCCTTTTCCGCCGCCACCTGCGCGGCGAACGGGGTGCTTTTCCTCGACCCCTTGAACCCTTGCGCGCCGGCGCTGGACCAGGCGATCACGTTGCCCGATGTGTCGGTGATGCTGACGATGGTATTGTTGAACGTGGCGCGGATATGGGCCACCCCGTTCTCCGGGATCGCCTTCTTTTTCCTCCCGGCCTTGGCCGGCTTGGCTTTGTTGTCTTTGTTGTCTTTATTGTCCTTGTTGTCTTTTTCCATCGTATGAGGTCTCTAGGGAGTTTTTTTTGTTATTTCGAACCCACGGTCTTCCTGGGTCCCTTCCGGGTCCTGGCGTTGGTGTGCGTCCTCTGGCCCCGCACGGGCAAGCCCTTGCGGTGACGCAGGCCGCGGTAACTGCCGATGTCCATCAGCCGTTTGATGTTCATGTTGACGCTACGCCGCAAATCGCCCTCCACCTCGTATTCCTTTTCGATGATGGAACGGATACGGGTGACCTCGCCCTCGGAAAGGTCCTTGACGCGGACGTTTTCGGAAACTTCCGCCGCCTTCAGGATCTTTCCCGCCGCGGATTTGCCGATGCCGTAAATATAGGTGAGCGCGATGACCGCTCTCTTATCGCTTGGAATGTCTATGCCCGCAATTCTTGCCACACGCTTCTCCTTTTAGAAATAGGCCGCCTGGTCCCGAGGACCCCGCCCCGCCCGCCGCCGGATCAACCCTGCCTCTGCTTGTGTTTGGGGTTCGCGCAAATGACCCGCACCACCCCGCTCCGGCGGATGACTTTACACTTGTTGCAAATTGGTTTTACCGACGACCTGACTTTCATGATTTCTCCCGTTCTATTTATATCGATAGGTGATGCGCCCGCGGGTCAAATCGTAAGGAGATAACTGGACCTTGACCTTGTCCCCCGGCAGGATGCGGATGAAATGCATCCGCATTTTTCCGGAAATATGGGCGAGGATCTTGTGCCCGTTCTCCAACTCGACCCGGAACATGGCGTTGGGCAGAGGCTCCATGACCGTGCCCTCGACCTCTATCGACTCTTCCTTTGACATCAAGACACCAGTTCGCAAACGCGCGAAAATATCTCGTCCACCGAACCCAATCCCGGCATGGTTTTCAATCGTCCCTGTCTCCCGTAAAACTCGCGCAGGGGCGCGGTTTCCCTTTCGTAAATGGCCAGGCGTTTCAAGATGGTCTCCTCGTTGTCGTCGGGGCGCTGGTACAGCTTGCCCCCGCAGTAGTCGCAAACGCCCGGCAGTTTCGGGGGCCGCGAGGTTTGGTGGAACATGCAACCGCATTCCTCGCAGGTGCGCCGTCCCGTCAATCGCGCCACCAGTTCGCCGGGATCGACCACGAGGTCGATCACCGCGTCCATGGTCTGGCCCATGTCCTTCAGGGTTTCCGTAAGTTTCTCGGCCTGGACGTTGGTCCGCGGAAACCCGTCCAGGATGAACCCGTTTTCGCAATCTCTTTTTTTAATCCGTTCCTTGATCAGGCCGATCACGATATCGTCGGAAACCAGTTGCCCGGCTTCCATGAATGCCTTGGCCTTGCGGCCCAACTCCGAATCGTCCTTGACGGCTTTTCTCAAGATATCGCCGGTGGAGACTTGGGGAATCTTGAATTTTTCCATCAACATCTTGGCCTGGGTCCCCTTGCCGGCGCCAGGCGGTCCTAAAAGGATCACCCTCATGTATCAGCCCCTTCTTCCTTTCAGCCTCCCTTTTTTGATAAAACCGTCGTAGTTTCTCATGACCAGATGGGATTCGATCTGTTGCATCGTATCCAGGGAAACCCCCACCACGATGAGAAGGCTGGTCCCGCCGAAATAAAAGGGAATGTTAAAATATTTTATCAGATAATCGGGCAGAATGCAGATGAAAGAAAGATACAACGCTCCGTAAAAAGTGACTCGCGAAAGGACCTGGTCTATGTATTCGGAGGTCTTCGTCCCCGGCCGGATGCCGGGCACGTACCCTCCGTATTTCTTCATGTTATCGGCGACGTCGACGGGATTGAAGATGACGGCGGTATAGAAATAACAAAAGAAAAATATGGCTCCGATAAAGATCAAACTGTAAATCACCGTCCCCGGCGTCAGCCATCCGGAGACCGTCTGCATCCATGGATGGTTTATGAACCGCGCGATGGTCGCCGGGAACATGATGATGGAGGAGGCGAAGATCGGCGGGATGACGCCCGACGTGTTCACCTTCAACGGCAGATGCGTGCTCTGCCCGCCGTACATTTTCCGTCCCACCACTCGCTTGGCGTACTGAATGGGGATGCGCCGCTGGCCGCCCTCCGTAAAAACGATGACGCCGACGACCACGAACATCAGGGCCAGAAGGAAGAGCGCGACCAGGGGTTGCAACTCGCCCGTCCCCATCAGGTCCAGCGACCGGAAGATCGCGGTCGGGGTGCCGGCCACGATACCGGCGAAGATGATCAGGGATATGCCGTTGCCGATCCCGCGCTCGGTGATCTGCTCGCCCAGCCACATGATGAAGGCGGTGCCCGCCGTCAGGGTGAGTATGGTCAGCAACCGGAACGACCAGCCCGGGTGCGGCACGATCAGCGCGCCGCTCGGGGCCTTCATCGCCTCCAACCCCACGCTGATGCCGGAGCTCTGGATCATGCTCAACAGCACCGTCCCGTACCGCGTGTACTGGGTGATTTTCTTCTGCCCCTGCTCCCCTTCCTTCTTGAGCCGGGCCAGGTAGGGGGAGACCATCGTCATCAGCTGGAGGATGATGGACGCGCTGATGTAGGGCATGATGCCCAAGGCGAAAATGGTCAACCGGCTCAGCGCCCCGCCCGAAAACATGTCGAAGAAGCCGAGGATGGAGCCTTGCGCGCGCGCGAAGATCTCCGCCAACGCCTTGCTGTCGATGCCGGGAGTCGGGATGTGCGCGCCAATCCGGTAAACGGCCAGCAATCCCAGAGTGAATAATACCCTTCGTTTGAGTTCGGGGATTTTAAATATATTGCCGAAGCTGTCAGCGCCGCTCATTTAAATGACTATGGCCTTTCCGCCCGCTTTCTCAATCTTGGCGACCGCGGATTCGCTGAATTTTTGAGCGTGAACGGTCACGGGCCGGGACAATTCTCCGTCGCCCAGGACTTTCACGGCGCCGGTCTTTTTGATCCATCCCCGCTCCTTCATTACCTCCGGAGTGATGGGCTGGTCCCCGGCATGTTCGGCCAGCGCGGAAAGGTTAACGACATCGAAGCTTTTCTTGAAAATATTGGTGAACCCTCTCTTGGGCAGTCGCCTCTGCAACGGCATCTGTCCGCCCTCGAACCAAGGGTGGGGCATTGCGCCGGAGCGGGCGCCCTGGCCCTTCTGCCCCCGGCCGCTGGTTTTCCCGCTTCCGGACCCGATGCCGCGTCCCACGCGCTTCCGGTTCTTCCGCGTTCCGGGGGCCGCTTTTAAATTAGAAAGTTTGATCATGGCTTATTTCCCGGATTCCATTATAGATACGGTTTTGCCGCGCAATTCGGCGATCTGTTTGGCGTCGCGCAGGGATTCCAAGCCGTCCATGGTCGCCTTCACGGCGTTATGCGGGTTGTTGGACCGCAGGCACTTGGTCAGGATGTCCTTCACGCCGGCCGCTTCCAGCACGGCGCGGATCGCGCCGCCGGCGATCAGCCCGGTGCCGCGCGAGGCGGGCTTCATCAAAACCCGTCCGGCGCCAAAACGGCCCACCACGTCATGGGGAATGGTCGAGCCGTTCAAGGCCACGGCGATGCGGTTCTTCTTCGCCTTTTCCACTCCCTTGCGAATGGCCTCGGGCACTTCGTTGGCCTTGCCCAGACCCCATCCCACCTGTCCTTCGCGGTTGCCGACCACCACCAGCGCGCTGAAACTGAACCGCCGGCCGCCTTTCACCACCTTGGCCACGCGCCGTATGCTGACAACCTTATCGACCCATTCGTCTTTTCTATCGGCAGATTCTTGCAATGAACACCTCCAAAATTCCGTCTCGTCCCGGACGCCAGACGCCTCGACGCGGGATCAAACCGGCGTTAAATCTCTTAGAACTTCAACCCTTTCGCCCTTGCGGAGTCGGCCAGGGCCTTGATCCTGCCGGTGTAGCGGAATCCGTTGCGGTCGCAATAAACCTCCTGGATCCCGTTCCGCAACGCTTTTTCCGCCAGCGCGGAACCTACCCAGGCCGCCGCGGCCACGTTCCCGCCGCTCTTCCCGGACTCCTTGAAGGCGGGCGAAACCGTCGATTCCGCGACCAGCGTCCGGCGATTCCTGTCGTCGATGATCTGGGCGTAAATATGATTTCCCGACCTGAATATCGACAGCCGGGGTTTTGCCTGCTTTTTCTGAACGTGACTCTTCACCCTCAGTTTCCGGGCGAGTCGCAAACGAGTTCTCAATAATAAGGACATGGTTTAACTCTTGGAAGTAGCGGCGGCTTTGCCGGCTTTTCTGACGATCTTCTCGCCGACGTACATGATCCCCTTGCCCTTGTATGGCTCGGGGGGTTTGATCTTCCGGATATTCGCCGTGGTCTGGCCGACTTTCTCCTTGTCGATCCCTTTTACCGTCACAAAATTGTTCTTGGAATCCACTTCAAACTGGATCCCGTCGGGGGCCTTGAAAAAAACGGGATGCGAAAATCCCAGTTGCATGGCCAGGTCCTTGCCTTTCGGCTCCACCTTGAAACCCACGCCGACGATGCTCAACTTCTTGGCATAGCCCTCGGTTACGCCGACCACCATGTTGTTGATCAGCGTCCGGATCAGACCATGCAGGGCGCGGTGGCTTCTTTGGTCCGACAGGCGGTTGACATTCACGGCCCCGGGCTTGATCTCGACTTTTACGCCGGCGGGCAAATGCCTGATCAATTCTCCCTTCGGGCCTTTGACCTTGAGTTGGCTTCCCTCCAGCTTGCAATCCACGCCGGCGGGGACTTTAACAGGTAGTTTTCCGATTCTAGACATAGAGACCCTTCGTCACCAGATGTAGCCCAGCACTTCGCCGCCAACGCCCTTTTCCCTGCACGCCTGGTCGGTCCAGACGCCCTGGGAGGTGGAGATGATGGCGATGCCCAAGCCGTTCAATACTTTGGGAAGCTTGTCCTGCTTCACGTAAATTCTTCTGCCGGGCTTGCTGACCCGCCGGATCCCGCGGATGGCCGGCTCCTCGTTCAGGTATTTGAAATACACTCTCAGCGTTCCCTGCTTTTCGTCCTTAAACACCCGGAAATTCCTTATAAAACCTTCCTCCTTGAGAATCTCGGCGATCCGGGTCTTTATCTTGGAGTTGGGCAACTCAATTTTATCCTGCTTCACCTGGACCGAGTTTCGGATCCGGGTGAATAAATCGGCAATCGGGTCGGTCATCATGTTCCGTCAAAACTCCTAAACTGGGCGCGCTTACCAGCTCGCCTTGATTACGCCTGGGACTTCTCCCCGCAAGGCTCTCGCTCTAAAACAAATCCTGCACATGCCAAACTTCCGCAGAAAAGCCCGCGGCCGTCCGCAAACCCGACAGCGGTTGTATTGCCTTACGGCAAACTTCTGTTTCCTCTGGGCCTTAGCTATCAACGATTTTTTTGCCATGAACTTTCCTTTTCGATCTCGGGCGGCCGATGGGCCGGCGTCATTTCCTCAAGGGCAATCCCAAATGTTGGAGAAGGCATCTCCCCTCCTCATCGGACCGCGCGGTGGTGCAAATGGTGATGTTCATCCCCTTGATCTTCTCGATTTTATCGAATTCGATCTCGGGAAAAATCAACTGCTCCCGCAGGCCGATGGTGTAATTCCCCCTTCCGTCAAAGGAGCGCGGGGAAAGCCCCTTGAAATCGCGGACGCGGGGCAGGGCGAACGACACGAACCGCTCGAAGAACTCGTACATCCGCGCGCCGCGCAGGGTGACCATCGCCCCGATGGGGACGCCCTCGCGAAGCTTGAAGTTGGATATCGCCTTTTTGGCCCGGGTCAAGACCGGCGCCTGGCCGGCGATCGCCTTCAGTTGTTCCACCGCGGAATCGAGGAGCTTGGCGTTCTGCATCGCCTCGCCCAACCCCACGTTGATGACGATCTTTTCCAGCCGGGGGGCCTGCATGACGTTCTTCATGCCCAGTTCTTTCAGGACCTGCCCCCGAAGCTTTTCTTTATAGGCTTTCAGTAGATTTGGAATCATTTGTCTCTTGATGGATTGAATTTTTCTCTAAGATCAGGCCTTGTCCAGAACCTCGCCGCATTTCAGGCACACCCTGACCCGCTTGGCGTTCTCCAGCTTCTTGAGCTTGGTGCGGACGCCCTTGCCGCATTTGTCGCAAAGCAACATCACGTTGGAGATGTGGAGGGTCCCCTCCTGCTCGATGATGCCGCCCTGCTGGACCTTTCTGCCGGCCCTCGTGTGCCGCTTGAGCATGTTCAGCTTCTCGACTTTCAAGCGCCCCTCGTCCTGCAGGACCAGCAACACCTTGCCCTTCTTCCCCCTCTCCTTGCCGGAGATCACCTGGACGATATCGTCCTTCTTTATGCGCCACTTGGCCGTCCTGGCTTCCATCACAACACCTCCGGAGCGAGCGACAGAATCTTCATGAATTTCTTCGCGCGCAATTCCCTGGCCACCGGCCCGAAGATACGGGTCCCGACCGGCTCCTTGGCCTCGTTGATCAATACCGCGGCGTTATTGTCGAACTTGATATAGGTGCCGTTCGCGCGCCGGATCTCCTTCACGGTGCGCACGACCACCGCCTTCTTGACGTCCCCTTTCTTGACGGGGGTGTTCGGGTCGACTTCCCTCACGGAAACCACGATGATATCGCCGACCGAGGCATAACGCCGGGTGGACCCGCCGAGCACCTTGATGCACTCGACCTGCCGGGCCCCTGAATTATCCGCAACATCCAAAACCGTTCGCAACTGGATCATGGCTCGTTCGCCGCCTCTTCCTCGACTTTTTCCGCGCCCTCGGACTTCTTGATTATTTCCTGCAACCGCCAGCGCTTCTCTTTACTGAGCGGACGCGTCTCGACGATCGCGACGACGTCTCCCGCCCGGCACTCGTTCTTCTCGTCGTGCACTTTGTATTTCTTGGCGGTGCGCACGATCTTTTTGAATTTGGGGTGGACGAACTTCCGCTCCACCTTGACCACCACCGTCTTGTCCATCTTGTCGCTGACGACGACGGCCGTCATCGTCTTCTTGTTATGGGTCGCGCTTTTCAATTTGCCTTCTCTCGCTATAAGTTCCGGTTCCCGATCGCGGGCGATCGGCTTTTAGCTTGTGCTCCGGCGGGGGCGGCCTTGCCGGCCCGGGCCGTTTCCTTCTGAATCGTCTTGATCTTGGCGATGTCCCGCCGCAGGTATCGCAGTCGGCCAGGGTTCTCTATCTTGCCGGTCGCCAATTGAATCTTGAGGTTGAACAACTCCTCCTGGAGGTCGCGGGCTTTCTCCTCGCGTTCCTTTTCGGACAAGTTCCTGATTTCTTCTGCCTTCATCGTTTCGCCTCCGGTTTCCCCGTCGCGTCCGGGTTCAACCCAATCCGTCTTTCTTGATAATCCGGGTCCCCAGCGGAAGTTTATGGGAAGCCAGCCGCAAGGCCTCGTACGCCACTTTTTCCGGGACCCCTTCCATTTCGTAAAGCACTCTGCCGGGTTTTACGACCGCGACCCAGAACTCCGGAGCGCCTTTGCCTTTGCCCATCCGCGTCTCGGCGGGTTTTTTGGAAACGGGCTTGTCCGGAAAAATCCTCAGCCATATTTTCCCGCCGCGCTTGACGTAGCGGGTCATGGCGATACGGGCCGCCTCGATCTGCCGGTCGGTGATGCGGCCGCAATTCACCGCTTGCAGACCGTAGGTGCCGAAATTCAACGCGCCGCCGCGAAACGCGGTGCCGCACATCCGGCCTTTCTGACGTTTTCGATATTTGACTTTTTTGGGTTGCAACATAACGTTTCTTCTCCGGACTCGCTAAGTCCAATCCATACGGAATTCCCTGGGGAACTCGCTGGCTCAAAGTTTAAGACAAACCGCCCGCTTTCTTCCCGCCGGGCCGGTCATTCGGCGGCGGATTCGGCGGACTCGCGTTGCGGCCGTTGTTCGGCCGCCGTCAGGATGTCTCCCTTGTAAACCCACACTTTGACGCCGATGATCCCGAACGTGGTCAGGGCCTCGGCGGTGCCGTAATCGATGTCCGCCCGCAACGTATGCAACGGGACCCGGCCTTCCCGGTACCACTCGCTCCGGGCGATCTCGGCGCCGCCCAGTCTCCCGGAACAGCGTATCTTGACGCCCTTGGCGCCGAACCGCAACGCGGAGACCACCGCCTTCTTCATGGCCCGCCGGAAGGAGACCCGCTTTTCCAATTGCAGGCATACGTTCTGCCCGATCAGCGCGGCGTCCAGCTCCGCCCGCCGCACTTCCTTGATATTGAGGTTCACTTGCTTCCCGCCGATGACTTTTTGCAATTCTTCCTTCAGCTTGTCGACCTCCAACCCCTTCTTGCCGATGATGATCCCCGGCCGGGCGGTGTGGATGTTGATGCGGACGCGGCTGGCGGAACGCTCGATCTCGATCTTCGCTATGCCGGCGTGGGACAGCATTTTATTGATGTATTTCCGGATCCGTATGTCCTCGATGAGACAGTCCGAGTAATTTTTCCGGCTGAACCAGTTGGCCGTCCACGTCTTGTTGACGCCCAACCGAAAACCGTATGGATGTACTTTCTGACCCACAGATATCCTCCGAATTATTTTTCGTCCAAAACGATCATGATATGGCTCGTGCGTTTGAGGATCGGCGTCGCCATACCCCGCGCCCTCGGCATGGACCGCTTCCAAGTGACGCCCTTGTCCACGCGGACGGACTTGACGACCAGATCGTCGACGTCCACGACCTTGTGGTTCTCCTCGGCGTTGGCGATGGCCGATTTCAACAGCTTCTGAAACGTCCTGGCGACCCGCTTCCTGGCAAACGCCAGGATGTTCATGGCCTCGTTGACGTTCTTGCCCCGGATCAGGTCGGCCACCAGCCTGGCCTTCCTGGGGGTTGTGCGAGTGTGTCTTATGATAGCCCTTACGCTCATGGTCTCATGACTTTTTTAAAGGTTACTTAGGCGGAACCGCCTTTTTGGTCTTGCCGGAATGCGCCTTGAACGTCCGCGTGGGCGCGAATTCCCCCAGCTTGTGTCCGACCATGTTTTCCGAGACGAACACCGGAATAAACTTCTTCCCATTGTGAACGGCAAAGGTGTGGCCCACAAAATCCGGGAGTATCGTAGACCGGCGCGACCAGGTCTTCAATATCCTTTTGTCGTTCCTCCGGTTCAGATCCTCGACTTTGCTCGCGAGGGGTTCATCCACAAAAGGACCTTTTTTTAACGATCGTGCCATACGCCACCCATCTCCAATTTCCGCGATTTATTTTTTTCTTCGGCTGACAATGAACCTGCTTGACTGCTTCTTCCGCTTCCGGGTCTTGGCGCCTTTCGCCGGGAACCCCGAAGCGTCGCAGGGGTGCCGGCCGCCGGAGGTCTTGCCCTCGCCGCCGCCCATGGGATGGTCGACGGGGTTCATCGCCACCGCGCGGACCCTGGAGCGAAACCCTTTCCACCGGTTGCGGCCCGCCTTGCCGATGGATATATTCTCGAATTCGGCGTTGCCGACGGAGCCGACCGTGGCGCGGCATCTCTTATCGACCAGGCGGACTTCTCCGGAACCCAGCTTGAGCGTCGCGTACGGGCCTTCCTTCGCCATCAACTGAGCGTAGGCCCCGGCGCTACGCGCCATCTGGCCGCCCTTGCCGGGCCGCAGTTCGATATTATGCACGAACGTGCCGTCCGGAATGCTGGACAGGGGCAGGCAATTCCCGGTCCGGATCTCCGCGCTGGGCCCGGACACGACCGTGTCGCCGTCCTTCAGTCCGTCGGGCGCCAGGATGTAGCGTTTCTCTCCATCCTTGTAAATCGCCAGCGCGATGTAGGCGTTGCGGTTGGGATCGTATTCTATCCACGCGACGCGCGCCTCGATCCCGTCCTTGTCGCGCAGGAAATCGACCCGCCGGTACAACTTGCGATGGCCGCCGCTCCGGCGCTTGGTCGTCATGCGCCCGAGGTTGTTGCGCCCGCCTTTGCGGGGAATGTAAACCAGCAGGCTTTTTTCCGGTCTGTCCTTGGTTACCTCGTCGAACCCCGAAATCGTCTGAAAACGCACTCCGGGGGAGCGGGGATTTAACTTTCTAATTGACATTACTATCAGGCTCCCTCGAAGAACTCGATCTTGTCGCCCTCGCGCAAGCGGAGGACGGCTTTTTTCCAATCCTGGGTCTTGCCGAGTTTCCGGCCGAACCGCCGATACTTGCCCTTGACCAGCACGGTATTCACCTGGAGGACTTTCACGTTGAATATCTTTTCAACCGCTTCCTTGATCTGATGTTTGTTGGCGTCTCTCCTCACCTGGAAAGAAACGCGGTTGGTCTCTCCGAGCAACAGGGACCCTTTTTCGGTGATCAGGGGTTTTTCTATGATTGCATGCAACGCGTCCATCAGTTGAACCGCTCCTCTATTTTTTTGATCGCCTCGGGGGTGCAAACGACTCTTTGGTGGTTCAGCAGGTCGTACACGTTGAGCCCATCGACCAGCAACACATCGACGTTGGGGATATTGCGCACGGCCAACTCCAGGTCCGGGTTTTTCTCGGCCAGGAGAAACAACGCGCTTTGGGGCAACCCGAGACTCTTTATGAGCTTTACCGCCTCGCTGGTCTTGGGCTGGTCCACGGTCAGTTTATCGACGACCGACAACGCTTTCTCCCGGACCAACTCGGTGAGCACGGACTTGAGCGCCAGTTGCCTCATCTTCTTGGGCATTTTAACGCTGTAATCCCGGGGGACGGGGCCGAATGTGGTCACGCCGCCCCGCCAGAGCGCGGAACGCGAGGTCCCCTGGCGGGCCCTGCCGGTCCCTTTTTGCCTCCACGGTTTCTTGCCGCCGCCTCTGACCTCGGCGTAACTGCTCTTGGTCTTGGCCGTGCCGCTCCGCCGGGCGGCCAATTGCATGACGACGTATTTCTGCGCCAGGTTCTCGCGCGATTTCACGTCGAACACTTCCGGAGAAATCCGCACGGTCCCGACCTTGTTCTTGCTCTTGTCTAAAACGTCCAACTCAGGCATATCTTACGCTTTCTTGCTCCGCGATTTAGTGATCCGCACGATGCCGCCGTTGGCGCCGGGCACGGCTCCCCTCAGGAGCAACACGTTTTTGTCTTTGTCCACCAGCGCCACTTTCTGGTTTCTTATATGGATATTGTCGCCGCCCATCCTGCCGGGCATCCCTTTCCCCTTGAACACCTTGCCGGGATAGGTATGCATGCCGATGGACCCGCCGCCGCGGAACGATTCATGGGCGCCGCGGGACCCCGGGGCGCCGGAGAAACCGTGCCTCTTGACGACCCCCGCGAACCCTCTTCCCTTGGAGACGCCGACCACGTCGACCTTGTCCCCGGGGGCGAAGATGTCCACGCTCAACGGTTTGCCCAGCTCCTCCTCGGTCGCCGTCTCGCCGCGAAACTCGGCGAGCAGGCGGGCCGGCTCGATCTTGAGCTTGCCGTAAAAACCCTGCATGGGCTTGTTGACGTGTTTCCGCTTCCTCTCGCCGTAGGCGACGAGCGCCGCCTCGTACCCGTTCTTCTCCTTGCTCCGGTTGAGAACGGGGACGCATTTCTCCACGGCGATCACCGTCACGGGAACGCAGTCCCCGTTCTCGGAGAATATCTGCGTCATTCCAATTTTCCTGCCCAGTATGCTGTTCATGGATTCAATGGTCTTCTATTCTATAGTTTGATCTCGATGTCCACGCCGCCGGACAGGTCGAGCTTCATCAAGGCGTCGACCGTCTGCGGGGTCGGCTCCACGATCTCCAGAATCCTTTTATGGGTCCGGATCTCGAACTGCTCCCGCGACTTCTTGTCGACATGCGGCGAGCGTAGCACCGTCCACCGGTTTTTCACGGTGGGCAGGGGGATGGGGCCGATCACTTTCGCGCCCGTGCGCTTGGTGGTCTCGACAATCTCGCCCACCGACCAGTCGAGAAGCTTGTGGTCGTAGGCCTTCAGTTTGATCTTAATTTTCTGGTTTTGCTCGGCCATAATTATTCCAGGATCTCGTTCACGACCCCGGCGCCGACCGTCCTTCCGCCTTCGCGGATGGCGAACCGAAGTTCCTTGTTCATGGCGATGGGGGTGATCAGATCCACTTCAATGTTGACGTTATCCCCAGGCATGACCATTTCCACCCCCTGCTGGAGCTGTACGACGCCAGTCACGTCGGTGGTCCGGAAGTAAAATTGCGGTCGATACCCGTTGAAGAAGGGGGTATGACGCCCGCCTTCCTCCTTGGTGAGGATGTACACTTGGGCCTTGAATTTGGTGTGCGGCGTGATGGATCCGGGCCTGGCCAACACCTGGCCGCGCTCGATCTCCTCGCGTTTCGTGCCGCGGAGAAGCACGCCGACGTTGTCCCCGGCCTGGCCCTCGTCCAGCAATTTCCGGAACATTTCGACGCCGGTCACGACCGTCTTGGTCGTGGGACGGAATCCGACGATCTCGATCTCCTCGCCCACCTTGACAATTCCGCTCTCGACCCTGCCGGTGGCAACCGTGCCGCGGCCGGAGATGCTGAAGATGTCCTCGATCGGCATGAGGAACGGCTTGTCGATGGCCCGATCGGGCACGGGAAAATAGGTGTCCAGGGCGGCCATCAGGTCCCATATGCACTTGGTCTTTACCGGGTCCTCGGGGTTCTGAAGCGCCTGCAAGGCGCTACCGCGGATGACGGGGATCTCGTCGCCGGGGAACTCGTACTTGGACAGCAATTCGCGGACCTCCAACTCGACGAGGTCCAACAACTCGGGGTCGTCGACCATGTCCACCTTGTTCATGAACACGATGATCCTGGGAACGCCCACCTGCCGCGCCAGGAGGATGTGCTCCCGCGTCTGGGGCATGGGGCCGTCGGCGGCGCTCAAGACCAGGATGGCGCCGTCCATCTGCGCGGCGCCGGTGATCATGTTCTTGACGTAGTCCGCATGGCCGGGACAGTCCACATGGGCATAATGCCGTTTATCGGTTTTGTATTCCACATGGGCAATGGCGATGGTGATGCCGCGCTCCCGCTCCTCGGGCGCCTTGTCGATCTGATCGAACGGGATGTAATCGGCCAGTCCTTTTTTGGACAATACTTCGGTGATGCAGGCCGTCAACGTGGTTTTCCCGTGGTCTACGTGGCCGATGGTTCCGACGTTCAAGTGCGGTTTATCGCGAACAAATTTTTCTTTTGCCATGTGGATAACTCCAGAATGTTAAATATTGAATTTTCAGTTATTAACTGCCACTTTTTCCTTGCCGGTCCCGGTCGCCTTGGCGATGACTTCCTCCGCGATCATGGCGGGGACGACGTCATATTTGGCGAATTCCATGCTGAAATTGGCCCGTCCCTGGCTCATGGACCGGAGGTCGGTGGAATAACCGAACATCCCCGCCAGCGGAACTTCCGACCGGATCACCTTGGCTCCCGCCCTATCGCCCAGTTCCTTGATCTTGGCTCGCTTGGAGTTCAGATTGCCGATCACGTCCCCCATGAAATCCTCGGGGGTGACCACTTCCACGTCCATGATGGGCTCGAGAATAACGGGTCTCGCTTTCTTGCAGGCATCCTGGAACGCGATGGAGGAGCAAATCTTGAAAGCCATTTCCGAGGAATCGACTTCATGATAGGAACCGTCGAGCAAGGTCACCCCAACGTCCACGACGGGGTACCCGCACATGATGCCGCGGTCCATCGCCTCGACGATGCCTTTTTGGACCGCGGGGATGTACTCCCGGGGTATGGAACCGCCCACGATCTTGTTCACGAACTCAAACCCCGACCCGGCCGGCCGCGGTTCCACGCGGATTTGCACATGGGCGTATTGGCCGCGCCCGCCGGTCTGCTTGACGTATTTGTGGGTTTCCTCCACGGACCTGGTGATCGTCTCTTTATAGGCCACCTGGGGCTTGGAAACGTTGACGTTCAACGAAAACTCGCGTTTCATGCGGTCGACCAGAATCTCCAGGTGCAACTCGCCCATCCCGGAGATGATCGTCTGGTTGGTCTCCGGGTCCACTTTCACGCTGAACGTCGGGTCTTCCTGCAGGAGCTTGTTGAGGCATTCGCCGAGCTTGTCCTGCTCCGCCTTGGTGGTGGGCTCGATCGCCACGGAAATGACGGGTTGCGGGAACTGGATCGCCTCGAGCAGGACGGGAGCGTTCTCGGGACACAGGGTATCGCCCGTGATGGTCTTCTTGAAGCCGATGGCCGCGGCGATGTCTCCCGCGCCGATCATGTCGATTTCCTCGCGCTTGTTGGCGTGCATCCGGAGCAACCGGCCCACGCGCTCGCGCTCGTTCTTGGTGGAGTTGTAAACGTAGGTGCCGCCCTTGAGCTGGCCGGAATAAACCCGGATGAACACGAGCTGGCCCACGAACGGATCGGTCATGACTTTAAAGGCCAGGGCCGAAAGAGGTTCCTTCTCGTCCGTGACGCGGGAGGCTTTCTCCTGCGTATTGGGGTTCACGCCCTCGATCGCGGGGATGTCCAGGGGGGACGGCAGATACTCCACCACGGAGTCGAGCAATTGCTGGACGCCTTTGTTCTTGAACGAGGCGCCGCACAACACCGGGGTGAACTTCAACTCCAAAGTCCCCTTGCGGATGGCTTTCATGATTTCCTCGGCGGCCACTTCCTCGCCGCCAAGATATTTTTCCATTATGGTTTCGTCGACGTCGGAAACCCCCTCCAGGAGCTTTTCCCGGTATTCCTTGGCCTCGTCGAGGAACTCCGCGGGGATCTCCTCCACTTTAAACACCTCGCCTTTTTTGTCTTTATCGGGCGGGTAGACGTGGGCCTTCATATGCACGAGGTCGATCACGCCGGCAAAGTCGTTTTCCTTGCCCAAGGGCAGTTGCAAGGCAAGGGGCTGGGCGTTCAACCGTTCCTTCATCTGGGCAAGACAACCGAGGAAATCGGCCCCGGCGCGGTCCATTTTATTGACGAAACCGATCCTGGGCACCCGGTACTTGGCGGCCTGCCGCCAGACCGTCTCCGACTGGGGCTCCACCCCGCCGACGGCGCAGAATACGCCGACCGCCCCGTCCAACACGCGCAACGACCTTTCCACCTCGGCCGTGAAGTCCACGTGCCCCGGGGTGTCGATGATGTTGACCTGGCAGTTCTGCCAGAAACAGGTGGTGGCCGCCGAGGTGATGGTGATGCCGCGCTCCTGCTCCTGCTCCATCCAGTCCATGGTCGCGGTGCCGTCGTGGACCTCGCCGATCTTGTGGCTCTTGCCGGTGTAATACAGGATGCGCTCGGTCGTCGTGGTCTTGCCCGCGTCGATGTGGGCGATGATCCCGATGTTGCGAACTTTGCTTAAGTCTCTCTTGCTCATATCAAAGAATTCCCATGACCTACCAGCGGTAGTGGGCAAACGCCTTGTTGGCCTCGGCCATCCGATGGACTTCCTCTTTTTTCTTGATTGCGCCGCCCGTATTGTTGTAGGCGTCGATTATTTCCCCGGACAGCTTTTCCGAAAACGCCCGGCCCGCCCGGTCGCGGGCGTGGGCGATGATCCATCGCATGCTCAGCGCCAGCCGGCGGCCGCTCTTCACTTCCACGGGCACCTGATACGTCGCGCCGCCCACCCGCCGGGAACGGACCTCCAGAAGGGGCGAGGCATTCTCCACGGCCTTCCGGAAAACCTTCATGGGGTCTTCCTTGGTCTTTTTTCCGATTTCCTCCAGCGCCCCGTAGAAAAGCCGCTCGGCCAGGCTTTTCTTCCCCTTTTTCAGGATGCTGTTTATGAACCGGGCCACCGTCACGTCGTTGAACTTCGGGTCGGCCGCGACTTCTCGTTTTACCGCTTCTCGTCTACGCCCCATATTCTCTTCTCACTTAACCTTTCTTGGCTCTCTTGGCCCCGTATTTGGACCGGCTCTGCATCCGGTTGGCCACGCCCAGGGTGTCCAAACAACCTCTCACGACGTGATACCGCACGCCCGGAAGGTCTTTCACGCGGCCGCCCCGGATCATCACAATGGAATGCTCCTGCAAATTGTGGCCCACCCCGGGAATATAGGTGGTCACCTCCATGCCGTTGGTCAACCGGACCCGCGCGACTTTCCGCAACGCGGAATTCGGTTTCTTCGGAGTGGACGTATAAACCCGCACGCACACTCCCCGTTTTTGCGGACAGGACCGCAACGCCGGACTGGCCGTTTTTTGCGTCGGTTTTGTCCGGCCGCTCTTAACTAATTGATTAATCGTTGGCAAAGTTACCCCCTGCAAAAGGCGATTTTCCTTTTACCCCGAACTCAAATACGTTTTAATTTATTGGAGTCGAAGGAGATTAAAAATTATTGATTCTAGCGCTATCTGACGCGGAGTCAAGAGCTATTTTCACTCCACGACCGTTTCCTCTTCCACTTCGGCCCTCTTGGGCGTCGGCGCCGCCTCGATCTCGGGCTCCTCGATGCGTATGCCCGCATAGGCGCGGCACCCGGTCCCCGCCGGAATCAATCTGCCCATTATGACGTTTTCTTTCAGCCCGACCAGGCGGTCTTCCTTTCCGCTCAAGCTCACCTCCGTCAACACCCGGGTCGTCTCCTGGAAGGACGCGGCGGAGATGAAGCTCTCCGTGCTCAGCGAGGACTTGGTGATGCCGAGCAGGACCGGCATGCCCTTCGCCGGCTTGCCCTTCTGCTTGATGGTCTCGCGGTTCTTCTCGTTGAACGCCTTTTTGGTCACTTGTTCCCCGACCAGGAAATCGGTGTCGCCCGGGTCCTCGACGATCAGGTGCCGCAACATCTGCCGCACGATCACCTCGATGTGCTTGTCGTTGATGTTGACGCCTTGCAGGCGGTACACTTCCTGGACCTCGTTGACGAGGTATTTCTGCAGTTCGTTCTCGCCCAGCACTCTCAGGATGTCGTGCGGGTTGGACGCGCCGTCCATCAGGGACTCGCCCGCGATGACGTGGTCGCCCTCGTGGACGTTGATATGCTTGCCGCGCGGGATGAGGTATTCGCGCTCGTCGCCCGACTCGCTGGCGACGATCACCTTGCGCATTCCCTTGACGAACCCGCCCAGTTTCACGGCGCCGGAGATCTCGGTGATGGTGGCCTGCTCGTGGGGCTTGCGGGCCTCGAAGAGTTCCGCGACGCGCGGCAGACCGCCGGTGATGTCCTTGGTCTTCGCCGTCTCGCGCGGGATCTTGACGATGACGTCGCCGGCGTTGACGGAATCGCCCTCGGCCACGTTGATATGCGCCCCGGCGGGCAATATGTACCGGCGGACGGTTTCGCCCTGCTCGTTCTTGATCGAGATGCGCGGCTGTTTCTTTTCGTCGCGGTGGCTGATGATGACCTTGGACGAAAGCCCCGTGATCTCGTCGAAATCCTCCTTCATGGTCACGCCTTCCATGATGTCGCCGAAGGCGATGGTCCCGCCCACTTCCGTCAGGATCGAGTTGGTGTAGGGGTCCCACTCCACCAGGGTGTGGCCCTCGGGCACTTCCTGCCCGTCGACGACCTTGAGTTTCGCCGCGTAGACCACGGAGTATTTTTCCTTTTCGCGCCCGGTCTCGTCCTGGACAATCAGGAAACCGTTGCGGTTCATGACGATGATCTCGCCGCGCTGGTTCTTGATGGTGCGGAGCCCGGAATATTTGACGATGCCGCCCTTCTTGGTCTGCAAGGTGGTCTGCTCGACGACCCGGCTCGCGGTCCCGCCGATGTGGAACGTGCGCATGGTCAACTGGGTGCCGGGCTCGCCGATGGATTGGGCGGCGATGACGCCGACCGGTTCGCCGATCTCCACCCAGTCCCCGGTGGCCAGGTTGCGCCCGTAGCATTTCACGCAGACGCCGTTTTTCGATTCGCAGGTCAGACAGGACCGGATCGATATCCTCTCGATGCCGGCGTTTTCGATGAGTTCGACCGCTTTCTCGTCCGCCATCTGGTTGGCCTTGACCAGCGCCTCGTTGGTGAACGGGTCGATGACGTCCTCCAAGGCCGTCCGCCCCAGTATCCTTTCGCCCAGGGGCTGGATGATTTCGCCCGCCTCGACGAGGGAGCCGATCGAGATGCCGCGGAGCGTGCCGCAATCCTCCTCCTGCACGATGATGTCCTGGGCCACGTCCACGAGCCGCCGCGTGAGGTAGCCGGAGTTGGCGGTCTTCAACGCCGTGTCGGCCAGGCCCTTGCGCGCGCCGTGGGTGGAGATGAAGTACTGGATGACGGACAGGCCTTCGCGGAAATTGGCGGTGATGGGGGTCTCGATGATCTCGCCGGAGGGCTTGGCCATCAACCCGCGCATCCCGGCGAGCTGGCGGAGCTGTTGCGAGCTTCCCCGCGCGCCCGAATCGGCCATGATGAATATGGAGTTGAAGTCCCGTTTCTCCGCGCCCACCATGATGCGTTCGTCCTCGTCCTCCAGTTCCCTGAACATTTCCTCGGAAACGCGTTCGGTGACGTGGGCCCAGATGTCGATGACTTTGTTGTAACGCTCGCCGTTGGTGATCAACCCGTCGCGATATTGCCGGTAGACCTTGAGGACCTCTTCCCCCGCCTTGTCGACCAGCGCGTTCTTGCTCGCGGGAATCTTCATGTGGTCGACGGAGATGGTGATTCCCGCCTGGGTCGCGTATTTGAAGCCGAGCGCCTTGATTTCGTCCAGAAGGGCCACCGTCTTTTCCCGGCCCACCAGTTGGAACGAAAGGGATATCAACTCGGAGAGGGACTTTTTATTCATCAGTTTGTTGACCATCTCGAACGGGATCTCGCGGGGGACCACGGAATAGATCAATACGCGCCCGGTCGTGGTGGCAACCAACTCGTTGCCGATCCTGAACATGATGCGGGCTTGCAGGTCCAACTCCTCGGCGTCAAAAGCGGAGACGGCCTCCTTGGTGTCCGAAAACACTTTTCCCTCGCCGACCACCCCGCCGCGGATCTTGGTCATGTAATAACAACCGAGGACGATGTCCTGGCTGGGCACGGCGATCGGCCGGCCGTTCGCGGGGGACAATACGTTGTTGGGGGACAACATCAAAAGTTTGGCCTCGACCCGCGCTTCCATGGACAGGGGGACGTGCACGGCCATCTGGTCGCCGTCGAAGTCGGCGTTGAAGGCGGTGCAGACCAGGGGATGGATGCGTATGGCCTTGCCCTCGATCAACACGGGCTCGAACGCCTGGATACCCAGCCGGTGAAGCGTCGGGGCGCGGTTGAGGAGCACGGGGTGTTTCTGGATCACTTCCTCCAGGACTTCCCAGACCTCCGCGCGTTCCTGCTCCACCATTTTCTTCGCGGTCTTGATGGTCGCGGCATAGCCTTTTTCCTCGAGCCGGTTGAAGATGAACGGCTTGAACAGCTCCAACGCCATCTTCTTGGGCAGACCGCATTGGTGGAACTTCAGTTCCGGGCCGACGACGATGACCGACCGGCCGGAATAGTCCACCCGTTTGCCGAGAAGGTTTTGCCGGAACCGTCCCTGTTTTCCCTTGAGCATGTCGCTCAGGGACTTCAACGGCCGCTTGTTCGTCCCGCGCAGGGTCCTGCCCCGCCTGCCGTTGTCGAACAGGGCGGAAACCGCCTCCTGGAGCATACGCTTTTCGTTGCGGATGATGATCTGCGGGGCCTTGAGTTCCTGGAGCCGCTTCAGCCGGTTGTTGCGGTTGATGACCCTCCGGTAAAGATCGTTCAGGTCGGAGGTGGCGAACCGTCCCCCGTCCAGGGGGACCAGCGGCCGGAGTTCCGGCGGAATGACCGGGATCACGTGCAGGATCATCCATTCCGGCTTGTTCCCGGACTTGCGGAAGGCTTCGAGTATTTTGAGCCGCTTGGAGATTTTCCGCTTGTTCAGGACGGAATTGGTGGTGATCAGTTCCTCGCGGAGCCGGACGGTCTCTTTTTCCAGGTCGGTGGCGCGGAGCAACTCGTAAATGGCCTCGGAGCCGATCATGGCGCGGAAACTTTCGGGGTACGCCAGTTCCGCCTCGCGGTACTCCTCCTCGGTCAGCAACTGTCCCGGATTGTGGTCGGAATCGCCGGGATCGATCACGACGTAGTTTTCGAAATAGATGATGCGCTCGAGGTCTTTCAGGCTGAGGTCCAGGACGTGACCGATACGGCTGGGCAATCCCTTGAAAAACCAGATGTGGGCCACGGGGCTCGCCAGTTCGATATGCCCCAACCGCTCCCGGCGGACTTTGGAGAGGATGACTTCCACCCCGCACTTCTCGCAGATCACGCCCTTGTGCTTCATGCGCTTGTATTTGCCGCAGTTGCACTCCCAATCCTTGACGGGGCCGAAAATCTTGGCGCAGAACAACCCGTCCCGCTCCGGCTTGAACGTCCGGTAGTTGATGGTCTCGGGTTTCTTGACTTCCCCGTACGACCACGAGCGGATTTTCTCGGGCGACGCCAGGCGGATGCGCATGGCGTCAAACAAGATCGGATTTTTGGGTTTTTCGAAAAAATTCAAACTATCCACGTGGGATCTCCTAGATGAAGTTGTATAAAACGACGTTTACTACAACTTGCATGACTTTCGCCGCTCAAATAAAGGGCGGGAGTTTATTTAATACTCGCGGTTTCTATCAGTTCGACGTCGATGGCCAGGCTCTGCAATTCCTTGACCAGGACGTTAAAGGACTCCGGCAAGCCGGGGACCAGGTTGGTGTCCCCCTTGACGATCGCCTCGTACATGCGCTTCCGGCCTTCCACGTCGTCGGACTTTACGGTCAGCATCTCCTGCAGGGTGTAGGCGGCCCCGTAAGCTTCCAGCGCCCAGACTTCCATTTCGCCGAGCCGCTGTCCGCCGAACTGGGCCTTGCCGCCCAAGGGTTGCTGGGTGACCAGCGAGTAGGGCCCGGTCGAGCGGGCATGGATCTTGTCGTCCACCAGGTGGTGCCGTTTAAGCATGTAGATGTAGCCCACCATCACTTTTTGCCTGAAAGCCACCCCTGCCCGTCCGTCGAAAAGGACCCGTTCGCCGGTGGGCGGACAACCCGCCTTGACGAGCAGGTTGCGGATGTCCTCCTCGGTGGCGCCGTCGAACACCGGGGTCGCCATATGGGCGCCGTTCGCTTTCGCGGCCATGCCCAGGTTGGTCTCCAGTATCTGCCCGACGTTCATCCGCGAGGGCACGCCGAGGGGGTTCAATATGAGTTCGATGGGCGTCCCGTTTTCGAGGAAGGGCATGTCCTCCTCGGGAACGATCTTGGAAACGACGCCTTTGTTCCCGTGCCGCCCGGCCATCTTGTCGCCGACCTGGAGCTTGCGCTTCATGGCGACGAACACCTTGACCAGCTTGATGACGCCCGGCGACAAGTCGTCGCCTTTTTTCAACTTGGCGATCTTCTCCTCCATCATGGTCTTGAGAATATGGACCTGGTCCTTGCAATTCTCCTCCAGTTCCTGCAACCCCGCCGGCTCCACGTCCTTGGCGGACAGCTTCGCCAGGTCCTTGGCGGCCAGCTTTTCGAGGAGGTCCTCGGTCAGCTTCTGGCCTTTCTTGACAGCGTGCCTGCCGATGGTTGCCGCCTTCAGGGCAACGGCGTCGAGCAGGAGGCTCCGCAGGCGTTTCTCGGTCTCGCTTTTGACGATTTTGATCTCGTCGTTATAGTCCTTCTCGATCCGCGCGATTTCCTCCTCCTCGATGGACAGGGTGCGCGAATCCTTGTCGATCCCTTTCCGGGAGAACACTTTCACGTCGATCACGATCCCCTGGATTCCCGGCGGAACGCGCAGGGAGGTGTCGCGCACGTCCCCGGCTTTCTCCCCGAAGATGGCTTTCAGCAGTTTTTCCTCCGGGCTGAGCTGGGTCTCCCCCTTGGGGGTGATCTTGCCGACCAGGATATCGTTGGCCTTCACGCTGGCGCCGATGCGGATGATGCCGCTCTCGTCCAGGTTCTTGAGCGCGTCTTCCCCGACGTTCGAGATGTCGCGGGTGATCTCTTCTTTTCCCTGCTTGGTGTCCCGCGCCTCGACCTCGAACTCCTCGATGTGGACGGAGGTGTACACGTCCTCCTTGACGAGCTTTTCGCTGACGATGATGGCGTCCTCGAAGTTGTAGCCGTCCCAGGGCATGAAGGCGACGAGCACGTTGCGGCCCAACGCCAGTTCGCCATTGTCGGTGGAAGGCCCGTCGGCGATGACCTGGCCTTTTTTCACCTTGTCGCCGGTCGAGACCAGCGGCTTCTGGTTGATGCAGGTGTTCTGGTTCGACCGCTGGTACTTGTAGAGCGTGTAGATGTCCACCTTGGAGTCCAGTATGCGGCCTTTCCTCTTGCCCTTCCCGGTCGCCTCCGCCCGGACGACGATGCGGGACGCGTCGGCGCTGATCACCTCGCCGTCATTTTCGGCGATGACCACCGCCCCGGAGTCGCGCGCGACGATGCCTTCCATCCCCGTCCCCACCAGCGGGGCCTCGGCCTTGAGCAGGGGGACGGCCTGGCGTTGCATGTTGGACCCCATCAGGGCGCGGTTGGCGTCGTCGTTTTCCAGGAACGGGATGAGCGACGCGGCGACGCTGATCAACTGCTTGGGCGAAACGTCCATGTAGTCGATCTTGTCGCTGGGCGAAAGGATGAAGTCGCCTCCCTGCCGGGCGGAGATGATCTGGTCCACGAACTTGTTCTTGCCGTCCAGCTTGGCGTTGGCCTGGGCGATGATGTATTTGTCCTCCATCATCGCGGTATGGAATTCCACCTCGTCGCTGACCTGGCCGTTGGCGACTTTCCGGTACGGGGTTTCGATGAAGCCGTACTCGTTCACGCGGGCAAAGGTGCTGAGGGACGATATGAGTCCGATGTTGGGTCCTTCCGGCGTCTCGATGGGACAGATCCGCCCGTAGTGCGTGGGATGGACGTCGCGCACCTCGAACCCCGCGCGCTCGCGCGTCAACCCGCCCGGCCCGAGGGCGCTCAGCCTTCTCTTGTGCGTCACCTCGGAAAGCGGGTTGGTCTGGTCCATGAACTGGGACAACTGGCTACTGCCGAAAAACTCCTTGATCGCGGCGGTGATGGGCTTGGAGTTGATCAGGTCGTGCGGCATGGATATGTTGAGGTCCTGGATCGACATGCGCTCGACGATCGCCCGCTCCATGCGCACCAACCCGACGCGGAACTGGTTCTCCAGGGACTCGCCCACCGCGCGGACGCGCCGGTTGCCGAGGTGGTCGATGTCGTCCACGTCGCCGATCCCGTTCCTGAGGTCCACGAGGTATTTGACCACCGCCACCAGGTCCTCCAGCGTCAGCAGGCGGTTCTCGAGGGGGATGTCGAGCCCGAACTTCTGGTTCATCTTCATCCGTCCCACGACGGACAGGTTATAGCGTTTGGGGCTGTAAAACAGGCTCCAGAACAAGGTCTTGGCGATTTCCGCGGTGGGCGGGTCGCCGGGACGCAGGCGCTTGTAGATCTCGCGGATGGCTTCGTCCCGCGTGGCGATCTTCGCGGCCAGGATGGTGTCGCGTATGGACGTGTCCGGCGATTCCTCGTCGATATGCAGGATCTGGATTTCGGAAATCCCGTGCCGCTCGATCAGGTTGAGCGTCTCCTGGGCGATCGCCTGGTTGCCGCCAAAAACGACCTCGCCGGTCTTTTTGTCGACGCTCTCGTCGAACAGGAAACACCCGATCAGGCTCTCCTTGTCTATCTCGACTTTCTGGGACGCCTTGCCGAGACGGGCGATTTTTTTCTTGATGACCGGGGTGATCTTCTTCTGGGCCTTGACGATCGGTTCGTCGGTCTTGGGATCCACGATGTCTTCCAGGACCTTGAAGCCGGTCAACAGGCTCTTCACGCTACAGTAATACCGGCCGTCCTTGGGGTCGCAGGAAATTTTCTCGATTTCGTAAAAAGCCTTGAGGACGGAGTTGATGTCCATCCCGAACGCGTTGAGCAGGACGGTCGCGGGCAGTTTCCTCCGGCGGTCGATCTTGACGTGGAGGATGTCTTTCACGTCGAACTCGAAGTCGATCCAGGAGCCGCGGTCGGGGATGATCCGCGCGGAATACAGGAACTTGCCGCTGACGTGCGATTTGCCCTTGTCGTGGGAGAAAAAGGCCCCCGGCGAACGGTGCATCTGGCTGACGATCACCCGCTCCACGCCGTTGATCATGAACGTCCCGGTGGGGCTCATGGTGGGCATCTCGCCGAGGAAAATCTTCTGCTCCTTGACTTCCCGGACGGAGTTGACGACGACATGGGCCACCTTATGCTCCTGAAGCGTCTTCAGGACGTCCGCGGAGATTTCAGTCCGGGCGGGGACAAGCATTTTCCCGGTCTGGGGATTTTTCACTTCCTCGACGATCACCCTCCCGGCAAGGTCCTTGAACGCCTTGGGCGTCAATTCGACGCGCTCGCGGTCGAACAGGACCATCCGCACCATGATCTTGATGGGGTCGGCATAGGTCAAGCCCTTCTGCCGACACTCGCTCATCTTGAACTTCTCCTTGTAAATCGCTTCCTGGCCGCACTTATCGCAGATCACGCCCTCTCCGCCCAAGTCCTTGTATTCGCCGCAACCGCACTCCCAGATGCCGATCTCGTAACCGACATATTCGAGCCGGGCGTTGATGTTCAGGTCCGAGATGGGGAAAACGTCGCTGAACACTTCCTCGAAACCCCTGACTTCGCGGTCCTTGGGACTACGGTCGATCTGAAGGAAGGACTCGAAGGACTTCTTTTGGATCTCGATCAGGTTGGGGATTTGAATAACCGAGGGAATTCGGGCGAAGTTCATCCGCCCCCTGGATTCTACCTGGGATCGCTCGGTGTTTGTTTTTGAGGACATAGGCCGCCGTTTGATTTATTGGTGAAGTTGCGAAAGGTTTGGCGAAACGAATTCGAACGAGACTATTTAATCTCGACCTTTCCGCCGGCGGCTTCGATCAACTTTTTAATCTGATCGGCTTCTTCCTTCTTGACGTTTTCCTTCACGGTCTTGGGAGCTCCCTCGACCAGGTCCTTGGCGTCTTTCAACCCCAGGCCGGTGACCGCGCGGACTTCCTTGATCACCTGGATTTTCTTGTCGCCGGCGTCGGCGAGCACGACGGTGAACTCGGTCTTCTCGGCGGCCGGGGCGGCTCCGCCGGCCTGGCCTCCCGCCATGGGCATCGCGATAGTCGCCGCGGCGGCGGTGACGCCGTATTTCTCTTCCAGTTCCTTAACGAAACTCGACATCTCCAACACGGTCATGTTGTCGATAAAGGAGATCACTTCCTCTTTTGTTACGGCCATACATCCTCCTAAAAAAAAAATTAAAAGTTTTCCGTTAATCGTTGTTGAATGTCCCCCAGGTCCCAAGCCGGAGCGCGGGCCCCCTGGAACCCGGCGGATCAACCGCCGGACTTTTCTTTCTTGTCCTTGATCGCCTCCAGCGTGCCGACCAGTTTTTGGAGCAGGCCGTTCAGGACCCTCGCGAAATTGGTCGTCGGCCCCTGGAACGTGGACAACATCCGGGCGATCAAAACTTCCTTCGAGGGCAGGTCGGAAAGGGCCTTCACCTCGTCCGGGGAAATCCGCTTCCCCTCGACGACCCCGCAAATGACCTCGGGTTGCTTCTTGACGTCGGCCTTGGCGAACTCGGTCAAGGCCTTGGCGGGGGCGATCGCGTCGTCATAACTCAGCGCCAGCGACACCGGACCCTTGAAGTGGGAGTCCAAGACCTCCAGGGAGGTGTTCTTGGCGGCTTTGCGCGCCAGGGTGTTCTTCACGACCAGAAAATCGACCGACCTCTGCCGCATGTGTTTCCGCAAAAGCGTGAGTTCCGGCGCGGCGATCCCCTGGTAATTGGCCACGACCGCGGACTTGGCTCTCGAAAACTTGTCGTTCAAATCTTTTATCGAACTATCTTTCGCTGGCGTTGGCAAGATGAATGCTCCCTTCCTTTCTCGATTTGATGACCGCCAGGCCCTCGGCCGGCCCCGGACGGCCTTGGCTTACGCGGCGGCGTATTCCACCCGGATGCCGGGCCCCATGGTGGTGGAAATGAAAACTCCCTTGACGTACGTGCCCTTGCTGGAGGACGGTTTCAAACGTAGCAAAAGGGCCAGGACGGCGTTCACATTCTCCTCCAGGTCGCCCACCGAGAAACTGGCCTTGCCCACCGAGGCGTGCACGATCCCCGCCTTGTCCACGCGCACGTCCACCTTGCCCGCCTGGATCTCCTGAATGGCCTCCTTGACGTTGAAGGTCACGGTGCCGGTCTTGGGGTTCGGCATCAGGCCCCGGGGACCCAGTATCTTCCCCAGCCGGCCCACCAGACCCATCAGGTCCGGAGTGGCCACCACGCGGTCGAACTCCATCCATCCGCCCTGGATCTTGGCCACCAGGTCGTCGGCGCCGACAAATTCCGCCCCGGCCTCGCGGGCCTCTTTTTCCTTCTCGCCCTTGGCAAAGACCAGGACCCGGAACCTCTTCCCGGCGCCCTTGGGCAGAACGACGCTGGCCCGGATGTTCTGGTCGGCCTTGCGGGGGTCGACTCCCAGCCTCACCGCGATATCGACCGACGAGTCGAACTTGGCGAAGGCCGTCTCCTTGGCTATCCGCAGGGCCTCTTTCAAATCGTATTTCCTGGCGGGGTCTACCTTTTCAAACGCCGCCTTGAATTTCTTCCCCATCTTTGACATGACCGATCGTCTCCAACTATTTAAATTACCCTTCGACCTTGAGGCCCATGCTCCGCGCGGAACCGGCGATGATGTTCATCGCTTTTTCGACATCGTAACAATTCAGGTCGGCCATCTTGGTTTCCGCGATTTTCCTGACCTGCTCCCGGGTCACCGCGCCCACGAAGTTCTTGCTGGGGTCGGACGAGCCCTTGGCGATCCCCGCCGCCTGCTTCAACAGGACCGTGGCCGGAGGGGTCTTCGTGATGAAGGTGAAGCTCCGGTCCGAATAAACCGTGATGATCGCCGGGATGATCGTCCCCTCCTGCCCCTTGGTCTTGGCGTTGAAGGCCTTGCAGAACTCCATGATGTTGACGCCCTTCTGCCCCAGGGCGGGCCCCACCGGAGGGGAAGGGGTCGCCTGACCCGCCGGGATTTGCAACTTGATCTGTCCTGTCGCCTGTTTTGTCGCCATTATCCGAAAACCTTTCCGTTCGCGTTCGTATCGCTCGCGCCGTTCGCGCTCAAACCTTTTCTATCTGCGGGAATTCCAGCTCCACCGGCGTCGCGCGGCCAAATATGGAAACCATGACCTTCACCTTGCCCTTGTCGGGGTTGACGTCATCGACAATGCCGTTGAAGTTGACGAAGGGTCCCTCGATGACCCGCACGCTCTCGCCCTTCTCGAAGGAGAACTTGGGCTTGGGCCGCGCCGACTCGCCCTTGATCTGGTCCATGATGTTTTTGATCTCGTCCTCGCTGAGAGGCACGGGGGTGCTCCCCCCGCCGAGAAACCCCGTCACTTTCGCGGTGTTCTTGATCATGTACCAGATATCCTGGTTCATCTCGATATTGATCAGGATGTAGCCGGGAAAAAACTTCCGGGATGTGATCTTCCTCTTGCCCTGCCGGATCTCGACCACTTCCTCGGTCGGGATGATGATCTCCCCGACCAGTTCCTTGATCCCCGCGTGCTCGAACATCTCCTCGAGACTTTTCTTGACCTTCTGCTCGTACCCCGAATACGTATGGATCACGTACCAGGCTTTCCCCACGGCATAGCTCATCAAATGAGACTCCGCATCAATTTGGCCAGCACGGAATCGATGATTCCCAGATACAAGGACACGAAAAACACCACGACCAGGACGACGAGCGTCCCGCCCATCGCCTCTTTCCGCGAAGGCCAGGTCACTTTCCTGACCTCGACCTTCACTTCCGACAAAAATTCCTTGGTTTTTTCGATCATAATTAAATTGATACAGGCCAGGAGGGATTCGAACCCCCAACACCCAGATTTGGAGTCCGGTGCTCTAGCCGTTGGAGCTACTGGCCTAAAAATTCTTCCTGACGGGACTGAGGGTTTGAGAGCCGACACCGGAATATGGCCCCGCGCGCCAAGGTCCACACGCCCTGGCGCCAGAGCCGGTTACTTAGTTTCCTTGTGCGGGATATGCTTTCTGCAGAACCGGCAATACTTCTTAAGCTCAAGCCGTTCCGTAGAGGCCTTCTTGTTCTTCGTGGTCGTGTAATTCCTGCGCTTGCACTCGGAGCAAGCCAAAGTTATGATCTCTCTCATGTTCTCTTGAAACCGAAATCCGTTTCGGGACCGTCCCGGACTTGCGCGTTCCCTTCCATTGTTCTCGTTTTATCCGGCCCCTCTCAAGACCCGACCTTGAATACCATAAGCCCACGATCGGGATTGAACCGATGGCCTCTTCCTTACCAAGGAAGCGCTCCACCACTGAGCTACGTGGGCAGACTATCGAAACCGAACTTACCCCTCGGCCACAAACTTTGGAGCGGGAAACGGGACTCGAACCCGCGACCCTCAGCTTGGAAGGCTGACGCTCTAGCCATCTGAGCTATTCCCGCAATTCCGATTCAACTATAAAATACCGGAGTGGGGAGGGGAGGATTCGAACCTCCGAAGGCATAAGCCGACAGATTTACAGTCTGTTCCCTTTGGCCACTCGGGAACCTCCCCGCTTTCAGAGGGACTCCACTTCCATCACCCCAACAAAAAACGCCCAGAACCCATCCGCGGGCAACTCGATCGCGGGGTAGCCAGATCGCGCTGGCGCATGTACAAAACTTCTTGGAGCTGGCAAAGGGACTTGAACCCCCGACCTGCTGATTACAAATCAGCTGCTCTACCAACTGAGCTACGCCAGCCTCTTTTTGAAAATAAACCGCTAATGCTACAGACGGATTTTTCTCTTTTCAAGAAAAAAATTTCCCCCTGATCGTTTTTTTTTAAATTAATGGAAAATTTTCAGGCAATTGTTCTTGCGGATTTAACCAATATAACACGGCAGGAAAAAATTTGGTAGAAAAAATTTCATCCCTTGGGAAACCATTCCAAAAAACAAACCCCGTAAACTTTTCGCCCACACACCATACCAGATTAAATCAAATTTTTCAAATAATTACAATCGGCCCCCATTTTCCCCCGTTTCCGCCGGCTAATTTTCGGCGCGGTTTTGCCAGTAACGCAACAGGTCCCGCAGGGTTGTTTCCAAGGAAATTTCCGGACGCCAGCCCGTATCCCGGTTCAGGCGGGAATAATCGCCGTAAAATTTCGAGGGCGCCTCGGGGCGATACCGTTCGGGGTCTATCTCCACCTTGACCGCGACCCCGATCAGCTTTAACAGGCCGTCCAGCAGGGACTGTACGGACAAGGACTGGCCCGAACACACGTTGTAAACCTCCCCGCTCTTCCCGAACTCCATGAGGGCGCGGTAGGCGCGCACCGTGTCCCGCGCGTCGGTGAAATCGCGCTGGGCCTGGAGGTTGCCCACCTTGAGGACCGGCGGGGTCCCGGCGGATATCGCCGCGACCTGCCGGGCGAAGGACGCGCAGGCGAAACGCCCGTCCTGCCGCGGGCCGATGTGGTTGAAGGGCCGGGCCAGCACGACGTCCAGCGTGTCTCTTTGGACATAGGAATGGACCAGGGCCTCCGCCGCCGCCTTGCCGGCCCCGTAAAGGGAAATGGGCCTGAGCGGGCAAGTCTCCCGGACGGGCAGTTCCTCGGGCGGCGGCAGGCCATACTCCTCGGAGGACCCCACCCACAGGACCCGGGCGTCCGGACGGGTCTCCTTCACGGCCTCCAACAGGTTTTGCGTCCCGAAAAAAACCGTCTCGAACGCGGCCCGCCAGTCGCCCGATACGGCAGGGAGAAACGTAACCGAAGCCAGGTGGTAAATACGGTCCGGCCGGACGTCCCGCAGAATTTGTTTCAACCGGCCGGCGTCGCGCACGTCCCCCGCGACCACGCGGACCCGGTCGCGGACGTGCCGGATATTTCCGTCCTTGCCGGGGTCTCGCGCCACGCCGGCGACTTCCTCGTTCCCGGCGAGCAGGAGGTCGGCGAGATGCGAGCCGGCGAAACCGTTGACCCCGGTGATCAGGCTCCGCACGGCGGTCTACTTCCCAGCCCTGGAATCCGCCATGGCGCTTCTGGCCTTGTCCTGCCGGAGGCGCTCCAGGTCGGCGTCCACCATCAACTCGATCAGTTCCTTGAATTTGACCTTGGGTTCCCACCCCAGTTTCCGGCGGGCCTTGGACGGGTCGCCGACCAGCAGGTCCACCTCGGCCGGGCGGAGCAAATCCGGGTTGGTCCGCACATGGTCCTTCCAATTCAGGCCGGCGCGGGAAAAGGCGATCTCGACCAGTTCCTGGACCGAATGGGTCTCGCCCGTGGCGATGACGTAATCGTCGGGCTGGTCCTGTTGCAACATATGCCACATCATCTCGACGTAGTCCTTGGCGTAGCCCCAATCGCGCTTGGCGCCCAGGTTGCCCAGCTCCAGCCTGTCCGCCAGGCCCAGCTTGATCCGCGCCGCGCCTTCCGTCGCCTTGCGCGTGACGAACTCCCGGCCCCGGCGGGGCGACTCGTGGTTGAACAAAATGCCGCTCACCGCGAACATGTCGTAGCTTTCCCGTTAATTGACGGTCATCCAGTGGCCGTACGCCTTGGCCACGCCATAGGGACTGCGGGGATAAAACGGGGTGTTCTCGTTCTGCGGGACCTCGCGCACCCGGCCGAACATCTCGCTACTCGACGCCTGGTAGAACTTGATTTTCGGGTTCACGGTGCGGATCGCCTCCAGCACGCGCGTCACCGCCAGGCCCGAAAACTCGCCCGTCAGGATCGGCTGTTTCCACGAGGTGGGGACGAAGGACTGCGCCGCCAGGTTGTACACCTCGTCCGGGCGGGTCTCGGCGATGGCGGTCAGGATCGACATCTGGTCCAGGAGGTCGGCGTGCTTGAACTCGATATCGTTCTTGATATGCTCGATGCGCTCGAAATTTTCCGTGCTCGACCGGCGCAACATGCCCGCCACGTGATATCCCTTTTCAAGAAGAAACTCGGCCAGGTAGGAGCCGTCTTGCCCGGTGATGCCGGTGATGAGGGCGCGTTTCATATCGCTATTTTTTCCCGCAAAAGGTTGGTAAGTCCGGGGGCGGCGGCGACCGGCCCCCTCGCGTTTCTGGAAGGGCCGGATTATACGGGATGGACCGGAAGGCGTCAATCGCCCCGGCCCGGCGCCGTTACGCCAATTCCCCCGGCAGGGTACAAAATAGGCGGGACAATTGCAACCGTCCAGCGTGCCGCTGGACCCAATGCCGCCGGGGAACGCCCCGGAACGGGATGGCCCGGATTCGATTGCCCTCGATGACGCTTGTGCGCCATCCGGATCAAGCCTGTCAGCTACGGCGCTTCGCCGTCCCGCTTACGCCGAGGCGGGGGTTGCGCTCCATAAAGGGGGCTACCGCACGATCTTAAACCGCTCGCCGGATTTGCCCCCTCTTCCTCCCCTCCCTTCCAGGGAGGGGGCTGGGGGAGGGTAAAGAGCGCTCCTACTGGACGATCTTGAACCGCTCGCCTGCCTTGCGGAAGGCGGATACGGCCAGGTCGAGGTCCTCCTTCTCGTGCGCGGCGGAAACCTGGACGCGGATGCGCGCCTGCCCCTTGGGCACGACGGGGTAACTGAACCCGATCGCGTACACGCCGTCATCCAAGAGGGCGTCGGCCATCTCGCGCGCCAGCCGCGCCTCGCCCAGCATGATCGGCACGATGGGGTGCTCCCCCGGCCGGACGGCGAAACCCGCCTCGGCGATGCGCTTGCGGAAGTACAGGGCGTTGTCGCGGACCTTCCGCGCCCACTGGTCCGACGCGGAGATCATCTCGATGGCGCGCAGGGTGGCGACAGCGATGACGGGCGGCAGGGAGTTGGAGAACAGGTACGGGCGCGAGCGTTGCCGCAGGAGCGCGACGATTTCCTTCCGTCCGGCGGTAAACCCGCCCGACGCCCCGCCCAGGGCCTTGCCGAACGTGGAGGTGACGATATCGACCCGGCCCAGCGCGCCGCAATACTCCGGCGAGCCGCGCCCGGTCGGGCCAAAAAACCCGGTGGCGTGGGAATCGTCCACCATCGTCAGCGCGCCGTATTTCTCCGCCAGCGCGCAGATCTCGCCGAGCCGGGCGACGTCGCCGTCCATGCTGAACACGCCGTCGGTGGCGACCATCTTGCGCCGGTATTTTTCCGCCTGTCTCAACTGTTCCTCAAGCGAACCCATGTCGCCGTGGCCGTACCGGAACCGGACGGCCTTGCACAGCCGGATGCCGTCGATGATGCTGGCGTGGTTCAACTGGTCGCTGATCACGGCGTCCCGCTCGTCCAATAAGGTCTCGAACAGCCCGGCGTTGGCGTCGAAACAGGAGGAGTAGAGGATGGCGTCCTCCATCCCCAGGAACCGCGCGACCTTCTCCTCGAGTTGTTTGTGGACTTCGCTGGTGCCGCAGATGAACCGCACCGAGGCCATGCCGTAACCGTACCGGTCCAGCGCCTCCTTGGCGGCCCGGACCAGCTCCGGGTGGTTCGCCAGGCCCAGGTAATTGTTGGCGCAGAAGTTGATCGCCTCGCCGCGCTCGGTCTTGATCCGCTTCTGCTGGGGGGACAGGAGGACGCGCTCGGTCTTGAACAACCCGTCGGCGCGGATTTTCTCCAGTTCGTCGGCGATGGCGGCCAATAGTAGGGAGTCGGGCATGTCAGGGCCTCCTTGAGCGGAAGGGCGCTCAGTCAGTATTTCAAGACGATCTTGGGATGCTCCTTGATGGCTTTCTCGAACGCAACGGGGTCGAACTCCCGGAACGGGAAGACCGTCCCCTCCCCGCGGTTCAGAATGACCTCGTAAATCTTGTCCTGGAGATTATGACCCTTGGACTGCAACAGGTTGCTCACGACATACCAGGTCTGGAACACTTGCCTGCCCACCACGCTGTGCAGGGACTTGCCGTACATGACAATGTCCTGGAAATTCGACAGCGTGTAGTCGCCCGAGGAGATGCCGAACAAGACGACGTCCCCGCCCGCGCGCGTCGCGGCGATGGCCGTGTTGAGCGC
>JACRGP010000193.1 GCA_016217765.1 Nitrospinota bacterium | reverse complement strand
TCCGTTGGATATCAGGAAGGACACGGTGGAACCGGCGAGTAAAACGCCCGCCATGGAAAGGGCGGCCCTTACGGAGCCAATCTCCAGGCTTGTAAACTGTCTTCCTCCAAACCACGGCGCGAGGTACGCGGGGACCAGGGCAATGTAGGCGGGGGTTACGCACCACCCGCTCGCGCCGTTTTGAATGGCGACGTAGTCTATCAACCCCGCGGCCAGGAAGAGCAGGGCAGGGTAAAAATATTCGCGGAGATAAATACCCGCGATGAAAAAAATGGCGAGCGTCGCGTTTGGAAAACTTGCGACAGGCTTTAGCAAATGGCCGCGGGTCATCGTCATTAAGACAAGCAAGGCCAGGGTCAGGGCGATATCGGGAGATTTTTTTAATGTCGTCATTTGGATGCCTTTCGAGTTTTTAAAGATCGCGGTTTATGTTTTGTTTCATTAGCAGGTTGCTGAAAAACTATTTTTTAGTCTTTTGCCGTCATTCCCGTGAAAACGGGAATCCAGTATTTTCAAGGGCTTTCTGGATGCCCGCTGTCGCGGGCATGACGATTTTTGGGCACAAAAGGGACTTTTTCAGCGCCCTGTTAGAAATCGCAGACGAAACCGGCGTAGCCGGAAATTCCGGGCGCGCCGAACCCGTGGATTTCCTCGTAGCGCTTGTCGAGCAGGTTTTCCCCCCTTACGGTCAGTTTGACGTTCTTGAGGGCCTGGTAGCTCAAGGCGGCGCGCGCGACGGTATACCCTTCCGTGTTGAACCTTCCGTCCGCGGCCCCGCTTCTAAACGCGACTCCGACGAGGGAACTTAATTTCTCCCGCCAATCATGCTGGACATTGACGGAGAACTTGTGGTCCGCGCGCCGCCGGAGCGGGTGGCCATGTTCGTCGAGCGCGTCGTTCCAGGTGTGGTTTAACCTTACGAGGAAATGTTCCGGAAGTTTTATTTTGGCGTAGGTTTCCACCCCCTTGGAAGTCGCTTTACTTATGTTTTGGGGAAGGAAGGTCAAGCTGTCGAACTGGATCAGGTTCGTCAATTTGGAATCGAAATAGGTCGATCCCACGACCAGCCGGTCTTCGAATAAACTTTGGTCGAATCCCGCTTCCCAGCTCTCGCTTTCCTCCGGTTTTAAGTTGGGGTTGCCAAAATTGGGAAAAAATAAATCGTTCAAGGTGGGGGCGCGAAACCCGGTCCCGTAGGCCGACCGTACGCGGGTCCCCCATTCCCGGAAACGGTAAGAGCCCTCGAACTTGTACGTGGTTTTGTCCTGGTAGACCGAGTTGACGTCGCGCCGGAATCCGCCCGTGAGGACGATACGGTCCTCGTAATCGAACGCGGTTTGCAGGTAGTAACCCTGGTTGTCGATATTCTTGGACAACTGGGAGCCGGGGTTTTCTCCGTTCTGCTTTTGCAGTTCCGCCCCAACGGCCGCGGAAAAGAACCTGCCCAGTTCCACGTTGTTTTGAATGTCCAGCGTGTAGGTGCGGTTGAAAATGCCGGAGGTGGAGTTCGTCGTGGCGTCGAAGGAACGCAAGGCGTCGTAGGCCACGTGGGGCGCGAGTTTCAGGTCCCACCATCGCGCGATGGCCTTTTGGATCGGGACGGAGATGTAGAAAGATTCCGTGTCGCTTCGGTTCGCCGCGTCCGCGGGAAGACCCGTGGAGAAAGCGAAGGCGTCGAAGCCGTTCGCGGATTTGATGTAACGACCGATGAATTCGACTCTGCCGTCCTGGAGGAAGCGGGTCCCGGTCCGGGTGGAGATGGAGGTGTTTTCGTAAAAATCCTTTTCCCGGCCTCCGCGCCGTTCGCTGGCGGAGGAGATGCCGCCGCTACCGGCATGCGACACGTTCAGGGAGTAATCGAATTTGTCGATCGCTCCGGAACTTCCGGCCGTCTCCCTGGCGGTATTGAAGCTTCCCCCCTCGAAGCCGAAAGTGTGCGTGGGGGTTCCCTGTCCTTTTTTTGTGACGATGTTGATCACGCCGCCCAGGGCGTCCGCCCCCCAAAGCGTGCTTTGCGGCCCGCGCAGGATTTCGATCCTTTCGATGTTGTCCGTATTGAGGTTGTGAAAATCAAAGCTCCCCGTCGTGTTGGAGTTGACGTGGGCCCCGTCGATCAATACCAGGGTGGAACTGGAGCCGGTCCCGCGCAGGAAAACGCTGGTGGAGCCGCCGAACGAGCCGTTGCGGACCACGTCCATCCCCAGTTCCTCTCTCAGGATGTCCTGGACCTGGGTATGGGCCCTTTTCTTGATCTCCGCTTCGGTAATGACGGTTACCGAGGCCGGCATGTTTTCCTCCGAGACGGTGTCCCGGCTGGCGGTGACTTTGACCGGGGCAAGTTCCTCCGCCTTGTCCGCGGCGCGGACGGCGAACGGTTGAAACAGGTTTACGATCGTAAAAATAAAAAGCATGAGCGAATAAAAATGAATACGCATTTCTTCCCTTTCCTTGGAAGGAGGTTGACGTTCTTCCGGTAAGGTTTCCTGGCTTAGGGCGTCCTACGGCCGCGCCTTCCCGTCGTTGGACAGTGGCGTTCCGCGGCTTTCGTTCCCATCACAGTTGCCGGACAGCGCCGGATTTTCACCGGGCTTCCCTTTGCCGGAAGTTTGAAAAATTTGTTTAAACCATAAGCGGTCCCTGTTTTTTTTGTAGAGTTAGCGGCCCAATAGCGAATCCAGAAAATATCTTCCGCAGACGAAAACAATCAACGCCAGCCCGGAGGTCGCGAACATGATTTTGTGTCCGTTTGCAATGTCCTCCGCGGCGATTTCCCGGGTCTTTGCTCCCATGAGCGGTTTTTCAACCGCCTGTCCTTCGTAATAATTGCGGCCGCCCAGTTGGATGCCCAAGGCTCCGGCCATGGCCGCCTCGGGAATGCCGGCGTTGGGGCTGTCGTGGTTTTGTCCGTCCTTGAGGGTCGTCAATAACGAGTCCCTTCCTCTAAATCCGCACAGGGCCGAAGCCAGGGCCATGATCAGACCGGTCAACCGCGCCGGGATGAAATTGGCGGCGTCGTCCAGCCGGGCGGGGACCCGTCCGAAATCGCGATACGTCTCGTCTTTGTGTCCGAACATGGAGTCCATGGTGTTCACGGCCTTGTAGGCCATCGCCAGAGGCGCGCCGCCGAGGCACGCGTAAAACAACGGGGAAACGATGCCGTCGAGGGAGCTTTCGGCGACCGTTTCAACCGCGGCCCGCGCGATTTCCTTCCGGTTCAGGCGGCCGGTGTCCCTGCCGACGATGTTGGATAGACTTTTCCTTGCCCGATCGTCGTTGCCCGCTTTCAAAAACTCCAGGACCGGGCGGCTTTCGTCGTACAGGCTACGGGTCGCCAGCGCGGCGTAGATGAGAAATACCGAACCGAGCGATTCCGCCCATGGGTGCGCCAGACCCAGCAGTTTCAAGGCGCTCCAGCTTGCGGCGTAGGTCCCCCCGGCCACCGCCGGCGCCGTGACCCGTCCGGCAAAAACCTGATTTTTAAAAAGCGCCCGGCTGGTCCGCTCCAACGTTTGGGCGCAAAATCCGATGATCCGCACCGGATGCGGATATCCCCTGGGGTCGCCAACCAAAAGGTCGAGAACGTACGCCAGGACGACCTGCCAGTAAAAATTCATATTCCCCCAACGTTCAACAGGGAGAAGTTTTTGACCAGTTTTGCGACGAGTTTTTCATTGTCCTCGCGCGCGCGGACGGCGATGCGAAAGTAAGACTTGTCCAAGCCGTCAAAGTTGCCGCAATTCCTGAGGAGAATGCCGTCCCGCAAGAGATTCATGTAGAACCGGTCCGGTAACGCCAGATCGATCCCGCGCAGACGGACCAGAAAGAAATTGACGTCCGAGGAAAATACCTCGAGAAAACCGGTTTTGCCAAGCGCGTCGCGGAGAAATGGATTTTCCTTGCGGATAAAAGCGCGGGTTTGCTCGGCGAATTCGCGGTCCTGGAGGACGGCGGCGCCGATTTTCTGCGCCGCGAGGTTGACGGACCAGGGAATCCGCCGCTTTTCCATCGCTTCGACCAGCCGGGGGTGCATGACTCCATACCCTAGCCGGAGCCCGGCGAGACCGTAAAACTTGGTCATTGAACGGACGACGACGAGAAACCGGGAGTCAGGGATTTTGGGCAGTAGAGACCGGCCGGGGCCGCAAAAATCCATGAAAGTTTCGTCGACGACCAAAAAAACGTTCCGGTCCTCGCAGTAGCTCAAAAGCGACAACAGGTTTTGTTCCTTCCAGAGATTGCCCGCCGGGCTGTTGGGATGGCCGACGACCGCCGCGCCCAGGTTGGGAATCCTCTCCAGGCGTTCCATAAAACAATCGATTTCCGGTTGGAACCCATTGGCGGGACCGGACGGAATCTCATGGACCGGAAAATTCGCGAGATCAAAAGCTCTTTTATATTCCGAGAAGCATGGGACCGCCAGGCAGACCGCGCTTTTGGATTCCAGGAGGAAAGGCAGAAGATAGATCAACTCCGTCGAGCCGTTGGCGACGACGATCCGGTCTCGATCGATATTTAAAGTCCGTTCCAATTCTTCCTTGAGGCGCGATGAGTTCGGGTCGGGGTATTCGCGCAGGTTTTGCTCCAACTCGGCCAAAAGACGCCGGACGCAGGGAGGGAGGGGAAGAGGGTTGACGCTGGAGCTGAAATCGAGGAGGTCCTCCGGCTGAAGACCGGCGAGAGTAGCCGCCGCCTTGCGGTCCCCGCCATGGACGGGATAATCGACTGGACTCGCCTCCCGGTTGACGGAGGATGCCCCGAAAAAAACGTTTTTGTCCATTCGCGGGACGTTCATGGGGTTCAATCGGGCAACGCGACAGAGAACGATCCGGGCGCGCCGTTCCACTTGTTGTAGTAAATCAGGGCGCTCAAGGGAAGCCTGCTTTCCCATCCCCGCGTCTCCAGCATGGGTTTCTCGTAAAAATTCTCCGTGTGTCCGACGCACAGGTAGGCTACCGGCGTCACCCGGTCGGGTATTTCCAGGTCGCGTTTGAGTTGTTCGCGGGACAGGATGCTGAGCCAGCCCACGGCGAGACCTTCCGCCCGGGCCGCGAGCCAGAGGTTTTGGATCGCGCAACAGACGCTGTACACGTCGGTCTCTCTGATGGTGTCCCTGCCGAGGACATGCGGTCCCAGCCGGGAGCTGTCGCAGGTGACGCAGATATTGATCGGCGCCTCGACGATGCCCTCCAGTTTCAAGGATCCGTACAGTTTTTTCCGGTCCCCCTGGTAATTCAGGGCCGCCGCGGAATTGGCGGACTGGAAGTTTTTCTTGACCTTGCGCTTGGTCTCCGGGTCGTCGATGACGATGAAGTTCCACGGTTGCATGAAACCGACGGAACCCGCATGGTGCGCGGCGTGCAGGATTTTCCCCAGCGCCGCCGGATCGACGACGCGGGAGGTGAAATGCCGGACGTCCCTTCTCTTGTATATGGCCTCGTACAGCCCCTGTTTTTTGGTTTCGGTAAACTCGTGCGGGGACTTGCCGGCGTCGACCGCGGGGGCGGCCTCTCCTGTCGAACTTTTTACGGCGACGGGGACGCCGGAAACCATGAGCGTGACCTCGTTGAAACTTTGCGCCGCCAACTGGTTGGCCTCGCCCGCGATATCGCGGAAGTCCCGGCTTAATTTGTTTTCGGGGACGATCCCCGCGCCCACCTCGTTGGTTATGAGCGCGACGGAGCAGTGGGCGCGCTGGCATTCGGAAACCAGTTCGCGCACGCGTTTCAATATGGGTTCCCGGTCCCATCCTGCCATCATGAGATTGCATATCCAGAGGGTCAGGCAATCCACGATCAGGAGCCCCTCGCGACGGCCTTCGCGTTTCAGCGCCGAGACGGGGTCGAGAGGTTCCTCGATGGCGGTCCAATCTTTTCCTCTTTCTTTTTTATGAATTTCGATGCGCTCCCGCATTTCCTCGTCCAAAGCCTGCGCGGTGGCCAGAAAAATTTTTTTGCCCTTGAACCTTTGCGACAAGGAGAGCGCGTACCGGCTTTTCCCGCTCCGGCACCCGCCGGTGACCAAAATGGTTTTCTTGCTCATGCCTTGACTCCCGCGTTGTGCCGCGTCATGAAGAGGCGGAGGCGCAGGCCAGCCCCCCCGCCAGGAACAATGCCGTTTCGACGACTTCCGTCGTTGCCCCGAATGTGTCCCCGGTCATCCCCCCGAGCCGGGATTGGAAATACATGAATAGGACGATCGTCGAGATGGCAAACACCCCAAGGCTCAAGAGCCCGGTTGCAACGCTTGCGAGAAAAGGAATCGCGATGGGAACGATGCAGAAGCCTAGGAGCCGGTACTGGCCCTTTTGGAAAAACGGGGCTCCCAGCCCGTCCTTTCCCCGGGCGTTATTCAAGAAAACCAGGCCCAGGGTTTGCGTGGCGCGCGCCAGGGCGGGCGCGGCGAGAAACCAGGCCCAACACCGGCCGTTTTCGATCCCCAGGAGGCCGGCGAATTTCAGGAGGACGCAAAAGACGACGGCCAGCGCCCCCATGGCGCCGATGCGCGGGTCCTTCATGATTTCGAGGGACGTTTCCCGGCCCTTGTGCGAGAGCAGGCCGTCCGCCGAATCGGCGAGCCCGTCGAGATGCAGTCCCCCCGATATGACCGCCAGAAAAAGGACGTCGAGCGCGGAGCGGATTTCCCGGTACGCGAAACCGGATAGAAGGCGGTCGACGCCATACAGCAGGACGCCGATCGTCAATCCGACGAGCGGGAAATACACGATCTTTCGCCCGTCGTCCCAAGCAGACTGTCTGGGCGTTGGAATGACCGTCAAAAAAGAAACAGCCGAAAAGAAGCTCAACATGGCGCCGGGCTCCTTTTAACGAGGAGCTTTGCATAACTCCCGTTTTGCCAGGCGGCCTTCCGTTCGTCATCGCGAGCCGTCGCGGACGGCGTGGCGATCCAGAACCTCTGGATTGCTTCGCTCCGCTCGCAATGACGTCTTGGAGGACGGTTATGCAAAGGGCTCCTTTTAACGAGGAAGGCGAAGAATGGACCTGGAATTTGGATGGATGTTGAACTTTTCACCGGAAGGACCTTTTTCCAGTGAGAAGAAGGGCAAAAAAAAGTCCCCATTTCCTAAGGAAAGGGGACGGCGACAACCCTAACCTCTCAGACCGCGAAGAGTTTGTAATTTATGCTATTCGATAAGGTATTCTGGCTTCCGGATCGTATTACTTTCCGCGCCTTCCCGTCTGGCGAGCAAACAGTGGCTTTTGCGGATTTCATCCCCGGTTACAGCGGCGGGCCC
>JACRGP010000036.1 GCA_016217765.1 Nitrospinota bacterium | reverse complement strand
CGTTGAATCCAACGTTCACGTTGGGGTTCCTGTGATACAATAAAATGCAACCTGCGGAAAACCATTTTTTCCGGGCGCCGTTTCCTCGCGTCATTCGGGGTTTAGCTTTTCCTGGAAAACTCCTCGGCGCACTTTTCACTGCAAAAGTAATGCGTTGCGCCGCGCAGGGTCCTGACGACCGCTTCCGTTTTGGGTATATACGTCTCGCAGTTCGGGTCCTTGACCATTTCCGTCGCGGCCCCAATCCTTTCCTTCCCGGGGGAGGGCGGAAAAAAAGACCGTATCAGCAAAACCAACGCGAGGATCAGAAGACCCAAAATGGCCAGGCGCATCATATACAAGGCATTTTAAAGTCAAGCCGGGTCGAATTCAACGCAAAACCGGACGCGCCTCCCGCGACGGGAGAGGCTGGCAAAAATCCTTTGCAATTTATCGTTCGAGCTTTAAATAAACAGACCGATGTCCCCTGATCGCGAATTGGAATTGGAGGAAGACGTCGAGCGGCGGGACCGCTTGCCGGTCCCGGCGCCCAAGGGCGAGAAAAAAGCGCTCGCCCCTCTCGACCCCTTCGCCGCCTACCTCAGCGAAATCCGGAGGTACGGCGAACTGGACGCGAAGGAAGAGTTCGATCTGGCCGTCAAATACCGGAAGGAAGGCGACCCCGCCGCCGCCTACCGCCTGATCACCGCCAACCTCATGCTGGTCGTGCGAACGGCCATGACCTTCCGGCGCGAATGGCAAAACCTGATGGACCTCATCCAGGAAGGCAACGTGGGGCTCATGAAAGCCGTGAAGAATTTCGACCCCTTCCGCGGGGTCCGTCTGCCCGCCTACGCCCTATGGTGGATCAAGGCTTATATCCTCAAGTACCTGCTCGACAACTGGCGGCTGGTCAAGGTGGGCACCACCAATACCCGCAGAAAACTGCTTTACAACCTGCGCAAGGAAAAGGAGAGCCTGGAGCGCCAGGGCTTCGCCCCCTCGTCGAAATTGCTGGCCGAGCATTTCGGCGTGGACGAACGGGAAGTCATCGACGTCGAGGCGGGGCTGGGCGCGGCGGACGTCTCCGTGGACGCGCCCATGGGCGGGGACGGCGCGATGACGCCCCTGCACGCCTTGAGCGACGGGGCCCACCCGGCGCGGGACGTGGAGGAGGAGCAGTTCCGCCGCCTGGTGAGGGAAAACATCGACCGGTTCGCCGCCGGGCTCAAGCCGGTGGAACGGGACATCCTGGAAGGCCGCGTCCTGGCCGACAAGGCCCAGCCCCTGAAGGAAATCGGAGACAAGTATGGCGTCACCCGCGAGGCCGTCCGCCAGACGGAGCGCCGGTTGATGAAAAAACTCAAGGAGTATATGGTCAAAAACATGCCCGAAGCGGCGGATTATTTCAAACAGTGAGACCCGGACGGTTTCGCGAAAGGAGGAGGGGACAATGGAGTATCGGATGGAGACGGACAGCATGGGCGAGATCAAGGTTCCCGCGAACGCTTACTACGGGGCGCAGACGGCGCGGTCGCTGATCCATTTCAACATCGGCCAGGAGACCATGCCGAGGGAGATCGTCCGGGCGTTCGGCGTCCTGAAAAAGGCCGCCGCCATGGTCAACGCGGAACTCGGCCTCCTCCCGGCGGAAAAGAAGGACCTGATCGTCCGCGCGGCCGACGAGGTGATCGAGGGCAAACTCGACGCTCATTTCCCCTTGCGCATCTGGCAGACGGGGAGCGGGACGCAGACCAACATGAACGCCAACGAGACGATCTCCAACCGGGCCATCGAGATGGCGGGCGGCAAAATGGGGAGCAAGAAACCCATCCATCCCAACGACGACGTCAACAAGGGCCAGTCCTCGAACGACACGTTCCCGACGGCGATGCACATTGCCGCGGTGGAACAGGTCCACAAACTGCTGATCCCCGCGATCGCCCGGTTGCGCGACACCCTCCGGAGGAAGTCGGAGGAGTTCATGGGGATCGTCAAGATCGGGCGGACGCACCTGATGGACGCGACGCCGCTGACGCTGGGGCAGGAGTTCAGCGGTTACGCGACGCAACTCGACTATGCGCTGGACCGCATCCATGCCTGTTTGCCGCGGCTGAACCAGATCGCCCTGGGGGGCACGGCGGTGGGCACCGGGCTCAACACCCACCCGGAGTTCCCGCAACGCGCGGCGGAGCGGATCTCCAAGCTCACCGGCCATGCCTTCGTTTCCGCGCCCAATAAATACGAGGCCCTGGCCGCCCACGACGCCGTGGTGGAAACCAGCGGCGTCTTGAAGACCATCGCCTGTTCGCTCATGAAAATCGCCAACGACGTCCGCTGGCTGGCGTCCGGACCGCGGTGCGGGTTGGGGGAGATCAGCATCCCCGAAAACGAGCCGGGAAGCTCCATCATGCCCGGCAAGGTCAACCCCACTCAATCGGAGGCGATGACCATGGCGGCGGCCCAGGTCATCGGCAACGACACGGCCATCAACATCGGCGGCGCGTCCGGCAACTTCGAGCTCAACGTGTTCAAACCGATGATGATCTACAACCTGCTCCAGTCCATACGCCTGCTGGCCGACTCCTGCGTCTCGTTCAACGAGCACTGCGCCGAGGGAATCCAGCCGAACAAGGAGCGGATCGCGGAGCATCTACGCAATTCGCTGATGCTGGTGACGGCGCTCAACCCGCATATCGGCTATGACAACGCCGCCAAGGTGGCCAAGAAGGCGCACCATGAAAACATCACCCTGAAGGAAGCCGCCGTCGCCCTGAAGCTTCTGACCGCCGAGGAATTCGACCGCAAGGTCCAGCCGGAAAAAATGATCGGCCCGGCGTGACGCCCACTAGCCGTGGGGGGCAACGCGGCGATGACGCTGACGCGATCGCCGAAAAGCGGTTTCCGCCCCGGCGCAAGCGCGGGGCGGCGCGCCTCCGGGCGTTTGCCCGGCGCGGAGGCGGTTTTTTTTTGGAGCGCAACGCGTCCCCGCGTTGCATGCAAAGTTGGACGTTCCCCGGCCAACGTGCCGCTGAACCCAATGGGCGCGATCCGGATGGCGAATAGGAGTCATTGCGAGGCTCCGCCGAAGCAATCCAGCGGCTGGATCGCCGCTCCGCCTGTGGCGGCTCGCGATGACAAAGCCGCGAGCGTCGAGCGCTATCCGGGTCAGGGAACCGGATCTTTTTTTTCCGCCGGGAACGCCTCGGCGAGAAGGGCCTTGAACCACTTGGAGTCGCGTACGCTTTCCAGTTCCGGGTTGTCGAGGAGGGATTGTTTATCGGGCAGGACGCCGTATTCCTTGCACCGGGCGAGCCATTCCCGGCAGGCGGATTCGTTGGACAGTTCGGCCATCAACAAGGCCATGTTGTAGGCGGAAACGCCGGGCCGCAAGTCCTCGGCTTCCTGGAGTTTTTTCTTGGCCTCGGCCAGCAGGGGATGGGCGTTGATGCCGCGTTTGGTCCTGGCGACCCGTATCAGGCTGTACCCCCAGCAATTGAGCGTTTCCGGAGACACGGTCCCCAGCCCGCGCGCCGACTCGAATTTCCGGGCCGCCTCCAGGTAAAGGGTTTCCGCTTCCGCTCCGGCCTTGGTCCCGGCTTCCTTGGCCAGGGCCTGTCCCCAGAGGGCCAGGGCCTCGGGATAATCGGGCTTGATCTCCAGCGCCGACTTGTATTTTTCCAGGGCCTGGCTGAAAAGGGACTCGCCTTCGGGACCGCGCCGGCGCCGGGCGCGTTCGGCAAGGAGGTCGCCCCAGCCGTGGAGCGCCTCGTGGGCCGCCGGGTCGATGGCCGCGGCGTCGCGGAACTTTTCCTCCGCCCGGTCGAGCAGGGCTTCCGCCGCGGCGTCTTCCTTGAGCCCGGCGAGCAGGACCAGGGCGCGCCCCGCTTGCGCGAGGGCCGTCCCGTCCGCGGGGTCGAGGGCCGCCGCGTCTTGAAACTTGTCCAAGGCCCGCGATAGCAGGGATTCGGCCTCCGTTCCTTTACTGTTACTGTTGTGAAAAAGGCGGAGAAGGACGGCGCCCAGCAGGCTGACCGTCTCGTGGCGTCCGGGCTGGAGACGCAGGGACTCCTCCAGTTTTTCCGCCGCCTCGCGGTCCAGGGATTCGGCTTTGCTTTTGTCGGTTTCTTTTTCGGCGCGGAGGGCGAGGACCGATCCCCATCCGCGCAACGCCTCCGGCAGGGTTTTCTCGCCGGCGCGGGCCGCGGCGGCCTGGAATTTTTCCAAGGCCTTGTCCAGCAGGGCCTCGGCTGGGCGTCCGGAATGGTTTTTAGACTGTTCGAACAAGGCGAATCCCCACCCGCAGTAAGGTCCGGCCTGGCCGGGGTCCGCCTGAACGGCGTCCCGGAAACTTTCCTCGGCCTGGACATAAAGCGCCTCCGCTTCGTGGCCGGGCATGTTTTTAGCGGCCCCGGACCAGGCCATGGCTTTCCGATACAGCAGGACGTGGTCGTTGGGGGCGATCTGCAAGGCGTCGTAGTAGATTTCCACCGCCCGCTCGAAGACCAGCGCGGCCTCGTCGCCCTGCGTTTTCTCGCCGTACGACGAGAGGGCTTCCCCCCAACCGGCGTAGGCCTCGAGCGTTTCGGCCCTCGCGTTCAGGGCGGCCTGGAACTTTTCGATCGCCTGGGAGAAAAGCGCGAAAGCCTTGGTCTTCTCCTGGTTTTTTCCCATCCGTAAAAGGACGTTTCCCCAGCCCAGCAAGGCGTCGGCCATGGAGGAGCGGAGCTTGACCGCTTTTTCGAATTTGTCTCCCGCCTGGCGTAAAAGGTCCTCGACCTCGCCCGGCCCCGAGGCGAATTTCGTCATGGCCAGCAAGGTTTGCCCCCAATGGAGGAAGGCGTCCGGTATTTTCGCGTCAATGGTCAGGGCGGCCTGGTACTGCTCGATCGCCTTGCGATGCAGTTCAAGTCCGCCGTCCCCTTGCGGGTCGCGGGCGGATTCGGCCATTTTTTTTCCCGCCAGGATGTGCGACCAGGACAATATATGGCCCAGTTGCGGAGACGGCGTTTTGTCGAACTGTTTCCGGTTGGCCAGGGCCCTTTCGTAGTCCCCCGCCATCAGGGCGTTCTGCGCGTCGGCGATGGCGGACAGCAGGTCCGGGGCTTCCATCGCCTTGGCCACGGTTTCTTTCAGTCCCCTGGGTTCCGCGCCGGCGTCTTTCGGCGGCTCGAACTGCCGGATGGCCACCTGCATCTGGATGCGCAGGACGTTCGCGACGTCGATGCCGTCGTCCCCCGGTAGCGGGTAGGAGGCCAGTTCCCGCAGGATTTCCTCCATTCGCGTGAACGGGCGCGTTACGACCTCCGGGGGGAATGTCCCCAGAGTTTGGGCGAGCGTCACGAAAAAGGCATCGGCGTCGTGACCGGGGACGTAAAAGGCGCCTTTGTTTTTTCCCAGCAGTTCCTGACGGACGTGGGCCGGGGGCGTGTTGTTGAACGAGGTCCAATACAGTCCATGGTCGAACCGCTCGATTTTTTTCAGCAGGTCGAACACCGGGTCGTTCTGGCCGCCATAGCCCGCGACGATCCAGGTATGCCGGAGGGCCAGCTCCCGCAGGCAGGCGTTGAGGCTTTCCCAATAGCTCAGCGGTTTTTCCTGTTCCTGGAAAACGGCGAAGAGAGGCGTTTGGCCGTGCAGGTAGACGATGGCTTTTTCCGCCGCGGGGTCGATTTTAAATACGTTCGCCGGAGTGGGATCGTAAACCGCGGGGAACTCCCCCAGCAAGGCGCAGGCGCGGACCGGCAGGTTGTCGAAGTTCGTGGTGAGGATCCGGCCGACGTAACCCTTTTGCATCAGCAGGGCCATGCAGATATGGGCCCAATTGAGCCGCGCGCTGGCCGCGTAGCGGGACGCCAGCCGGTGGAATTCCTCCGGGCCGGCCAGGCTCGCGCGCCGGGAGTAGTCGTCCGGATCGGACTGCTCCGCGGCCCCGGGAAATTTCCGATTGAGGATCCGGGCGAATCCCGCGGCGTCGGGCATCCCCGCCTTGACGGAGCAACCGCCGCCCACCAACAGGACGCAAGGACGTTTTTCCTCCGCCCCTCGCTCGAGGCTGGCCTTGACATCGTCCAGGGATTTTATACAGCTCATATCCGGTCCTTATCGCCGCGGGCCCGCGCCGGCACGGCGGCCGCGCGAAGAGCTAACGGTTCGCGGACGCATAGTTCGGGCTATAAATGAACGTCGCCAGTATGGTCAACTGGTTCCGGTCGATCGTCGAGGGGATGGGATAGAAAGGCGCCGCCCCCTTAACGGCCTTGATGGCCGCGTAATCGAGGATTTCCGACCCGGATTTATCGACCACGTTGAGGCCGATCAGGTTCCCTTCCCGCGAGATCTGGAAACGCAGGGTCAGTTCGCCGCTGATGCCCCGTTGCGCGGCCTCGACGGGATAGATCCACACCCGCTCGATTTGCTGTTTGATGCGGGCGAAATAGGAAACGTACCGGGTCTCGTTGGTGTTGAGGGAAATGGGCTTGTCGTCGTCGGAGCGCTCGCCGGGACCGCTTTTGGAGTCCATCGCCGCGTATTTCGCGGGATCGAACCCGTCCAGAAGCGCCATGGCGCTGTTCCCGGCCGTCGAGTTATGGGCCGGTTCGGACTGGGGAACGGGTCCGGCGGGGCGGACCTCCGGTTCCGCGGCGCGGGCAATGATCCCTTTTTCCGCTACCGGGTACGGTTCCGCCTTTTTCGGGACGACTTTCCGCGGTTTTTGCGCGGGGATTTTCTCCTTCGGCGGGGCGGGCGGGGCGATTTCGGCGGTATGGACGCCCCTGGCTTTAGGGACCACGGTCTTATCGTTACGGTACTCGTCGGATTTTTGCCGTTCCAGGTTGGCGTGGACGCGGCTGTTGGCGTTGGAAAGCAGGTCGAGGGTATTGGGGCTCTCGACGATCTCCGGAAGCGGCGCGTCCACGATCGTGCCGGCATCTTTCCGGGGTTCGGATTTCTCGGGCTCGACGAACTTGACCTGGATCGGCGGCGGAGTCGCGGGGACGGTCTCCGGGCGGGGAAGCAGGCCCTGGACCCCGAAAGCCGCGAGATGGATGCATACGGACGCCGCGATGAACTTTTCCAACCCCGGTTGTTTCACTCTCGGAACTAAAGCCAAAACGTTTTCTCCTTCGACGGCAAACGTTTTTGCCTGAGAAAATGGAAACTATTGCCTAAACAACTTTAAATCATTCAAGGCTTTCGACGCAAGGGGATTATGTCCGTCCGGGCCGGGGAGGGGGCGGATGGACAAGCCTGAACAGGCGATTGCCCCTCCCGAGTCCAGCGTCGCGCCATGGAATTCTGTATAGGGCATCTCTAAAAATTGTAGTTGCCTGATTCATCAGGCGCTCCAACAGCCCAATCCAACGGCCCAATAAATTGGGCAACCACACTTTTTCAGCGCCGGTGGGACTCAAGAAAAAGGCAATTTTTAGAGATGCCCATTATTTTACAGGTCTCAATGGCCGGGCAAGCCACCCCTGCGGCGAGCGGCGTCAACCTGAGGCGGCATTGGATCCAACGTCGCGTTGGCGGCGCTCTGGGCGGGTTTTTTGCCGGTACCACTGGTAGGCGTATTCCACGCACCTGGGACGCCGGGCGGGTTTGATGAAATTCCCCGCGTTG
>JACRGP010000033.1 GCA_016217765.1 Nitrospinota bacterium | reverse complement strand
GGACCTTGGCGCGGCAGTGGAAATTTACGGTTATCTCCTGAAAAACTTCAAGGACCCTGTAACGGAGGAGGCGTTCCGGCAGTTCATGGAAAAGCGCGGTCCGGAACTCAAGAGCCGCGGCATGGAGGTCGATTCGCTCGCGGCCCTGCTTTCCGTAACCGAAAAAAAAGACGAAAAGAGAGAACCGAATGGCCAACCGGACAGGAAAGAAAACAATGTTTATAGCAACCCTTCAGTCCAGGACTTTTATAATTCGTTGCCGGAAGGCAATCCCAAAGTGATTGCGGAAAAAGCCTTGACGGCGCTCGCCCGCTACCCAGGCTCGGAGGAAGCCAGGGGCATTGTTTCCGATCTAAACCATTTTATCGTGAAGTATACTCTAAGTAATTACTGGGAAAAGGATTTTGAGTCTGTTGCCGATTTGTATCCCGCGTCGGTTTTAAGCGAACTGGGTTACGCGTTGTGGCAGAATCAAATGCCCGATACGGCGGCCATTCTCTATAAGAAGATTTTGGAGAAGTATCCCTTGGAGACGGAGGCCTGTCACAAGGCGCTGTTTTTCCTGGGACGTATCTCCGAGGACAAAAGAGATTTTCCATCCGTCTTGGACTACTACCGGCAATTGCTGGACAGATACGATTCCGGCGCCTACGCCCTCGCGGCCCGATTCAAAATTCCCTGGGTCGAATACCTGGACAAAAGATTCGCGGACGCGCGGAACCATTTTCAAGACCTTCTGGATTTCCATGGTTCCAACTCCTATGCCCGGTGGAGGGCCATATACCCCAACTCGACGAACTCCTATCAGGCGGCGGGTTTGTACTGGCTGGCCCGGACGGAGGAGGCTTTGGGGAATGAGGACGCCAGCCGGGCGCTCCTCCAAAAGATGGTTGACGGGTTTCCTTTCGACTTTTACTCCATCGTCAGCCGGGCCAGGTTTCCCGGCGGGTTGAAAGGTTTTTTTCATCGGGGAGAGCGGCAAGGTCCGGTTTATCGCAAACCGGGGCTTGGCGACGCGGACAACAAGCGGCTGGCCCGGGCCGAACAACTGCTCGCTGTCGGTTTCCTGGACAACGCGAAATACGAGTTGAGGAAACTGCCATCCGGCGTCGATGATCCCGAGTTTTTATTCTATCTTGCCCGCCTGCTCGATCGCGCCCGCGCGTACCGTAAATCCATCAAGTTGAGTTGGGAATTGGCCGGCAAACAAGGTCCAGACTCATTTCCGAGGGACCTGATGGAAAGTTTGTTCCCCAAGGCGTTCATGGATCCAGCGCTTAAGGTTGCCGGGAAATACAATTTGGACCCCTTCCTGGCTCTTTCGCTGATGCGGCAGGAAAGCGCGTTCGATCCGGAGGCCGTGTCGAGGGCCAATGCCATGGGGTTGATGCAGTTATTGCCGTCCACCGCCGTCCAGGTCGCGCGCGGACTGGAACTGGACGCGCCGACAACGGAAAACCTGAAAGACCCCAACGTCAATATACAGTTGGGGGTCGATTATTTGAAAAGCCTGCTGGATTCGTTCGGCGGCAACCTGGCCCACGCCCTGGCGGCGTATAACGCGGGACCGCGCAAGGTCAGGGAATGGGCGGCGTTGCGCTCCGGCCTTGACCCGCTCCAGTTCATCGAGAGCATTCCCTTGGGCGAGACCCGGGAATACGTGAAGGCGGTGGTCCGCAACTACTACGTCTACCTCGCCCTGTATGGAGACCGCGAGATCGCCGATATAAATGAGTTGTTGACTATTCCCCCCCGTTAAAGAATAATTTTTCATGGAGATCGTTGCGGTGCAAATCCGATGACCACATTCGACACGATAGTCGGCATTGTCCTGATCGTCAGCGTTGTCTATTCCGTCTTCAAGGGGATGGTCCGCGAGATATTCTCTCTTTTGGCCTATTTTGGCGGATATTTCGCGGCCCTCAGGTTCCAGGGCGACGCCGGCGCGCATGTGCAAAAGGTCCTGACCAACCACGCCGCCGCCCGGATCGTCAGCTTCATCCTCATATTTTTTTGCGTCTCCATCCTGATTTCTTTCATTGGGAAGGGGGTCCGGGCCTTGATGAAATCCTCCGGGGGGTTTTCCGGGACAGACCGGGTCATGGGAGGGCTGATCGGTCTGCTCAAAGGCCTCGTCCTGGTGGTCATCGTGCTTGCGCCGCTGGAACTTTTCCCCGACCTTTACCGTTCGCTCACCAAAGGCTCGATGATCGCCCCGAACCTGGAAGCCATTTCGAAAAAAATGCGCGCCAGCGTCGCCCCCAACAATGGTTTTCTGGACAAATTCCCCAATATTTCCATGCAAGGAGTAGAGGAAAAACTGAATCAGGCGAAAGACCTGGGAAAAATAACCGACACGTTGAAACTGAAAGCCAGGGAGTTTTCCGTTTCCGACGGCAAACCGCAGGACGAATACAGCAAGGAAGATAAAAAGCAACTGGACAAGATGCTTAAATCGTTAAACAAGGAATGAAACGCGAATTTCTTTTTCCGCTCCAACCCCCATCTCTATGTCGATAAAGATCAATTTCAATGGAAAGATTCAGGAAGAGGCGGAAATTTCGGCCCTCGACCACGGTTTTTTGTTTGGCGACAGCGTCTATGAAGTGATTTGCACCTTCAACAATCAACTCTGTTTTGCCGATAAGCATCTTAAACGGTTGAGGAATTCGGCCAGCGGCATCGAATTGAAGGTCCCGTACAGCGACGAACGTTTTATGCGGGAAATCGCCCGCGCGGTGGCAGTCGCGGAAAACGAGGAATCGTATGTCCGCATCGTGGTGACTCGCGGGGTGGGGGAGATCGACATCGATCCGTCCTCGTGCGAACGGCCTAATGTCCTGATCTACGTGACGCCGGTCAAACCCTATCCGTCAACCTATTATGAGAACGGCATCGATGTGGCCCTGGTCACCGTCAAACGGAACGCCCGGGAGGCGTTGAACCCCGGCATCAAGACGGGAAACTACCTGAACAACGTCCTGGCCAAAATGGAGGCCAACCGGCTCGGGGCCAAGGACGCTCTGATGCTGAACCCCTGGGGATACCTGACGGAATGCACGACCAGCAACTTCTTTTTCGCGCGGGACGGGGTCCTCATGACGCCGTCGCTGGACTGCGGGATCCTGGCGGGCATCACCAGGGAGATCGTCATTCAACTGGCGCGCGAGAACGGATTTGTCGTCGAGGAAGGGCAGTGGCCCCAGGAGGAACTGGAGAAAGCCGACGAGGCTTTTATCACGGGGACCGTCAAGCGCGTCCTGCCCGTGACCCAACTCGACAACCGGCCCATCGGCGACGGGAAACCCGGACCCATGACCAGAAAGCTCATGCGATTATACGAGGGTTTATTGCAAGGCTTGCATGGGAAGGTCGAGCAACTTCGGAAATAACGAGGAAGCCTCACATGGCGCTATTGGTGGGGTTGACCGGCAGTATGGGGTCGGGAAAGTCCTTGGCGGCGAGCATCCTTCAGGGGCTTGGGGCGAGGGTCCTGGATGCCGATAAGATCTGCAGGGACCTGGTCCAGCCGTGCAGTCCGGCATGGAGGGAAATCGCCGGCTATTTCGGCCGGGACGTTTTGCGCGAGGACCAGAGCATCGACCGGCCCAGGCTGGCGGCGATCGTGTTTGAGGACCCGCGCAAGAGAGAGGCCCTGGAAGCGATCCTCCATCCGAGAGTGATCGCCGAGGAACGGAGGCTGTTCGAGGAGATCAGGCAACAAGACCCCGGGGCGGTCGTCGTGGTCGATGCGGCCCTGCTGATCGAGTCGGGTAATTATAAAAACATGGACCGGGTCGCGGTCGTCGGGGCCGACGAGGGAACCCAGGTGCAACGCCTGTTGCGGAAGGGTTTGTGGACCCGCGATGAAATCCTGAAACGTATCCGGAGTCAGATGAGCCTTGAGGAGAAAAAAAAGAAAGCGCATTTTTTTATTCCCAACGATACGACCGTCGAGGATTTAAAAAAACGGCTCGAAACGCTGTACAATGAATTGAAGGTCCTGGCGTAATGCCGATCGTCGAATTCATGGTAAAGACCCATCATGGCCCAGAAAGACGCTAAAACCGAGGACGCAAGCTTAAGCTCCGACGAGGCGTCCGAGCTGGAAAGGTTACTCGAAGAGGCGGGGATAAAAGAGGAAGCGGTTGCCGCGGGGACGCCGCTGGGCTTGCCCGCCCGGCTTCGTTCCCTCTTCAAGACAAAGAAGAAACTCATCATCATTGCCGGAGCGGCGTTGTTGACCCTTCTGGCCGGCGGCATCGTGGCCGTCTATTTTTTCATGGGGAAACCGGCGGAGAAGGTTGAAGAGGAAACGGCCAAGAAAGCCCCGGAAGCCGAGGCCCCGGAAGCGGGGAAAATTCAGAAGGTCAACATATTCAAACTCGATCCTTTTTTCATCCCCCTCGTCGAAGACGACAAGGAGACGGGAGAATTCGTCACCGTGACCCCGTACCTGTTGATGAGCAACGTCAAACTGGACCGGGAAATCAACCGCAACCTGTACTTGATCCGCAAAAACATCTACTCGATTTTGAGAAGGAAGCGGCCCGACGATTACAAGAAAGACAAGCTCAGGACGGAAGAACGGTTGAAAAAGGAGGTCCTGACCGCCGCCAACACGCTTCTTTTGAGCGGCACGGGAACCATTACCGACGTTTTGTTCACCGAGTTCATTGTCCGTTGAACTTGCGGCGGTTGATAGTGGCTAGAAACGGTTTCATAAGTTGTTTTTTTTGGAGTGCAAAGCCTCCCGGCTTTGCGGCAACGCGGGGACGCGTAGCGCTCCAAAAGATTGTTTGTGCTTGTGAAACCGCTTCTAACATTCTGTATTTCTTGACAAAACTGCCAATCGGAGTATATTGATAAAGGGGAGATTGTCTTTCTTTTCAGGACATCGATCATGCCTGTCATCGATCCGGTCAATACCCAGCAGGTCATTCAGATGGGTACGCATGTTGAAAAGTTGCAACAGACGATGCAACACCTGCCGACCACCACCGCCCTGCAACTGGACCAGGAAAGGATTACCCTGGACGAAATGAAACGTTCCGAGGTCCAGGATGCCGACGGCTCCAACCAAACGCAACCCATAGACGATGAAGGCAGGAAAAGACGCGGCCGGTTGCGGTTTCGCAGGCAACCCGCGGAACCGGAAGAGGGCGCTCAACCCCCAACCGAAGGCGCGCCCAAAACCCTTCCTCACGAAGGACGGCAAATCGATCTTGTGGTTTAAAATCTGAGATGGATTCCTGGACCGTAACACACATGGCGGTCGATTTTTTCCTGGCGGGCGCGGCGCTTTACTGTTTTCTGGCCTTGCAGAAAGAGACGGGCCGGAGAGCGGAGTCCGGTAAACGCCTTGCCGAGTTGCGGGAGTTGGACGCTTCGCTCCGGCAATTATTGAAAGACGCCGGGGAAACGTCCAATAAAATCGGCCGGGAAATCGAGCGGAAGCGCTCCCTCGCCACGGAAATTTTCGCGACCCTTGAAAAAGAAAAAGCCTCTTTGATGCAACTCATCCAGGAACTCAATGCCGAAAAGGAAAAAATCGCCGCCCCGGCGGTCCCGGACGACAAGTATTCCGAAGCGTTCAAGCTCGCCCAAGCCGGTTTGAGCGCCGAAGAGATCGCCAGGAGAACAAAGATTCCCTTGGGGGAAATCGAACTGGCTTTGAGCTTGAGAAAATAACAAGCCTGGGGCCGGCGTGACGCCGGATTCGTTATCGCCCCGGCGCAAGCGCGGGGCGGCATTGCCCACCGGGGGCGTCCCCGGCGTCATCGCCGCGTCGCCTCCGGGCCGTTGCCCGGCGCCCCCGCCGGCCCTCCCTCTTCAAGGGGGAGGGAACGAACCTCATTTTGTTTGTCCGCTCTTATTCTGTTTCGTGTCTTCCGGCGGCCGGGGCGGAGCCTTGTGGCCGCACGAGGAGACGAAGGACGCCAACAGCGCGATCAGAACGGCGGCGGCAACGATTTTTTTCATGACGATTTCCCGCGGCGTTTCTCCATGGATTTGAATATTTTGTCCAGCCGGGCGATCTGCTCCAGAACGCGTTTCCTGGCCGTGCCCCCGTAAACCGCCTTCCGCTCCACGGACTTCTCGGCGGACAGACACTTGAAGACGTCGGCCTCGAAACGGGGAGATATCGCCTTGAATTCGGCCAGGCTCAAGCGCGCCAGGGACTTCCCCTTTTGCAGGCAGTAGGCCACGGTCTGGCCGACGCTTTCGTGGGCCTCCCGGAAGGGGACCCCTTTCAGCACGAGGTAATCGGCCGCCTCGGTGGCGGTCAGGAACCCCTCGGACTCGAGGCGCTCCGGCGACGGCGGCTTGAACCGGGCCGTCGCGACCATGCCGGCCATGACGGCCAGCGACATCTTCACGGTGTCCGCGGTGTCGAACACGGCTTCCTTGTCCTCCTGGAGGTCCCGGTTGTAAGCCAGAGGCAGGGACTTCATCATGGCCAGCAGGGCCATCAGGTGGCCATAGACCCGGCCGGATTTGCCGCGCACGAGTTCGGCGGCGTCGGGGTTCTTTTTCTGCGGCATGATGCTACTGCCCGTCGTGAACGCGTCGGACAGTTCGAGGAAACCAAACTCGGCGGAGCTCCACAGGACGATCTCCTCGCAGAACCGGCTGAGGTGCATCATCAGGATGGCGGCGGCGGAGACGAACTCGACGGCGAAATCCCGGTCGCCCACCGCGTCCATGCTGTTATGCGACACTTCCGGGAACCCCAGGAGTTTGGCGGTATAACGGCGGTCGACCGGATAATTGCTCCCCGCCAGGGCCGCCGATCCCAGGGGCATGACGTCGATGCGTTTCAGCGCGTCGGCAAACCGTTCCCGGTCGCGGAGGAGGGCCTCCAGATGCGCCAGCAGGTGATGGGCCAGGCGGACGGGTTGCGCGCGTTGCAGGTGGGTGTATCCGGGGACGACGACATCGACGTTCCTCCGGGCCTGCTCCAACAGCGCCTTGCCTAGACGGGCTATTAATTCGAGAACGGCGGCGGTCTCCTTCCGCAGATAAAGACGCGCGTCGAGGCACACCTGGTCGTTCCGGCTCCTGCCGGTGTGCAGTTTGCCGCCGACGGGGCCGACCAGTTGCGTCAGCCGCCGCTCGACGTTCATGTGCACGTCCTCCAGGCTCTCGTCGAACTCGAACTTGCCGGATTCGATCTCCGCCAGGACCTTCTTCAGCCCGGAGACGATTTTCCCGGCCTCGGCCTGGGTGAGGATTCCGGCCTTCGCCAAGGTCATACAGTGGGCGACGCTCCCTTCGATGTCGCAGGCGTAGAGCCTGCGGTCGAACGCGATCGACGAGGAAAACTTCTCCATCAATGCGTCGGTGGACTGTTTGAACCTGCCGCCCCAGGGTTTTTTCATCGATCGAAATCCTTAAATATTTTTTTCGCGAGGCGTCGGCTTTATAAGATTGCTGAAAAAACCGCTCTTGGCCCCCAAAATCGTCATGCCCGCGAAAGCGGGCATCCAGAAATCCCTTGAAAATACTGGATTCCCGCCTACGCGGGAATGACAACAAGAGACCTTAAAATAGTTTTTCATCGCCCTGTTAGAAGGAAACCACTTTATCCGACTCTTCAACGATGTTCATTAACTCTTCCATGGTCGATAAGGGGCAAACGGCGGAGCCCTCTTTGCGCCTTGATTTCAGACACGTCCCGCAAGCAAACAGGCTCCCGCCTTCGCGCAAAAATGCCGCCAACTGGTCTTTGACATTGAAGCGTTCGTCTTCTATGTCTTCGCAGTCAACGCCCTTGCCAATGAGAAACGCTTTGACGCTGTGTTTTTTTGCCAGCGAAAAGACGCCAAACCTAAAAGCATTCCATACCGTTTCAGGGTCCGCCTGGCTGACGATGATGCCTATCTTCACACTCTTTCCTCCAACGCCGGTAATTGCATGGCAAGGAATGATTCACGCGGATACCGGCGGATGCGATGAAGGGAAAAGAGACCGCCTCGTCCCCGCAATCCGCGTCAAACCTGCGTGATAGTAATCGAACGAAACGAGGGGTGTCAACACGAAAGGGGACTCTCCCGCGCGGACAATGCGCGGAGGAAGACGGACCGCCGGCTCAGGCGGGCGACCGGGAAGCGGCGGAGGCGGCGACCGCCGCGTTATCGACCTTGACCCATTTGTCCTTGGCGACGATCTCGACGTGGACTCCCTTGGGCAGGACCTTGGCGAGAAAACTCAGGTACCAGTCCTGGATGTTGGGGCAACCCGCGCTTCCGCTCCGCCAATCGAAATTCTTCTTGTAAAATTCGTTGACCTTGCTCGCGTTCACCCCGTGGATGCCGTAACTGCCGGGGACCTTGTTGTCGAGCTTGTTCAGCCCCATCCACCAGTAGCCGATATCGTGCTCCGGGTCCCCGAACGGGATGGCCCGGACGCGCGTCTTGCCGTCCATGACCTCGCGCTTGTACCAGGTGGGTTTGTACACCTTGTTGACGATCTCGTATTTTCCAAGGGGGGTTTCCTCGCCCTTGCGCCCGAAAATGGCATCGACCTCCAGGATCTGCTCGTTGTCGTAGTACACCCGCATGAGCCCGCTTTCGACGATGCCCACCAGGTACCAACGCTGGGGATCGGCATCGTAGCTGGCGAGGGTCTTGCCGTTGAACTTCAAGGTGACCTTGTCGCCTTGGACCGCGTACTCCGCGCGCGGGTCGTTATAAATCCGCTTGATAATAAATTTGAAGTTTTCCGCGACCTTGTTGTTGACGATCATTTTCTCGACGGTCTGGCTGAGTTCCTGATACCCCTGCCGGGCGCGCTCCAGCTCGGTCGAGGCTTGCGCGAAGTCCTGCTTGATGCGCTCGAAATTCTCCTTGGAGACAAGCCCCAGCTTGTTGAGTCCCGCGTAATAGGCCACGTCGACCTTCTGCTGGGCGGAGGCGTCGAGGACGAATTTGTAAAGGACGAGGCTGGACGCGGCCAGCGTCAAGAACGCCGTCCCCGTCAGTTTCAAGGTGCGCTTGACGTTGCTGGAGAGCTGGTATCGCCGGACCTCGAGTTTGACTTTTTTCTCTTTTTCCTCGAGGGCGGTGAAACCGGCGTTTTGGAATTTGTGGAAGAGCTTGTATTCCAACCGGGAAAGCTGGCCCGTATTGGCGCGCAATTTCTCGATGAGCCAATACAGGTTTTCGCGGGTGTGGCGGTCGTAACTGCCTTTGGGGTCCTTGTTGGCCAGGAGATTGTATTCGGTGATGTTCAGCGTTTTCAGCTTCTGCGCCATCATTCAAAAACACCTCGTCCGGTTAAACGCCTTCAGCGGCTTTCGGGCCGTCCATGAACCATTATTTTATCGCCAAAAGACGGAAATTCAACCTCAAATCCGCGTCCCGGCGGCCAGGGGGGAGCGTTTGTCTCCGGGATTTTTCCGCCCCGACGCCATCTGACAACGCCCTTCGAAGCGGGCCCCGCGGTCGATATGAAACGACGGCGCGCGGATTTCCCCCTCGACGTCCGCCCCGCTGGCGATCTCCACTTTTTGCGCGGCCACGATGGCCCCGCGGACCCTCCCCTGGCACCGCACCTCCTGGGCCTCGATGTCCCCCAAAACGCTCCCCGTTCCGGCGACGACGACCGTTCCCGATGCCCGCAGACGCCCCTTGAAATGGGCCTCGACGCGCACGTTTCCCTGGAAATTCACGGAGTCGTCCGTCTCGGAATCCCGGTTGATGAGCAGGCCGAAACTGGCGTCGCGGAATTTATTGTAAAGCCGCCTCTCAAACCACGTGCCATCCTTCCTGCCTTGCCGCAGTTTCTCGACGATCCAGTACAGGTTTTCCCGCGTCTCGCTGTCGTAGGTCCCCGCCGGGTCCTTGTCCTCGATCCGCGCCCATTCTTCCTCGGTAAGGGCCTTGAGTTTTTTCCCGGAGAAAAAATCCATGTCTTGTGTCGTCCTTTATTTTAATCGGTCAGGTGAGACTGCTGGCGACGCGATGCAGTTTTTTGGCGAAACCCATCCATCCCTGTTTCCGCAGGTAATCCAGGACCGCCCGGTTGCCGGCGGCGAGGGACGGACAGTGGGCATTGTTGTCGACGATGTTGGCGGCAACCTGGTCCATCCTCTCCGTCAGATTACCGTCCTTGTTATAGAACAGGGCGCCCCGGTTGTTGGCGATGTTGATGACTTTGTGGTGGGGGACCAACCCCGCGATGTGAATGCGGTCCTTGTACTTCTCCAGTTTGTCCAGGGTATCGAGATATTCCCGGAGCTGGTTTAATCCTCCGGTTATTTCCCGTTCCTCCTGGCAACGGTTGAAGACCAGGCTGAACTTTTTGTTCTCCAACGATTCGCGGACGGCGCGTTCGCCTTTTTCCGCGACCAGACGGTTCACGTACGCCTTGTCCAGGCCCGTGAGTTTCCCGGAGACGAAGTCGTCGTAGAAGTCCTCGTAATAGTCGATGAACGAATGAATGGCGTCGACGCTTCCGTTGACGGCGATGTTGTTGCTGAGGTCGAAAACGAACAGGACGTGGTCGATGCAGTTCATGAGGGAGGAGAGATGGTTTACTCCCCCGGCGGGCGTGTCGAGAATGACGTAATCGAATTTTCCGAACAAGCCGTTCAACACTTCCAGGAACAGCAGGAGAAACTCCGGTTCGTTGATCCTTTTGCGATGGTTTTTCTTGCCGAGGATGGGGATCTCCCCGCCCAGGATGGAGAAACCGTACTCCTCGATGTATTTGATGAACTCTTCCGCCACCGGCCAGGCGTTGTCCTCGCGCGATTTAAGCTCCTCCTTGAACTTCCTCAGGTCCAGCGCGTCCAGAACGGGGGCCAGGATTTTAAGGTCCTCGGGGGAATGAATTTTCCCGCGGTGCAAGAACAATTCGTGGACCTGGTCGCCAAACTGAAAATCCGAGAACCAGAAGAGGTCGGCGTTCAGGTTCTTGTACCAGGCCAGGCAACGGACCAGTTTTTCGTCCCGCGCCGGGACGGAACCCTCCAGATAACCTTTGAACCAGGTCGATATATGGTAAATCGTCCGCAGAAAATCGACTTGATAGGTCCGGTTGGCGAGCGTTTCGAACAAGTCGTAAAACGTTTTATTGGGATGGCTGTCCAACAGGCTGGATATGGTCGGAAGCCGCAGGTCGAGATCGATCAGGCAGACTCGCCGGTCGGAGGCGCTGGTCTTCAGAGACTGCGTCAAAGCCGCGGCGGTATTGAGGGAAATGGTCGTTTTCCCGATTCCGCCCTTGGGTCCAATGATGGAAACTATCGGCATCGATTCCTCCTGAATGTTTAAGCCAGCGTGCCGCTACTCGCCGTAGGGGCAACGCGGCGATGACGCTGACGCGATCGCCGAAAAGCAAATCCCCCTCAGTCCCCCTTTGCTAAAGGGGGGATGGGGGGATTTTCGTCCGGCGGTTCGTCGTCCCGCCTTCGCGGACAGCCGCCGACGACCAAGGTGATCTCTCCCCGCCACTGACGCCCTTGCTCGACAGCCAGGGTGGCGAGGTTTCCGCGGATGACCTCCTCATGGATCTTGGTCAACTCCCTGGCGACGGCAACGGGCCGGTCGCCGAAGGCCCCATGGAGGTCGCGCAAGGTCCGCTCCATCCGGCGCGGGGACTCGTACAAAACGAGGGTGCGTTTTTCCTCCGCCAATTCCTTGAGGCGCGTCATCCGCCGTTTCTTGACCGGCAGGAACCCCTCGAACACAAACCGGTCCATGGGCAGGCCCGACACGGTCAGGGCCGCGACCGCCGCCGACGGCCCGGGCACGGGAAGGACCGGGATGCCGCTTTCGATCGCCAGCCGCGCGAGGTGAAACAACGGGTCGGAGACCCCGGGCGTGCCCGCGTCCGACACCAACGCCAGATTCTTTCCCTCTTTCATCATCTCGACGAACCCGCGCCCTTTCTTGACCTGGTTGTAACTGTGGAAGCTGGAGAGGGGCGTTTGGATTTGGTAATGGTTCAGCAAGATTTTGGAGCGGCGCGTATCCTCGGCCGCTATGAGATGAACGGAGCGAAGCGTTTCGACGGCCCGGTAGGTGATGTCCGACAAGTTGCCGATGGGGGCGCTCACGATAAATAACGTACCCGTATCCTCGCCTACCATAGG
>JACRGP010000041.1 GCA_016217765.1 Nitrospinota bacterium | reverse complement strand
CGTCCCCATGGTCCAGGAGGAGAGGGAGTTCCACGTTTTCCCAGACCGACAAGGTGGGCAGGAGGTTGAAGAACTGGAAGACGAAACCGATCTCCTGCCGGCGCAGGGCGGTGAGTTCCCGGTCGTTCATCTTCGAGACCGGGCGGCGGTTCAGGTAGATCTCCCCCTCGTCCGGGACTTCCAGCGCCCCGATGCAATTGAGGAGAGTCGTTTTCCCCCCGCCGCTGGGGCCCATGACGGCGGCGAAGTCGCCGCGGTTCAATTCCAGGTCCACCCCCGCCAGCGCCCGCACCCGCGCGGTCCCCGCCTGATAATATTTGGACACGCCTTGCAGTTTGACGACGACCGGATCGGTTGCGGACATGGGGGATGCGAATGCGCCTCGAGTTTAACGGACAGCTTTGTCCTGAAATACATTCCTTCTGTGATACTCAAGAAAATCTGGGTCAGGGAGAAATCGTTTGGGTAAACGGATCTCTTTATTTTCGTAACTTGTAATCAGTTCGATACCCAGTCCGCGGGAACCTTTAAACCGGCGAACGCGGGACGAAACAACGATGCGTAAATCCTCGCCGATGGTAATAATTCCCCTATCGAATGCCCGGTCGTGCAGAGCGTTAAGGCAAAGTCCGTTTCTAGGGTTCAACCTATTCTTGCCGTCGACGGACCACGGCACAATATGGCTGGCGTTCAATAACTCCTGAATGGAAATTCCAGTAATGCAACAGGCTCCATTATAAGCGGACAAAACCATCGTCCTAAAAAAATCCTGGTTGACGCGAGTTTTCACAAACGAACTTTGCGTTTTTCCCTCTCCAAAAATAGTTTCTTCGGGGATGTCCGCCGCATCTTTTAAATCCCTTTTATCCAACTTTGCCGACAAGACCTCGCTCTTGTAGGCCATAGTGTCCCAATCGTCAAAAAACTCCGCCCAAACCTCACGGTCGAGTTGGCTCACATTAGACGCGCCTTTTCTCGGCAAGGATGGATCGAGGCTTGCAAAATTAGCGAGCTTGTAACTTACGGAACCCGGCGTTCTCCCCAGCTTATTGGCCAGATCGATGATGTCCGGATTCCTGACGTGTATTTTCCCGAAAGGGGTTTTGCAATACAGATTGATCGCGAGGAGAAGTTCGTCCCTCGACCATGATTTACGCTCACTCACGGCAACTCCTCAAGCAAACGAAAATATTCCTCTCGCGAAATACCCGCCGTCTTCTTTGGGCATATCAAGTCCCGATCGCGGCGGAATGTCTTTCAAAGGAAACCCACGAAGGGCCGCGCCAGTTCTGGCCGCAATGCTCGTATCCGGCCTCTTCCAATACCTCGTCGAGGGTCCCCATTTCGGACGCGGTGGCAAGGAACAGACGGACCGCCTCGTCAAGCGCCTTGCCCGCCTGTTCCGGGGTTTCGCCACAGCTCATGATATCGAGAGGCATGGCATGAGCGACAAACCGGTCCCCTTCCTTCCAAATCTGAACGGTGTATTCCACATTAAGTCCATTGGCCATAACGTCCTCCATCCAATATGTTGACCCCTTTCAGGAATCATAACATTTCCGCCGGGCGAACGGAATGCCCTCTCCCTCGGCAGGGGTGTTCCATGGACCTTGAAGACGATCCGGCTTCAATTCACCGTCAACCGGCGCTATAATCCGGTCATGATCGATTAAGCTTGAAAAGCAGACGGGAGGATTTGATGAAACTTACGGCGATTATCGAACGCGAAGGCGACGGCTATGTGTCGCTGTGTCCGGAACTGGATATCGCGAGCCAGGGAGATAGTATCGAGCAAGCCAGGGACAATCTCCGGGAGGCGTTGGAGTTGTTTTTTGCAACGGCTGGGCCCGAAGAGACAAAGCGCCGCCTGGGCGGCGAAATTTTTGTGACCCAAATTGAGGTATCGGTTGGCTAGGTTGCGCGTTCTTTCGGGCAAGGAGGTATGCGCCATCTTGTCCAACGGCGGTTTCATGGAAGTACGCCGCCAAGGTAGCCATATCATAATGCAGAAGAAACTGTCCGAGGGCACGCTGACCGTGCCTGTCCCAAACCACGCCGAACTCCGCGCCGGAACGCTACAATCCATCATCAGGCAGTCGGGGTTGCCCCGAAGCGATTTCGAATCCTGATTTCCTTAACCCAACCCTAGTCAAACCAACCTGTCGCCCCGCGGGCATTCTCTAATATCCCAACTGGTAAAATTTTTTGCCTGCCGGGGGGCTTTGTGATATTCCTATTTTTTTCATAATTTCACGCGGGAGCGGACAATGGCGGTTTCGCGAAAGATCGGCGAGTTCATGGAGAACGCCTCCTGGATCAGGAGGATGTTCGAGGAGGGGATCCGGCTCAAGAAGGAGTTCGGCGAGGACAACGTTTTCGATCTTTCCCTGGGCAACCCGGTCATGGAGCCGCCTAAGGCGGTCAAGGACGCCTTGATCTCGGCCGCCTGCGATCCCGCCCCCGGCAGGCACCGGTACATGCAGAACGCGGGGTTCCCCGACGTCCGCGAGGCCATCGCGTCGGCCCTGTCCCCCGAGTGCAAGGTAAAACTGGGGGCCAACGACGTGATCATGGTCTGCGGGGCGGCGGCCGGGTTGAACGTGGCGCTCAAGGCCATTCTGGACCCCGGCGACGAGGCGATCGTTTTCGCGCCTTATTTCGTCGAATACTTTTTTTACGCGGACAACCATGGCGGGCAAGCCGTCGCGGTCCCCACCCACGACGATTTCACCCTCGACCTGGACGCCCTCCGCGCCGCCATCACGGACAAGACGAAGGCGGTGATCGTCAACTCCCCGAACAATCCCACGGGCGCGGTGTATTCCCGGCGGTCGCTGGAGGAACTGGCGGCGTTGCTGAAGGAAAAATCGGCCGAGCGGGGGCGGGCCATTTACCTGATCTCGGACGACCCGTACAAGAAAATCGCCTTTGACGGGACGGAGACGCCGAACGTCTGCGAGTTTTACGACCACAGCATTTACGTCACGTCCCATTCCAAGGACCTGGCGTTGCCCGGCGAGCGGATCGGTTTCGTGGCGGTGCATCCCCGGTGCGAGGACGCCAGGAACCTGATGGCGGGCATGGTCTTCTGCAACCGGGTCCTGGGTTTCGTGAATGCCCCGGCCCTCATCCAGCGGGCGATCAAGGACGTGCAAAAAATCACCGTGGACGTGGAGGACTATCGGAGAAAACGGGATTTCCTCTACCGGGAGTTGACGCGGATCGGCTACGAGACGGTGAAGCCCCAGGGGGCGTTCTACTTCTTCCCGAAGTCGCCCCTGGCGGACGAGGTGGAGTTTACCCGCATCCTCGCGTCCAAAAAGGTCCTGGCGGTGCCGGGGCGGGGGTTTGGCAAGCCCGGCTATTTCCGCTTGTCGTACTGTTTCCCGGACAAGGTCGTCGAGGGAGCCGTCCCCGGCCTGGAGGCGGCGTTCCGGGAGGCGGCCAGCGTGAACGCTGGACCCGGCGCCGCCTCCGGCTGACGCCGAGGCGGTCGACGCGACGCCGGATTCCTTATCGTCCCGGCGCAAACGCGGGGCGGCGTTCCGGGAAGCGGCTCCTCCCCCTTTCCGGGGGAGGTTGGGTGGGGGTAAACGCGCGGAATTTACACCCCCATCCTGGCCTTCCCCCTCAAAGGGGAAGGAAAGTTGCCGTCCTCAATTTTCCCCGTGAGGTATGACTACTTATAAATTCCCTGGTAACTCCTGCCGCCGCCGTTTCCGATTGGCGGCTTGAACCCTATTTGCTAGAATATCATCATAAGCTATATCAATTTTAACCGCATACGGTGAGATGGATCATGAGTTTGACGCGAGATCAAATCAGCCGGTACAGCCGTCATCTGCTGTTGCCGGAAGTAGGGGTGGAGGGGCAGGAGAAAATTTGTTCCGCGAAGGTCCTGTGCATCGGCGCCGGGGGACTGGGTTCTCCCGTGTCGTTGTATCTGGCCGCGGCGGGCGTGGGCAGGCTGGGGCTGGTCGATTTCGACGTGGTGGATTTCAGCAACCTCCAGCGCCAGATCGTGCACGGCGAATCGACCGTGGGGCAATTGAAGGTGGATTCGGCCAAAAACCGGATCGCCGACATGAACTCCACCGTCGAGGTCGTCACGTACAACGCCCGGCTCACCTCGGAAAACGCGCTGGGCATTTTGCGGGATTACGACATCATCGTGGACGGCACGGACAATTTCCCGACGCGTTACCTGGCCAACGACGCCTGCGTCCTGCTGGGCAAACCGTACGTATACGGGAGCATCCTGAAGTTCGAGGGGCAGGCCTCGGTGTTTAACGCCAAGGAGGGACCGTGCTACCGGTGCCTGTTCCCGGAGCCGCCGCCGCCCGGCCTTGTGCCGAGTTGCGCCGAGGGCGGCGTGTTGGGCATCCTGCCGGGCATCGTCGGGTTGATCCAGGCGAACGAGGTCATCAAGCTGGTCCTGGGGAAGGGCGAGACCCTCGTGGGGCGGCTCATGTTGTTCGACGCCCTGACCATGAAATTCCGGGAGATGAGACTGCGCAAGGACAAGGACTGCCCGATCTGCGGCGAATCGCCTTCCATCAAGAAACTGATCGATTACGAGCGGTTCTGCGGCATCCCGCAGGCCAAGGAGGAGCCGGTAGAGGCGTCTTTGGAGATCGACGCCGGGGAAGTGAAGAAGATGTTGGACTCCCAGAGGAAGTTCAAGCTGATCGACGTGCGGGAACCCTTCGAATATCGGATTTGCAAGATAAACGGCTCGACGCTGATCCCCCTGGGGGTCATCCAGGAAAAGTCGTTGGAGAAACTCGACGGCTTGAAGCCGTCCGACGAGATCGTCCTGCATTGCAAGGCCGGGGTCCGGAGCATGAAGGCGGCGTTGGCGCTGAAGGAGATGGGGTTCGGCAACGTCAAGAGCATGAAGGGCGGGATCCTCGAATGGTCGGAGCGGATCGACCCTTCGGTTCCCAAGTATTGACCAACGTGAACGTTGGGTCCAGCGTGCAAAGCTTTCTATGCGCTCAAGGCGTCATCGAGGGCAATCCGGG
>JACRGP010000035.1 GCA_016217765.1 Nitrospinota bacterium | reverse complement strand
TCTCCCCGTCCAGCATGACGAAATCGGCTTCGCGGCGGTCGGGGGCGAACGGCAGGTCGGTCCACGTTGCGGGCGCGGGGCCGGTTGTTCTTAGCGCGATGAGGTCGGCGGGCATGCCGGGGGCGACGGCGCCGGTCTTGAGTCCCACGGCCTCCGCTCCGCCGCGCGTTGCCATATAAAGGATTTCCTCCCGCGTGACGCCGGGCAACATGTCCTCCGCCAACCGCAATTCCCGGAAAAAGTTCAGAGACTCGTTGCTCGCCAGGGAATCGGTCCCCAACCCCACGGCCAGGCCCCGGTCGAGAAACTGTCTTACGGGCAAATGGCGCTTCCGGCCAAACCAGCGCGCGCTTCCCGGACAAAACACGCCCGCGACTCGGCGCGATTCCAGCAGGTCCAGATCGCCATCGACATGGTTTAAATGGATCGCCAGCAGGGAGTCGAGGACGCCCAGGGAATCGAGGTAGCGGACGGGGCTGGCGCCTGGGGGTCTCCAGGTCTCGTCGTAAACTTCCCGCCATTCGAGTAGCGCTCGCAAATCGCCGCCGCCATCTTTCAGAAACCGGATCTCCCCGGGGAACTCCGCGACGTGCGCGGACAGGGGGCAGGAATACCGGCTCGCCAGGGCCTTCAACGCCTTGAACAGGGCCGGGGAGATGGAATACGGGGCGTGCGGCGCCAGACCCAGCTTGAACCGGGCGCCCTCGGTCAAATGCGTTTCCAGAATCGCCCGCACCTTGTCCGCGGCCGTTTGCGCCTGGGCGCTTTTGAATCCGAAGGTCTCCAGAAACGCCACCTGCCGGAACGGCAGGGTCTTGTATTCCGCCAGCAATTCCGGGTGCGACAGGTAGTCGGCCAGGGCGGTCACGCCGGAGCGGCTCATTTCCCCGGCGGCCTCTCTCAGGGCGGCCGTCCGCGTCTCCCATGGGGTTGCGTGGTCCTCCCGCACCACTTGCTTGATCCAGTCGGTGAATTTTTCGCATTTCGGGACCTTGCCGCGGAGCGCGGACAGGGAGAGGTGACAATGCGCGTTGACGAACCCCGGCAGGACCAGGCAATCGGAGAGGTCGATGACCGCGCCGTCGAAGGGTTCGATGGGAGCGCGGGACACCTCGCGGACCTTGCCGTCCGCGACGATCAGCTCGCCGGGGCCGAACGGCTCCCCGGCCATGGGGAGCAACTGCGCGAACCGGATTTTGACGGGTTTTGGCATGTCACCCCTACTCCCCTTCCCCCGGACCAGCGTGACGCTGGACCCAATGGGCCTGGCTTTGATAGCGAATTTACGTTGCGCGTTTTATCGGCGGCATCGCTACCCCCATCCTGTCCTTCCCCCTGAAAGGGGGAAGGGATAAAAAATTGTCTTCCCTATTCTCCTTCCCCTTGGTAGTGGGAAGGGGCAAAGCGTCAGTTGGTATCCGCGAAAATTCCCCACTCGGTCTTGAAGACCAGGCTGTTGTTTTTTCCGCCGGGGGAGTAGTAATCCTTTCCGCCGCCGGTGTCGAAATGGAAACCGAAACTGCCCAGCTCCCCGTCGGGCTCGAAATTGCCGCGACCCTGGCCCGATCCCTTGATGTGGTATTCGTCGTCGCCGCCGTTGTCGTTGAGGACGCCGATGCCGTTGGCGTTGCCTGCCCCTTGCGAGAGGACCCCCGCGATATACCGGTCGTCGCCGCCGTTGTCGAGAAGGGTCCCGACGCCGAGGTCGTGTCCGCATCCCTGCGCGACTCCATAAGAGGCCAGGTAGATATCGTCCCCCTCGCCGTCCATCAGGACGCCCGCCGAGAGGTGGATGCCCGCCCCCTGCGAGTACCTGCCGGAGATATATTTATCGTGGCCCTTCCTGTCGTCGAGGATGCCCAGCGCGAACCAGTAGCTGGCGCCCTGCGCGAAATAGTCCCCCACGTAGGTGTCGTTGCCCCCGGCCTCGGCGATGACGCCGATCCCGCCCGACGCGCCCGCCAGCGTGTCGTAAGGGCGGATGCCGAGCCCGAACCCCTGGGACAGCGACTCGTAGGATTTATCCGGGTCGCGGCCGTCGGGATAAGCCCCGCCGGCGAAATATTCGTCGTTGCCCGCCGTCTCCACGATGGCGCCGAACCCTTTCACGAAACCGAACCCCTGCGCGAACCGGTCGGCGAAATAGCGGTCGTCGCCGCCGCCCTCGGCAAGCAGGCCGATCCCGAACGCGCCCGCCCCCTGGGCTGACGAAAGGCTCCGGTACTCGTCCTTGCCCCCCAGGTCCGCCAGTACGCCGACGCCGAAAATCCCCGTCCCTTGCGCGTAGTTGCGCGCGGAATAACGGTCGTCCCCTTCCAAATCGACGAGGAATCCGCCGCCGAAGAACCCCGCGCCCTGCGAAAAGTCCGCGGACGCGGAATACAAATCGTCGCCGGAAAAATCGACGACAACCGCGAAAGGATACGCCGACGTACTGCCTCCCGCATGGTTCAGGTAGATATCGTCGCCGCCCAGGTCGATGATGACCGCTGTATCCTCGGTATAAACGTTTCTTCCCGGCCCGCCGATCAAGACCTTCCCGGCGGCGGTCTGGACGACGGTGAGGTTTTCCTCCTCGGTCACGGTCCAGCCGTCGCCGAAGCGTTCCAGCCGAGCCCCTTTTTGTTTAAGGGACAGGAGCAGGTCCACGTCCACCGCCCGCGCCACCCGGAGAGACGCGTTCAGCAAGGGGGCCAGCCGGACCTTGAGCGCGGTATTGAGAAAGACCGTGTTCTCCGCGTCGATCCGCCGCTTGTCCTCGTCCGATACTTCCTTGCCGCGCTCCCCCGGTTCTTCCGCGAGCAGTTGCCGCGCCACCTTGTAAAGCATGTCGATCTCCTCCGGGGACAGGCCGGACAGCGCTTGTTTGCGCAGGGATTCGGCCTCCACGATGGCCTTGACCAAGCGGTCGATATAACCCGCGAGGTCCGCCGGGCGGTTGGCGTTCTCCGCCGGGACCTCGTAAACGACGTCCAACTCTTCCATGGCGGTTTGGAGCGCCTCCGGCAGGCTTTTCTTTTCATCGCCGAACGACGCGGCGAGGGCGCCGGTTATCTGGCGCGCCGCCTGGGGCAGGTCCAGGGGATGGGTCATGACGTAGTTGACCTCATGCAGACGGAACGGGTTATAGTCCTTCCCCTTGACCGAGGGCGCCATGACTTCGCTGGTCCTGTCGCGGATTTCCTCGAGCGTCCGCCGGAACTCGCCGGCGAGTTTTTCCTTTCGCAACGCGTAGGCCAGGAGCGAGTCCGGAAACCGGCCGCGATCGCTATCGAGATCGGGATGCGGCTTGAGCGGCGTCGCGGTCTTGAGACGGGGGACCAGGACGGCGTCGAGGTCGAGCGCGGCGCCGTCGCGGAGGATTTTCAGCCGGACCGTATCGCCGGGGGTTTTGCGCGCGATCGTTTTTCTGAAATGGGCCAGGATGGAATTTTCACTGCCGGGGGACAGGCGTCTGCCGTCCAGGGCGACGATCCGGTCGCCCGCGCGCAGACCGGCCTGTTCGGCGCCGGACAAGGGAAACACGGTCAGCGCCTCGACGGCCGGGACCGGGTCGCCCGACGCGGGGTCGCGCGGCGGCGGGTCCGCCAGTTTCATGGCGATGCCCAGCCAGCCCTTGCCCCGCGAGGGTTTTATGGGCTCGTCGCCCGCGTCTTCGCCGCGCTTGAAGAAATCGGGAGCCAACCCGAACAGGGCCCCCCACTGCGCGGGGTCGCGGTTGATCCTCTCCCCCAACCCGGCGGAACTCTCCGTCAAGATCTCGAACGACTTTTCCCGCGTGGCGCAGGAAGCAAGCAAAACGAGGAGAGCCAGCGCGGAAACTATCGTACGGAACGGGCGCGTAAAAACCATATCGAAGTCAAATAGTCCGGTTAAAAGGGAGCAAGACTTCACCCTCACCCCTGCCCTCTCCCGTCAAGGGAGAGGGAGCATTTGAAGTCCCTTCTCCCCTGGCGGGAGAAGGTCAGGATGAGGGGGTCCTAAAAGAGCCGAAGACCATTCTTCTAATTTCAATCATTCAATATCCAGACTAGAACAGGGTCCTTTGCCGGTAAGCCCGGTAACTGTCGCCGAACCGTTCCAGCAGGGCTTTGTCCTCCAACCGGGCGCGGACGAGGTTCAGGGGGACGACGACGGCCACGAGATAGACCAGGCCGAAAACCGAACCGCAGGCCAGGAAAAGCCCCAGCAGGGTCAGGACGATGCCGACGTAAATCGGGTGGCGGACGAATTTATAAACGCCGCGCGTGACCAGCCGGTCTTTTGTATCTCCCGGCAAAACGGCGAGGCCCCTCCCCAATTGCGCCATGGCAAGAATCCAGAGGCAAAGCCCGGAAATCCCGACGGCAAAACCCAGATATGCGAGCGGGCGGCTCCCAAACCCGAAATGCTTCGGCAGGACGTAAGCGACCACCAGCGGGAACAAATAGAGCGACGGGATCAGGACGCTCAACGCCCGGCGCTGGTTCGGCGATAACGGTTCGGGAGCGCTCATTTTCTTCCCGCCTCGCCGAGCAGTCGCCGCAAAAAGTCTTCCTCCCCGTCCAGGATTTCCAACTTCACCCGCGCGACCAGCGCCGTCAGCGCGAAAGCCTTCTTGTCGAGCTTGACCGCGTCCTTGTCCGTGGTCAGGATGAACTCCGCGCCCGTCCGCCGGGCGTCCTCCTCCAGCGACTTCAAATCTTCCGGGGCGTAGGGGTGGTGGTCCGGGAACGCGCGGAACAACGTCAACCGGACGCCGAGTTCCTCCAAACTCTTGCGGAAGCTCTCCGGCCCGGCGATCCCGCAGAACGCGCCTGCCGGGCGTCCGCGCAACGTTCCAACGTCCGCTTCGCGTCCGTCGTCCAACCGCAACAGCGAGTCGAGGCGCAGGGCGGTGAAAAACACCGGGCAATCTTCCCTCGCCGCCCGGACAACCTCCGGCGGCGCCGTCCGGCCGGCGCAACGGGTCAAGCAGATCAAGTCCGCCCGCCGGGCCGCCGACGCCGGTTCGCGCAGATGCCCGGCGGGAAACGTCAGGCCGTTGCCGAACGGTTCGCGCTGGTCGCAGAGCAGGATGTTCAGGTCGCGGAGCAGGTCCAGACGCTGGTAGCCGTCGTCCAGGATCAAAGTGTCCGCGCCCAGATGACGGATGGCATGACGGCCGGTCCGGTACCGGTCCCGTCCGGTCAACACCGGGACGCCCGGCAGGCGCATGGCCATCATGACCGGCTCGTCCCCCGCCGTTGCCCACGGCGACACTATCCTTTCGCCGTCGCTGACCACGCGGACTCCCGCGCTGGAAGCGCCGCCGTAGCCCCTGCCGAGGATCGCGGGTTTGCGTCCGCTACGGCGCAGGGCGTCGGCGATCCACAGGACCATGGGCGTCTTCCCGGTCCCGCCCAGCGTGAGGTTGCCGACGCCGATCGTCCGGCAGTCCAGCCTCCGCGCGCGGAATATCCCGGCGCGGTAACACCAGGCGCGGAGCGTTTGCGCCCATCCGTAAAAGAACGAGACCGCCCGCAGAAACAGAAAAACCGGAACGTGATGGACCTTGCGGTCCTTCGAAACGATCCGGTGGAAAAGAGCCTCGAAACGCATGAAATTTAACCGTCGGTCGCGGGTTTTTCAGAGTATACTGTCCATCGTCGGCGCGGCCCGCAAGGACCCGGCCGCGCGGGCAGGATCGAAACCCCGGCATTTTCCGCTTCCCGCGCATTCCGTCGATACCCCATGGACTTTTTGTATCATACCATCATTGGCGCGGCCATCCTAGCGGCGTCTCCCTTCGTCCTCCTGAGAATGGCCGTCGATCCGGACTTTCGCGCCGAGATCGTCCGGCGCGCGTCGGCCGTCGCCGACGCCCCGGCGTTGCGCGACTGCGTCTGGGTCCACGCCTCTTCCGCCGGCGAAGCGCGGATCGCCCAGGTCCTCGCCCGGGCGTTGAAAGACCGTTTGGGCGCAAGGCCCCTGGCGCTTTCCGCGTTCACGCGTTCGGGTTACGACCTGGCGCGGGCGGGAAAAGCCGCGCCGGTCTTCCGGCTACCGCCGGACTTTATTTTGTGGCTCGGGCCTTTATTCGCCAAACTCAACCCTTTGGCGCTCGTCCTCGTCGAGGCGGAGTTCTGGCCCGGACTGCTCCGGCTTTGCAAACGGCGCGGGGTCCCGGTCCTGCTGGTCAACGGCCGGATGACCGAAAAATCGTTTTCCCGTTACCGGCTCGTCAGACCGCTGTTCCGCTGGCTGGCGGAGCCCATCGAGTTGTTTTCCATGCGCGCGGAGGAGGACGCTGGCCGCGTCGCGGAATTGGGCGTGGACAAGGGAAAAATCCGCGTGACCGGAAACATGAAGTTCGACGTCCCGGCGCAGGGCTCCGAACGCCCTTCCGAAGCGGACGACCGTTCTCCGCTGGTGGTATTCGGGTCCACGCGGCCGGGCGACGAAGGCCCCGCGCTGGAGGCCATGGCCCGCTTGAGCCGCGAGGTCCCGTCGGCGCGGTTTGTCCTCGCCCCGCGGCATATCGACCGGCGCCCGGAACTGGAGGTCCTGATCCAGGAACAAAAATTGGATTACGAGTTGCATTCCAATCTGGGAAAAATCGGAGGGAAAGACCGCCCGCGGGTGGTCCTTCTGGACCGCATGGGGGAGTTGGGCGGCTATTACGCGCGGAGTTGCGTGGCGTTCGTCGGCGGCGGGTTCCGCCCGGAGTACGGCGGACAAAACATCCTCGAACCCGCGTCCTACGGCCAGCCGGTGATCTTCGGCAAGCACATGGACAACTTCGCCGAGGAGGCGCGCCTGCTGACCGCCTCCGGCGGCGGCATCCGGATCGGGAGCCCGGCCGAACTCCACTCCGTCCTCCTGCGCCTGCTCAAGGACCCGGAAGAACGGCTGAGCAGGGGAAGGGCCGCGCGGGAAACGGTCGCCTCCAACCGCGGAGCGGTGCAACGCAACCTCGACCTGCTCGCGCCTTTCCTCCAGAGTCCTGACCGTTAAGAATGGATATTCGATGATCTATCTCTATCGCTTGTTCGCGACATTGCTGACCCTGGCCCTGGCCCCTCTGCTCGTTGCGTGGTCGCTGGCGACGGGGAAAAAGAAACGCGGCCTGCTACACCATTTCGGACTCGTCCCGCCCTTGCCGGAGGCGGAGGACAAGTCCGCCAAAACCCTCTGGATATATGCCTTGTCGGCCGGGGAAGTGACGGCGGCGGTCCCCGTTCTCCAGCGGATACGGCAAGAGCGGCCCGGCCTGCGCATCGTCGTGTCGGTCACCACCGATTCGGGCTACGACGCGGCCCGCCGGAACCTGGGGTTCGCCGAGCAAATCGTTTTTCATCCCCTGGACGGCTGGCCGTTTCTGGCCCTGGCGCTGGACCGCATACGCCCCGACCTGTTCGTCCAGGTCGAGACGGGCTTCTGGCCGGGTTTTCTCCATATGTTGAAGCGGCGCGGCGTCCCCGCCCTTCTATTTCACGGCAGGATTTCCAAAAAGTCCATACGCCGTTACAAACTGCTCGGGCCGCTCGTTTCCGAGACCCTCAACTCCTTCCACACCCTGTGCATGCAGAGCCGGCAAGGATTGAAAGACGCGCTGGAGTTGAACGCGGAGCCGTCGCGGCTCCAGGTCGCCGGAGACACCAAGTACGACGCGTTGAAAACCGTTTCCGCGGAGGAGCGCCGGAAGTTGCGCGAGGCGCTCCGCCTCGATCCCGGACGGCCGGTATTCGTGGCGGGGAGTACTCATGAAGGAGAAGAAGCGATCGTCCTGGACGCCTACTGTCAGTTGAAGGCCGACTATCCGCGCCTGACCTTGATCCTCGCGCCCCGGCGTTTGGAACGCGTCCCGGAAGTCGTTTCCCTCGTCGCTTCCATAGGCTTGCCCGTCGTAAAACGCTCCGAGATCGAGCGCCGGACGCCAACGGACGATCCGGTCATCCTGCTCGACACCATGGGCGAGTTGGCCTCGGTCTATGCCGTCGGCGACGTCGCATTCGTGGGGAAAAGCCTGGTCCCGCCCGGCGGCGGTCACAGCCTCATCGAACCCGCCTCGCTCGGCAAAGCCGTCCTCCACGGACCCTACATGGAGTACAACCAAGCCCTCGCGGAGGAACTGGGACAACACGGCGTGGCGTTCATGACGCGCGACGCCGGGGAGATGAGCGCGAAAATCCGCGAGCTTCTCGGCAATCCCGCCCGGCGCGAGGAACTGTCGCGGAAAGCCCAAGCCCTGATCGACTCCCGGAAGGGCGCCTCCAAACGCATGGCGGAAATCATCTTCTGGATTTTGGAGGAAAAACCGCGTCCGTAAATCAACCGAGGAACGTTTTGTCCGCTTTCATTACGACCCGTTTTCGTTCAAAATGGGAGAAGCGACCTCTTTTCCGCCAGTCGCGGTCCGCATAATATGAAACCGTCTGGAATGAAAATTATCGCGGGAATCGTTCTCGCCTGTTTCGCCGTCCGCGGTTACCGGCTGACGGCATTTCCGATTTTCACGGACGAGGCCATCTACATCCATTGGGCGCAGATCGCCGCCGATGACCCCCGCCAGTTGTTCGTCCCGCTCGTGGACGGCAAACAGCCGTTGTTCATGTGGTTGACCGCCTTGGTCCTGCCCCTGCTCTCCGACCCGTTGATTGCAGGGCGAACGGTTTCAATCGCGGCCTCCCTGCTCGCCCTCGCCGGGATTTATTTAATCGGGAGGGATTATTTTTCCCCGAGACACGGCCTTGTGGCGGCCCTGGTCCATGCGTTCTGCCCCTACGCGTTCTTTTTCGACCGGCTGGCCCTGGTGGACAGCCTGCTGAGCGCGTTGGGCGTTTGGGCGGTTTACGTCGCGCTCGGCATCGCCGGGGGGCGGCGGACAGGCCTGCTCCCCTTCGCGGTTTTGGGGGCCGTCCTCGGTCTTGCCTTGTTGACCAAGGCTTCGGCCCTGGCGCTGGTCCCTGTCCCGGTTTTTGTCTTTCTCGTCCACGCCAGTTGGAAGCGGGAGGGGTTTTGGAAAGGGCTATTGACGAGCGGAGCGGTCGCCTGCCTGTTTGTCCTGCCGTTGTTTCTTTCCGGCCAGGAGATCGGCCAGACGGAACGAATCCCATTCCTGCACCGGGCGGATTATTTTTTATCGCCGCAAACTCTTCTGACGTTTCCCTGGTCGATCTGGGGAGGAAACCTCCTGTCAGCGGGAGAGTTTTTACTCGCCTACCTGACTCTTCCCTTGCTCGCGGTCCTGTTTTTTGCCGCTGTCCTGGTCGTCAGCGAACTCGAAAAAGAATTGGCCGTCATGGCCTTTTGGGCGCTCTTCCCCATCGCGGCGGTCGTGGCCGTCGCCAACGGTTTTTTCTCGCGCTATTTCGTGATTTCCATTCCGCCCCTGACCCTTCTCGCCGCCGTCGCCATCGCGCGGTTGGCGGAATTTTCAACCGGGCTGTTGAAACGTTTCCTTCCTCGGGCTCAAGAAGGGATTGTCCTTGCGGGCTTCATGCTCGTGGCGCTCTCGCACGGTTTTTTTTTGCCTGGCAACTGGCGCGCGACCCCTTGACGGCGCCTCTGCATTGGCTCGACCGGCTTCTGTATCTGGAGGGAATGCATTCGGGTTACGGCATTGCCGAGGCGGCTGAATTCTTGCGCAACGAGGCGCGGGAGAATCCGGTCGTCCTGCTGGTCCCCATGAAAATGGGCAACCCGCAGGAGGGGCTGACGGTTTATCTGTGGAGAGATCGCCGGGTGCGGACCGTCCCCGTTCCCTGGCCGATCGGGAAAACCGCGGAGCCTGAGGATTCTTTCCGCGCTTGCGCCCGGGATGCGGAATGGGGCGGCACGAGTTTCAGCCCGTCGGCCCCGGACCCGTGCCGGGCCGCGTTGGTCCCCAGGACGGAAACGTTCCCGGTCTTCGCCTCCATTTACCACAAACGGCCGTTCATGGTGGAGAAGACGGCCGATCTGCGAAACGTCTATTTCGCGTACCCGTACACGACCGTCCCCGAGAAATACTTCACGCTGTTGAACCGGGACTTCGCCAAGGTTTGGAGCCGCGCCAAACCGGACAAAAATTACTCGGTGGACATTTTCAAGAGACGCGGTCCCCCCGGCCCCGATCGCGCCGTCCCTCAACCCGGCGAATAAACCATGGCCCGCGCGTTTGCCCTCCTGTTTTTCGTCCTGCTGGCTTTCCTCGGCGGCGGGAACGTCTTCCTTCCGTTCAGTTCCAACGAACTGACGGTCCTGTTCGGCCTGTGGTCGCTGTTTTTCCTCTCGATCAACCTTCCGGGTTGGAGCTGGCGAGACGGCGGCCCTTCGCCAATCTCCGTCATGACGGCGCTTCTCTTTCTTTTTTACGTCTGGGGGGCGGCGGGTTATTTTTACAGCGTCCGCCCGGAGGTCAGTTTCGGGCCCGCCGTAAAATACTTGACGGCGGTCCTCCTCGGTCTGGCGTTGGTCCTTTATTTGAAAGATACAAACCAGGTCCGCGAAATCCTCTGGACGTGTTTGATCTGTTCCGGACTGATATCGTTGTTCGCCGTCGTTCAGCAGTTCAGGCCGGATTTGATCCTCACCCGGGCGGAAACCGGGTTGAGTTCGCACTCCCTGTTCTTCAACGTGAACTTGTTCTCCTGTTACCTGCTGTTTCATCTGCCGCTGGGCGCTTTCCTGTTTTTCTCCTCCGGTTCGAAAAAGTTAAAGGCTCTGGCGGTCGCCGTCTTCATTTCGATCCTCGTCGGACTCCTGTTCTCCGGGTCGCCCGGCGGGCAGACAGCGGCCATCTTGCAATTGATCGCCCTCTCGGGTTACCTGTTATGGGAAAAGCGGGTTGACCGGCTGAGGCTCCTCGGGCTGGGCGTTCTCCTGGCCTCGTTGTGCTACGCCGTTCTGCTATTCATCCTGCCCCAAGAGGGAGGTAGCGCGGCCAGCGGGATGGCGGCGCCGGGCGGACTGGTCCGGCGCGGCTGGGTCTGGGACCACATGCTCAACCGGTTCGACTATTGGCGCGGAGCGTGGCGGATTTTCCTCGACCACTGGGCGGCGGGGACCGGCCCTTGGACCATTTTCCTGATGTATCCCCAATACGGCGTAAAATATGCCCCTCTCCACGCGCATAATCTTTTCATGCAGACGGCGGCGGACGCTGGATTGATCGGCCTGGTTTTGCTGTCGGCCAGTCTTTGGGTCCTCTACAAAAAATGTTTCCGGGTCTTTCTCGACGAAAAGGATCCGGACCGCGATCTGGCTTTTTATCTGACCGTGGCCGTTACCGGATTCCTGCTCCACAATTTGGTCGAATACAATTGGATCACGTCCTCATTCACTTATTATTTTACCGTCTGGGCCCTTTTGATCGATTTCCTCGACCGCAAGCGCGCGCCCCGCGCCGCCGCGATTTCCGGTTTCAGGCGGTTCTTCCCGCTGTTTGCGGTCGGGTGCGGGGTCGTCGGCGCCGTCGCTTGCGCGCGGCTTTATCTATACGACCGCGCCATTTACCACGACGCCATGAACGTCCGCGACATTAAAGACATCGAGACGTTCGCGGAGCGGGCGAAGGGGTTTTGCCAACGGTGCGATTTCCCTTACCTGGCCATGGCCGCCGTCGATATCGAGCGCTTCAAGCGGGGCGAGGGAAGCGGGTTTTTACTCAAGGCGGAGGGCCGGATTCAGGACGCCCTGCGGCTGGCCCCGTACAATCCCGAGGCGGCGATCTACCTCGGGGAAATCCGGATTTTGCAAAACCGGTACGCGGAGGCGCGGGAACTGCTTCTGCAAGCGAAAAAATTCAACGCCTACACGGATTCCCCGCTTGTCGCGAGGGAACGTCTGGAAGACCTGGAGCGGAAAGCCGGATTGCCCGATGGACGCTGAAAACGCGGAGAGCCTTGGAGGAATCTCACCCAGAATATTGCATGAGCAAGAGAATGGAATTGCTCCCCCTTGTAAAGGGGGCCGGGGGGATTTGCGCTACTCGCCGTAGGGGCGACATGCGAACTTTGACCGCGATCCGCGATGATCGAGCGTCATCGGGGATCGGCCCATCCGTCTCCAGCGGCATGCGGGCGCGATCGAAAGTTTCAAATCCCCCTACCCCCCTTTGTCAAAGGGGGGCCGGGGGGATTTTGCAAGGGGGGATAAAACAAGGCGCTTTTTGCTACCGGGTATTTCCCGCCTTGGCGCCAGCGCGCGGCGGAGCTACCCGCGGCGATTCGCCGCCGCTCCGGAAACGGCGGAGCCGTAAAAAAACCGCTTTTTGGCCCTGGCGGTTTCGCATTCGTTGCAGTTGGCGCACGCGGGCGGGAAATCCTTGTCCAGGTGCCGGCGCCGCAGGCGGTCGATGGCCTCGCCATGCCATAAGTCCATTACCCGGTCCTCCCAGGCGTTGCCGAGCCGAAGCGTGGCGTTGTAATCCACGCAACACGGGATGACCGTCCCGTCCCACAGGACCACGAGCTTGCCGTAATCCTTGCCGAACGGTTCCGGGCAGACTTCCGCGCGCGGCCCCTGGATGAGCTTCGGTTGCAGACGGACGTGGTCCACGATCGTTTCCCAATGCGCGATGTAGGCCGACGCGTCCTCCTGGGTGTCCTCCTCCACGGTGAACACCACGCCCATGCCCAGGGCGGGCCGGACTTTTTCCTTGCGGGCCTTCAGCTTGAGGATGTTGTTCTCGATTTTTTCCAGCGGCACGCCGCGGACTTTCTGGAAGGTCTCCGGCGACCCGTCGATGGAAAACCGGATGATGCTCAGCGAGCTGTCGACAATCCGGTCGATCATCTTGTCCGTCAGCAGGGCGCCGTTGGTGTTCATGACGACGTACTTGACGCCGGAGCGGACGGCGTAGTCGATCATCCGGAAGATGTCCTTGTGCAGGAGGGGTTCGCCCCAGTTGTGCATACAGAGGTGTTCCAGGCCGGGGCTGTCGTCGATCGCCTTCTTGAACAGGTCGAAATCCATGAACCCTTCCGGGCGGTCCATGCCTTCGGTCACGAAACAGAACGTGCACCGGAGGTTGCAGGTATTGGTGGGTTCGATGATGAGGGAGGTCAGTTTCTTGATTTCCATTATTCGATCACCTCGCGCACGACATAGTCGGGCCGCCCCTGGATTTGCAGATGGATCCTGCCGACGTATTCGCCCAGGATGCCGACGCACAGCAATTGGACGCCCGCGAAGAACGCGAACGCCGCCGACAGCAGGATGAAGCCCTCCACCAGGATGCCGTGGACCACGCGCTGATAGGTCAGGAACGCCATCAACACGAAACCCGCGAGGGCGCCGAGAAATCCCAGGTAGGTGACGATGCGCAACGGGAAATGCGAGAACCCCGAAATCATGTCCCAGGCGAGCTTGATCAGCGCGGCGAAACCGTACTTGGTTTTTCCTTTCGCCCGGACGTCGTGTTCCACCTCGACTTCCGCCGTGGGGACCCCCAGCCAGCTCATCAGGACGGCCATGTACCGGGACCGGTCGCTACAGGCGTCGATTTTCTCGATCACGCTCCGGCGCATGGCCCGGAAGGAACTGAGGTTCAGCCTGCCGTTCGGCCCCAGGATAATCTGGCCGACCCGGAGCAGAAATTTCGACCCGGTCACGCGCAGTAGCCCGTCCCGGCGTTTCCGGGGGACGGTGGTCACGAGGTCCACGTGGTCTTTGAAAGCCTGAAGGAGTTTGGGGATTTCCTCGGGCGGGTGTTGCAGGTCCGAGTCCAGTTGGACGACCAGCCCGCCCTTGCTCAGGCGGAAACCGGCCAGGACCGCCGCCTGCTGTCCGAAGTTGCGGGTGAACCGGACGATGCGCACCGCCGGGTCGCGGGCCTTGAATTGACGGAGGACATCGACCGAGTTGTCCCGGCTTCCGTCGTCCACGAACACCAATTCGTAGGACCTGCCCAGGTTGTCGCAAACCCGTTTCAAACGCGCATACAGCTCCGCGAGCGCCGGCCCCTCGTTGAATACCGGGATTACGATTGATAACTCAACCGGTTCGACCATGCGCTTGTCAGTTTAAGGAGCGACAAAAACTTCGCCGCCAGAAGCGATTTGGAATGGGTGGTCTTGAAAATGTGCCACGCGCGCCGGGGACTGAAATAGAACCGCCGGTAAGCCTGTTTCTGAAGGGCGACAAGCTCCTCGGGTTTCACCTGGCTGGCGTTGCTGTTGATGGCGTTGATGGAATAGTGCGAGAAGTTTTTGTTGGCCTCGTCGCCTTCCGCCAGGACCATGTTCCGCAACTCCGTGCCGGGATTGGGGATGACCAGCGAAAACAGGGCGGTGCTCAGGTCGAGTTCGCAGGCGAACCGAATCGTCTGCTCCATCTCCTCGCGCGTCTCGCCCGGAAAACCCAGCATGAAAAACCCGTTGACGCTGATGTTGGCCTGGGTGAGCTTGCTGACGACGTTTTTCAGGATCTTGATGTCCAGGCTCTTGGAGATCAACTTCTGGATCCGCAGGGACCCGGACTCGATGCCCAGCGCCAGACGGTATACGCCGGCGGCCCGCATCTTTTCCACCATCTCGTCGTCGATGTAATCGGCGCGGACGCCGTTCGGGAAGGAGATTTTCACGTCCATTCCGCGCTCGACGATCATGTCGAAAATCTTCTTCGCCCGTTTCATGTCGATATTGAACGAATCGTCCAGGATGTGGAACTCGTTCACGCCGTAGGCGTCCCGCATGAACTTCATCTCCTCCAAGACCTTGTCCGCCGAGCGGTAGCGGATGTCCTTGCCGAAGATATCGTGGCAGTAGATGCAGGTGAACGGACACCCTCTGGAAGTGACGAGCGGCATGAACCGCTTGGTCGCGGGGAGATATTCGTGCGAACACGCGAAGTTGAAATAGCGGGCGGCGTCGGCCAGGTCGTATTCCTGGGTCAACCAGTCGAGGTCCGCGATCTTCTCCCGCGGCAGGGTCTTGACGTACTCCCCGTTTTTCCGGTAGGCAATGCCTTTGATGGTCCCCACATCGGTCTTTTTTTCCAGGGCCTCGGCGAGTTCCACGATCGTCAGTTCGCCTTCCCCGATCACCATATAGTCCACGCTGGGGTCGTGCAAAATGTACTGCGGGTCGTGGGCGCAATGCGGGCCGCCGAAGATCACCGGGACGTCTTTTTTGATGGATTTGACCTGCTTGGCCAGGGCGAAGGCGAAATCGCTCTCTACGGTCATGAGGCCGATGCCCACCGCGTCCGGGTCGAATTCATGCAAGACGTTCCGCAGTTCGGAGTCGGGGTAGCTGGAAATCCTGAGGTCGAGAATATGTATGGTATGGCCCGCGCGTTTGAGGACCGATCCGACGGCGATCAAACCCAAAGGCATCACTTTGGATATATTTTTATCCGTCACGGCGGGGCGGACGAGCAAAAACTTCATAACGCCATTCCTTTCTTGCGGCTGAACTTCGGCCTGGCAACGGAAACAACCTGTTGAATTTTTGATTTTAACATACCGGCCCGAATGGAACAAACCTGAAATCGCCGGACGGCCAGCGAGCTTGCGTTTCGTCTTACTTATCGTTAAAAACGTGGGTTTTCACAAGTCCGGGCAACCCTTATTTCTTACTCTACGAGCCGACATACTCGGACTGACAGCAACCCAGGCATCCGGGGAAAATTTTGTTCTTTTTCAGCAGACCGCGGAATTCCCGGTAGCCTTTGACGTTCCAGGGGAACGCCTCGCCGTTGCCACGCAGGGTGGCGGAGCGGTAATGGGGACAACTGAACACGTCGCCGTAGGCCGAGATGCCGACCTTCGACCACGCGGCATAACAACGGTAATCCTTGTAGGAGCTTTGGTTGGAATAATACCGGACGATCTCGCCGGGGGTGATGCCGTTCGGCGAGAACCGCAACTGGGTCTTGCAGGACGCGCTTTTTCGGAGCAGGTCGTCCAGACATTTCCGTAAAACTCCGGGGTCTATTTCCTCCGCCGGGGGCTGGGGCCGGGCCAAATGTTCGGCCTGATCGTAATTCTCCACATGCCAGTAGGTGGCCGGGTTCTTCAGCACGAAATTGCAAACATCCACGCCTACAGCGTTGGCGTACTCGTACAATGGATTCAAATCGTCGATATTGGACCTGGCGATCACGCAGGTGAGATGGACCATGGGGTATCGGGCTCCCGCCTCTTTGCGTCTTTCGATCAACGCTTCAAGCCCCTTCGTGGTTTTGCGAAACGAGCCGGGCACGGCGGCGATGCGGTCGTGCCGTTCCTCCCCGCCCTCGAGGGACACGCCCATGAAAAACAGGCCGGGCCCCAACAAGGAGCGGGACCGTATTTCCATCAACTTTTCCACGATACGCGGAGTCAACACCGTGCCGTTGGTGATGACGTGCGTTTTGTTGCGCGCGGCGGTGAATTCCAGGACGTCCAGAAAGTCGTTTTTCATGAAAACCTCTCCCCCGGTGAACGTAATCACGGCGTATCTGGGGAGGGAAAGGACGGCCTTTTTGATCTCTTGCGCCGGCATTTCATTGCGATATCCGCGGTTTTCCTCGGTGTCCTCGATGATTTGCAGGAAATGGCACATTTCGCAACGCAGGTTGCACCGGTAGGTCACTTCAAAATAGGCGTGCAACGGCGGAAAGGCGTATTTCGGGGTCAGGGAGAAGGGAATAAAACCGTAAATGCGGGACAAAATCCGCTGAAGGTTTTTTATGAATAGTACGTTTAGCATGGGAAATGTTTATCTGGCGTAACGGTTCGGCCCGATTGCCAGGGGGATGGGCCGTTACCCTTTCATGAGGATTCCCAAGCTGTCTTCTCCGTGGTTGAAGAGCAGGTCGACGACCGACAAATAGGGGACAAATCCGGGAAAGGATTGGCGGTATTCCGGGTGCACATAATTATGATATTCCAAGATCGTCTTCCGCGCCAAGAATTCTTTCTCCGAAAGATAGTCCCTGGCCTTGTCGCCGGTCAGATAATGGTCGGCCTCCAGTTTCTGGCAAATCGCCAGAATCCTGCCCCCCTTCGTTCCGCCCGCGCCCAGTTCCGAGGAGCGGAGGATGGGCGTTTTGATTTTCAGGGCCTCCTTGAGGTGGCGGATCGTCTCGCAACACAGGTCCACGAGCAGGTCCCATTCCCGGCAGTACAGCGACTCGAAGTACGGGAAATATTCCTTGAAGTGCGGCGCCCGTGAATAGCCGTGCTGGATCGCGCGCAGATGCTTGGCCCGCCAGTTGACGGAATTGTCGATCTCCGTTTCCAGCAGGGATTGTTCAAACCGGTCTTTCTGAATGACGGGCACGGTGATCCAGGCCCAGCCGTCCTTGATGCGGATGCGGTTGCGGTTGCGCCAATCCCGCCGGGTGTACTGGATATCGTCGAGAAGGACAAAGGTATCGACCTTGGCCATCTGGTCGAAAAAACCCAGCCAGGGCAGATAGGAGGGTTGCAGAATGGCGATTCTCATGCCGGCGCTGGACGAGTCGGCCGCCGGCGGATTCCCACGTTGGCGGATTTAAACCTTTGGCTACGGTCATGGCATGAATCCCCCCGGCCCCCTTTGCAAGGGGGAGTAAAGCATCCGCGTCTCTGGCGGCGGATCAGGGACCCCATAGTTCTTTCATCCAGAGATATTTCCTCCACCAGTCGCGGTTATCGGCGTAAAACCTCACGGTGCGCTCGATACCTTCCTCCAACGAGGTGGAAGCCCGCCAGTCGATCGCCGCCTTGGCCTTGTCCGTGGACGAAATATGGCGGGATACCTGTCCGGGCCGGTCGGGGGTGAACTTGATGAGGTCGCCCGGCTTGCCGAGGGCTTTTAAAACCATCCGGGCGATGTCGATGATCTTGGTGTCCCGTCCCGTCCCCAGGTTTAGGGTCTGCCCCGCGACTTTGTCCAGGTCCGCGTGCATGATCGCGTCCAGCGCGTCGCAGGTGTCCTGGACGAACAGCCAGTCCCGCGAACTCTGGCCCTTGCCATGGACCGTCAAGGGCCGGTCCAGCAAGGCGCTGACGATGAAGTTGGGCATGGCCTTTTCGATATGCTGGAACGGGCCGTAATTGTTGAACGGCCGGACGATGACCGCGGGGATATTGTACGTGTGGAGGTACGAGTAGACCAACCGGTCGGCCCCGGCCTTGGCGGCGGCGTACGGGCTCATGGGGTTCAAGGGGTGGTCCTCGTCCATCGGGTCGCGCAGGGCCGTCCCGTAAACCTCCGAGGAGGAAATATGGATGAACCGCTCCACCGGGCGCTTGGCGATGGCGTTGGCGATCGCGTGCGTCCCCATCACGTCGGTCTCGAAGAAGATGGCGTTGTCGTAAATGGAACGCGTGACGTGGGACTCGGCGGCGAAATGGACGACGATCTGGCTTTTCGCCACCAACTCGCTCACGATGTCGGCGCGGGTGATGTTGCCGTGATGGAACTTGAACCGCGCGCTGTGCTTCATGTCCTCGCGCAGGTTGTCCAGGTTCCCGGCGTAGGTGAGGGCGTCCAGCAACAATATGTCGTAGTACGGGTACTTTTTATAAATGTGGTTGATGAAGTTACTGCCGATGAACCCGGCGCCGCCGGTGACCAATATGGTTTTCGTGGTTTTTTTCATCTCTAATGAGGCAAAAGGACGGCCGGCGTGACGCCGGATACAATGCCGCCTCCCGCTAACGCGGAGGCGGGGGGTTGCTCCCCCTTGCAAAGGGGGCCGGGGGGATTCCCGCTCGCCGACCGTGAGACGCTCGCGAAACAGCGGTCGGTCTAAAAATCAAAGGGCAGTATAGCCAAAGGCGCCGGGCTTTGCAACTCCTCCCCACGGGGGGTCTTACCGGCTCTATCGGCTTGATCCAGACCGATAATGAGAGGTTTTTTCAGCTCTTGAAGTAAGAGAAGGCGACCTTCTTGACCCCGCGGGGGATCAAGTCCCAAAACTTCACGAAATGCTCGTAGTTCAGGTCGTAGAACAATACGATGAGCGATTTGAGAAGCTGGGACTTGCGCAGGATCTGGAACCGGAACCGCCTGCGGATTTTCAGGATCTCGTCGGCGCTGAGGTGCGGGTAACTGACGGCGGAATACAGAAAATAGGAATAAGGGATCGGCTTGCCGTTCAACCAGCCGTTCTCCTTGCAGAGGTCGTGGAGATGCGTCCCCGGATAGGGCTGGAACATGGACACCAACACCGACGTGGGCCGGAGCC
>JACRGP010000034.1 GCA_016217765.1 Nitrospinota bacterium | reverse complement strand
GGCAATGCCGCCCCGCGCTTGCGCCGGGGCGGTAATGAACCCGGCGTCACGCCGGCCGCCCTCGGCGTCAGCCTGAGGCGGCGTCGGGTCCAGCGTTCACGCTGGTCACCCTCCCCCAGCCCCCTCCCTCAAGGGAGGGGATCGATTTGGACGTCTAAATCCCCGTGATCGCCAATGAGGCCCGGTTCCGAAGAGCATAAAAACCTTTTTTGCCGGTTTTTTATCGATACCCACAAGCCGTTTCAGCCGGAGGACCTTCCCTGGCCGGAACTCGACGAGAAAACCGTCCGGAAACTCGCGGCGTTTCCCATCTGGAACCACGCGGTCCACACCGAAAAGCAGGTGTTCATCAAGCTCGGCGCGTATGCCAGGGAGGAAACCGACCCCCTGCTCCGGGAAGCCCTGGCCTTGCAGGCTTACGAGGAAGGCCGGCACGCGGACATCCTTAAATATTTCCTCAAACGCTACAACATCCCTTTCAACGAAATGCCCGACGATCCCCTGCCGGAGAACCTCGAATGGCGCTTCATGACCACGGGGGCGGGGGAATGCATCGACTCCTTTTTCGCCTTTGGCTTCCTGCAAATTTCAAAGTCCACTTACGACTACCCGATCCAACTGATCGAGGCCATGGAGCCGATCGTGCAGGAGGAGGCCCGGCACATCCTGTTCATCCAAAACTGGCTCCTGTATCAGAGGAACCGGCGGCCCCTGTTCCTTCAACCCGTCCATGCGTTTCTGACCCTGCTGGCCTTCGCCGAGGCGGGACGGCGGAGACTCATGGATTTGACGAAATTGGGCGGGACCGCCTTCACCATCCAGGCGCGGAAAATCGAAAAAAGCGCCTCCCTGTCGGCGAAGGATTTCATCAACCTCTGCCTGCAGGAAAACAAACGCCGGCTGTCTCCCTACGATCCCCGGTTGGCGCGCCCCAAGCTCGTCCCGCGAATCATGAATATGGCGCGGGTTTTCCTTTAAGCCGCCGACCCTGCCTTTCCCCGGATAATTGTTGTATAATTGCGGAAAACCGGTAAAATTTCAGCGAGCGGCCCGCGCGCGCCGGGGATTTCGTAATAGGCCCGTTTTTTCGAGGAACCCGCAACATGCGATCGATCCGAGTCAGCCATATCGTGCTCACCACCAAGGAGCTCGCCGACGTCCTCTACGGCCATTTGAAGACTTATGAGGACAAGCAGTTGCTGTTCAAGGCCTTCGCCAACCTGGCGAAGAAATACAGCGCCTGCGGAAGCCGGACGAAGGGCGGAGACCTTGGATTCCTGGAGTTCAACACCGCCGCCCCGGAAATGGAAAAGGCCGCCATGGAGGCCCCCGTCGGGATCGTTCAGCCGCCCGTCCAAACCAAATTCGGATACCATGTCTTCATGATCACGGAGGAAGAGGCGTTGGGCGATACGGGCGTGGATGGAATCCACGTTACCTCCCTCCGTTAACCCAGGTCCTTCGATTCCCGCCATGGTTGAAAACATCCTGAAAAAAGCCCTGGACGGCGAACGGATCTTCGGAGAGGAAGCCCTCCAGTTGTTCGAGACGACGGACATGACCCTCCTGGGAAATGTCGCCTCCCGCCTGGCCCGGAAAAAGCAAAAAGAGAAAGTCGTCACCTACATCGTCGACCGGAACGTCAACTACACGAACGTCTGCGTTACCGACTGTTCCTTTTGCGCCTTTTACCGCCGCGAAAAGGACGCGGACGCCTACGTCCTGCCCTTCGAAACCATCGCCCTGAAGATAGAAGAGACCGTCGCCCTGGGCGGACGGCAAATCCTTCTGCAAGGCGGGCACAACGTCAACCTGCGGATCGATTACTTCGAGGACCTGTTTCAAAAGATCAAGGGCCGGTTCGACATCCACCTCCACGCCCTGTCGCCTCCGGAGATCGTCCACACCGCGAAAATATCCAGGATTTCCCTGGACGAAACGCTGGCGCGCCTGCAACGCGCGGGGTTGGACTCCATTCCGGGGGGGGGCGCGGAAATCCTCGTGGACCGCGCGCGGCGCAAGATCAGCCCCGCCAAATGCACCGCCGGCCAATGGCTGGAGGTGATGGACAAGGCCCACCGGCGGGGCATACCCACCACGGCCACCATGATGTTCGGACACGTCGAAACCAGGGCCGAACGGGTGGAACATCTCCTGCGCCTGCGCGATCAACAGGACCAGACCGGCGGGTTCACGGCGTTCATCCCCTGGCCGTACCAGCCGGGAAACAACGAACTCGCCCGCGAACTGCAGGGGAAATACGCGACGGGATGGGATTACCTGAAAACGCTCGCCATCAGCCGGATCGTGTTGGACAACTTCGACAACATCCAGTCCTCGTGGGTCACCCAGGGGCCGAAAATCGGGCAGATGGCGCTGTACTACGGCGCCAACGACATGGGGAGCGTCATGATCGAGGAAAACGTCGCGCGCGCGGCCGGGACCAGCTACCGCATGGACGAACAGGAAATCCGCCGCCTCATCGCCGACATCGGCCTCGTCCCCCGGCGGCGCAACATGCGCTACCAGTATGT
>JACRGP010000190.1 GCA_016217765.1 Nitrospinota bacterium | reverse complement strand
TTTCATGGCGGAGATTATCCGGTAATAATCCAGGAAGGGCATCCCTTCTTTCCCGGTTCTTTCAAGCGTTGTCTTGAGCTTCCAACAAGAGTTTGGCAGGCCGCGGAATAGCAGTGGCGCCACAGGCTCTCCGCTTGGCGTCTGGAGCGGGCGGAGTTTTTTCAATTTTTTCTCAAAGGCCTCCCAGGAATCTACGTTTTCCGTTTCCAGGCTAATTTTCGTCAAGTCTCGATCTCTCTACTGGATTTGTTCGACGACAGGATATCGCAACCGCGTCAGGGCTTGTTCGTGTTTCAGATGTCCGGACAGGCGCCCACGCATCAGGTTACTAAGGAGTTCACAAGTAGCTACACCTCACGGGGGAAATTGAGGACGGCGAATTCCCTTCCCCCTTGCAGGGGGAAGGCCAGGATGGGGGTGCAAGTCCGGCACGTTTACCCCCACCCAACCTCCCCCTGAAAGGGGGAGGGGATTTGTGGATTTTATTTTACCGGGCGCTCTTGAGTCATGAGATTCATTTCGTTAAACCCTGAGGAGAAAATCTGGCCCGGAGTTCACACGGGCCGGACTTTACTTTTCGACGCATTCAAAAGTGCTTAAATTATTGTCTATGCCCACGTGTTCTGTTTTTATGTGTTTTAATTTTTTGCCATATTGAGCGCAATGTTTATCGGCTTCATCGAAAGCCCCTTTTGTTCCACTACTATGCACATGTTCAATGATAATCTGATTTGGGTCTTTCCTTATGGTTCTCACACCACAACCCATTAGAAGGCAAATAAAAATAATGGACAAAAGATAAAACCGTCTTTTCATGGTTCTTCTCCAATGAATTGGGGAAATATGGGGTTTGCGGTTGCCCGCCGTGAACGGACAACCGCAACGCCCGCAATATCCGGGCTAGGGCTTGGTTGCATGAGTTCGCGCAACACGGGTCATGCTTCGACAAGCTCAGCATGACAGCCCTTTTGTCGCCCTGAGCCCGTCGAAGGGCGGCATTTTCGTAACGCTTATTTTTGTAGCCAAGCGCTAAAACAACGGGTCGATTTTGCGCGCCATTTGCACGTCGGCCAGGGTCACGCCGCTGGCGGAATGCGTCCAGTAGCGCACGGAGATGCGCTTGTAGTTGATGAAGATGTCGGGATGGTGGTTGTTCTGCTCGGCCTTCTCCGCCACCTGCCGGACGAAGTCGATGCCCGCCATGAAGGCGGACGCGTGTTTCACGCGTTCGATATAAGGAACGCCTTTCTCGTTTTTCCCCATGCGCCATTCGGGCGCCAGTTCTTGCAGTTTTTGCCGGAGTTCCTCCTCCGTCAAGGGTTTCTTCTCAACCATGGTCCAACCCTTTCCTGAAATCGCGTCGAGTTTCTTGCGTAAAACGCTTTCGCGCACCTTGTAGACGAAACTTTCCTCGCCGTTGATCAGGACGACGGGGATCTTTTCCTTGTAGCGTTCGAAGAGCGCCGGGTCGCTCTCGATGTCGGTGAGCTGTAACCGCGCCGGGTAGTCCGCCAGCGTCCGCTGGACGGTTTCCTTGACGGCGTCGCACAGGCAACACTCTTTCTTGGTCATGATTTCGATGACGATCGGATCGTGCATGGGAAGCGCCGGAAAAGAGGGGGTTACATCGAATGGGTCATGGTCGTGAATTTCCCCCACAGGATCAACCCGGCGAAAAGCAGGACGGTCCCCGCCAGGACGGCCATGGCCAGGGGGCGTTTTTTCCATGGGAGTTCCTCGCTCCGGTCGACAAAGGGCACGGAGAGCAGGAAAACGATCAGGACCGGCGGGACGACGATCAGCGTGGGCGCCCAGAGGTTTTCCAGCGCGTAAATCCACACGAACTGCCAGGGGGGCTTGGTCACTTCCAGTCCCGGGACCGGCGGGTCGCCGAGCGGCGGGGCGATCAGCAGGGCCAGCAGGCAGATCAAGGTAAAGACCCCCGCTCCCGCCCGCCGGAGATAGCCTAGATGCCGGGTGAAGGGGATGGTCTTCCCGCTTTCGGGATTGCCGGGGTCGGGCGACAATTGATGGTATTTGACGAAATACAAATGCAGGCCCAGCAACGGCAGGGCGACGATGGGCAGAAGGGAAATGTGGGCCATGTACAACCGGCTGATGATGGGCACTCCCTGCGCGAACTCCTCGGTGAGCGGCAGGCCCAGGATGCCCAGGCTTTTCGCGACCCAGAGAAAGTGTTCCAGCGCCTCGTAGGCTTCCTGGTCCCACTTGATCACGGTCCCGGTGAATAGAAAGGTCGTCATGACGACCAGGAGCGCCACGCCCACCAGCCAGTTCGCCTCCCGGGGTTTTTTGTACGAGGCGGTGAAAAAGATCCGGGCCATGTGCAGGAACATGGTCACGGTCAGCGCTTCCGCCGACCAGAAATGAATGCCGCGCAGGAACCATCCCAGATAGACCTGGTCCGCCAGGTAGTGGATGCTCTGGTTGGCGCGCGCTGGGTCGGGGACGAAAAACTGCGCCAGGAGGACCCCGCTGACGACCAGTAGGGCGAAGGAGGTCAGGGTCATCCCGCCCAGGGAGTAACGCACCGAGTTGGCGTGTTCGGGGATTTCGTATTCCAGAAGGTGAAGGCCCAGCCGGTCTTTCAGGAGTTGGGAGATGCCGTTAGCCATGCGCGACCGACCTCCTTGATGTTGGGGGAGTCTATTCGTTGGGACGTTTCAAGCTCATGATTCCGAAAACCAATCCGGCAAGGACGGTAATGCCCACGGCGGCGTTGTAACCCTTCCGGGACGGCGAAACCCATTCGCGCGAGGACATCTTGATATGCGGTTTTTCGTGCTGGGCATGGGCCTCGCCGCCCATGTCCATGTCTTTCATGTCCATCGTGTCCGTGTGCGTTTCATGAGCGGGCTCCGTCAGGCCGAGGGAGTCGAGACCGCTTTCCGCGCCGGTCTGTCCGGCCCCCTCGGAAGGCAGGGCGTAGATGCTCGGTTCCGGCGCGGGCTCCGCTGGGGCTACGGTTTTTTCTTCTTTTGTCTCCTGATGCCCGCCATGCGCATAAGCGTCGGCGCCGGCCAGCCCGAGAAGAAATACGATCGCTATCGCTAACCCGGATATTGCATACACGACTGACCCGTGGGTGCGCTTCGAATCCTGAGACCAAGGTCCGCCAGCCGTTTGAAACAGGGAATACCTGGTAACAAAAAGCGCCTTGCCTTTATTCCCCCTTGCAAAATCCCCCCCTCCCCCCTTTGCCAAAGGGGGGCGAGGGAGGATTTGAAACTCTCGCTTGCGGTCACGGAGCGAATCCCCCCAGCCCCCTTTGCAAGGGGGGGCGATTCCATTCTTCTTCTCATGTAATATCCGGGCCAAAGCGTTTTTAAGCATGTTCAAGACCTCTGGAGCAACTCGTCGAACGCCGCCATCGTCTCGTCCGTGGCCCAGTCCCTGGGGCCGATGGCTTTGTGGACGATGATCCCGTTGCGGTCCAGGATGAAAGTCTCCGGGACGCCGGTGGTTTTATATTTCTTTTTCGCCAACTTGCTTTCCGGGTCCAGAAGGACGGGGAACGTCAGCCTGTATTCGTCCATGAACGGTTTGACCAGGGACAGGTCCTTGTCCACGCTGATGGTCAGCATTTCAAATCCCCGGTCCTTGTATTTTCGATACAGCTTTTCCATGGACGGCATTTCCACCTTGCAGGTGGCGCACCAGGTCGCCCAGAAGTTGACGAACACCACCTTCCCCCGGTAATCGGAGAGCCGGACGTTGCCGCCGGTCAGGGAGGGGAGATCGAAATTGGGCGATATGAACGCCTCGGCGGGGTATTCCACCTCGAACGGTTTGAGTTCCACCTTGTTGACCGAAACGATGAAAAAGGAAAACAAGGCGGCGGCCAGAAAGGCGTAAGGGATGTAAATTCCTAATGGTTTGTCTTCTATGGTGGCTTGCATATCCGAATCGATAACTCGTTAACTTTTATAGGGGCGGTAAAATTTCTTGTCCACGGCGGTCACGATTTCATCCATCGATTTCCCCTGCTTGTGCAGTTCGTAGGCATGGATGACTTCCTCGATGCAGGTGTCGCATTTCGAGCCGTGTTCGTTGGTGAAGCAGGTCAGCAGGGTTTTATGGCCGTGATTTTTCTTGCAGTAGCAATAACAAAACTGGTTGTCGATCGCGTCCGGGATTTCCGCGGCGTATCGATATGCCAGAGCGGCCTTGCCGGTAAACAAGGCGGGGGTCAGCACGGGCCGGGTTTCCAGGCGCGCGCCGATATGCCGTTCATGGACGGCGTCCAACTTGGACGCGGTGGGCGGCTTCGTGGCGAAATAGACGACGGCCAGGACCGCCAAAACCGCTCCCACCATGATCAAGGGCGCGGAATTCGAGCGTTTTCCGCCTCCCGGTTCCTTTTTTTTCGAAGAATTGCGTTTTCCCATGCGCTTGCAGGACGTTGATGTTTTTTAATTCATTATATTATCCGGTGGAGTCGTATTCAAGGATGGAATAGAAAACTCTTACCGGACGGACAGATACCATTTGCTCAAAAATTTCGGCGGGCAACCGAGAAGGAATAACCCGGCGATGATCGCGTTGCGGAAAGTGGTGAAGAACACGCCTTCCTTCAGCCACCTGCGGGGCGAGGTGATGGCCTTCTCGTCGAGGACCACGATATCGCCTTCCTTGCGGAGCTTTCTGAAAAAGTCCAGGTCCTCGCAGATGGGCAACGGCGAGAACCCGCCGATCCGCCCAAAGACGTCCCGGCGGACGAAGATCGCCTGGTCGCCATACGCGAGGTGCAGGCGTTTGGCCCGCCACGTGGCCAGGGTCGAGATCAGGTTCAGGGACAGCTTGTCGGATTCGATGCGCAGGCTGAAGGCGCCTCCCACGATGTTCCCCCGGCGCAGGGCCTCGATCATTTTCGCGTAACCCGCCGGTTCCACGGCGCTGTCCGCGTGCAGGAACACGAGCGCGTCCCCGGTCGCGGCCTGGGCGGCGGCGTTCATCTGCGCGGCGCGGCCGCGGGGGGCGGTCACGATGCGGGAGGCGTATTTCCGGGCGATGTCGAGGGTCCCGTCCTGGCTTCCCCCGTCCCCCACCACGATTTCATGGGGAGCGAGGCGCGCGATGCGGTCAATGGTTTTCTCGATGACCTGGGCTTCGTTCAGAGTCGGAATGATGATGGAAACTCTCATCGGCGCGGCGCCCGCCGCCTGGCGGGCTCTTTCTCCGGATGGAATAAAAGCGGTATGTTTTGTTCCCGCGATGTCAGGCCGCGAAGAAGTAAAGCACAAAAAAAACAATAATTCAACGGCCCGCCAACTCTTGGTCGGGCGCTCTCTCCCATAATTACAGAGCGGCGTTAAAAAGGGGTTGAAGAGAGACGCGAGGATTGGAATCATGAACGCAGGATAAAAAAAACAAGACCGCGGGACCCGGCCGGGTCCTAAAACCGAATGTATTTGGAAAAAAAATGTTATAAAATTGGAAAATCAGTTTGCGTTTTCACGTCGTGCCGATTCAACCGTCAGCCGGAAAAGAGCATGTTGGCCCATTTCATCGATTCCAAGTCCTTCCAGTGCGGCTATTTCAAGGACCGTCAGTCGTTTTTCGAGGAGTATCTGCTCGAGGACATTTCGGAGGTCGAGTTCGAATACCTGCTGGCCCACGGCATGCGCCATTTTGGCGATTATTACTTCCGGCCCCGTTGCCGGGCCTGCCACGAATGCGTGCCGATCCGCCTGCGACCGGAAAACTTCGAGATGGCCCGCGGCCAACAACGCGCTTTGCAGGGTTGTTCCAACGTGAGGATCAAGATCGGCGAGCCCCGGTATTGCGAGGAAAAGTTCCGGCTGTATTTAAAGCACAAGAAACGGTTTCAATCCCTTCAGGACGACGTCGAGGACGAGCAGAACTTCCGCCTTTCCTTTTACGTCCCCGCGCCCTTCGGAGTGGAGTTCGAATATTACCTGGGTCCCAGGCTGGTCGGCGTGGCGCTGGCGGACGTCACCAGCAAGTCGTTTTCCGCCATTTACACTTTTTACGACGTGCCCGATCGCCGGGCCAGTCTCGGGACGTTCAGCATTCTGAAACAGATCGAATATTGCAAGGCCCACTGCATCAAATTTTTCTACCTCGGTTATTTCATCGCCAACAACCAATCGCTCCGGTACAAGGCCAATTTCCGGCCCAACGAAATCTACGTGGACCAGGAGTGGCGGCCGTTGCGCAACGCCGCCGGCGATTGGCTCATGCCGGAGGAGAAAATGATCTGGAGGAACACCGATTTCCTGGTCAAGGCGGCCCACCATCCGGAATACATCTGATCGTCGCGTCCCGCGCGACCCGCCGGGAAATTTTTTCGCGAGGGATGACAGGATTTTGCCCGTCAGATCACCTTGAAATAGACAAGATACAGCCAGATCACCAGCACGACGTTGAAGATCACCCCGATGTGGAAGATGATGTTGAAGAACCGGGTGTAGGTGTATTGGTAGTCCCCGCCGCCGCTGTCCTTGCCGCCGTTTTCCATAAGTTCAGTCCATCACCAGGGTTTTGAGCCTCTGGCCCAGCTCCGAGGCGCGGATCGCCTGGCGCATGGGCTTTTCGATCAGGTTGAGGCTCATGTAAAGCCGTTCGAGGTTGACGAGGGTCTTGGACTCGGCCAGGGCCTTGCCTCCCTCGTCGCGGATTTCGTTTCTCCATACGCTCAAAATATTGAGGGTCTTCAAGGCGGCGGAATTGGCGAGCGCCGCGGCGCCGCGGTCGCCGATCCTGTTGGAGCACAGGTACAGTTTTTGGAGCGCGAGCGTGGCGGCGCTGGCCAGGGCCAGGACGCCCTCGTCGCCCAATTGCGCGCTGTCCAGATGCAGGGAATGCAAGCGGGGAAACGCGGAGGACCGGGACAGGATCGCGGCGCCCTCGGGGCCGACGGGGTTCGAGTCCAGAAACAGGGTTTCCAGTTTTTGCAAGTTCCCGGACCGGGCCAGGGCCGAGACTCCCTTGGGGCCGACGCTGTTGGCCTCCAGCATGAGGCAGGTCAGGTTTTGGACCGCGGGGGAGGCGGACAGGACTTCAATGCCTTCGTCGCCGATTTTATTGTGGTTCAGGTAAAGGGAGGACAGATTGCCCGCCGGGGCGTCCGCGAAAACCGCCATTTCGGCGTCCCCCAAGCCGTTGGCGCTCAGGTACAACTTTTCGACGGAGGGAAACTCCTCCATCTCGCACAGGGACTGTAATTCCTCGCGGCCCACGCCCTTGTTCTCCAAGTCCAGCGACTTGTCCTCCGGGTCCCAGTTTTCCTGGAACAGGCGTTCGAATCTGGATTTTGCGACTTCTTCCAAGCGGATTCCTCCTTTTGCGATGAAAACGGGACTTGAATTGTTAATTATAACTTAAAAGTTCCGGCGCAAAAGATCAAAAGGAGATTGTTCGGGAGAAAATGTTCCTTGACAGTCTGTAGCCATATGGCTACTATAATTCAGTGCGGGACGATCCA
>JACRGP010000191.1 GCA_016217765.1 Nitrospinota bacterium | reverse complement strand
GCGGTTTCGCTGGTATTTTACGGCGGGGTCAAAAAGATGCGGGCCGCCGGCATCATGAAAATCTCGAACCAGGCGCTCGGCGACCACCTCAGGGCGGCGTTGAAAAAAATCGAGGAGAGCGTCATACTACCCTGAGACGCGGCCGAGTTCGCGGAGGCGGGGAACCCCCCCCCTTGCAAAGGGGGCCGGGGGGATTCGCCTCATCAAAGAGGGCGCTCCGGCATGGGGAAAACAAATTGTCTAGCCATAGTGGCGGGTTTTCTGGCGATGCACGCGGCCGCGTTCGCGGAATATCCCGATACGGAACGGTTCCTGTCGCCCGGCGGGAACATCGAAGTGTCGTTTCAAAAGCTCGAACATAAAAAATTCACCGAGGAGGAGTTCCGCCGGGACGTGGACAACGTCAACCACGTCCGGTACCGGATCGAATTCCGCGGCGCCGTGACGAAGGAGGCGGTCGCTGACGCCGAGTACGCCGACGTCTACGGATGGACCGCCGAGGCCAGGCCGACGCCTCCCGAAACGATTTTCAAGGAACTGATCTGGAGTCCCGGGGAGCATTTCGCGATCGTTCCCGCATCCGCGTGGGCCTCCGCTCCCGGGACGGAACAGGCCCTCGCCGTGGCCCTCGACCCGAAGTCGCCGTGGAAATCGGCGGATTTTTATTTGGAGGACCTGGCGTGGGTGGACGACTGGAGGGTCGTGGGCGATACTCACTGGGACTGCGAATACTCCGTGAACTTGTTCGACGGCCATACCGGCCTGACCACTCCGATCAAACAGGCGCGATCGCCGTTCGGTTATGAAATACGATCGGTCGAGGGACGGAACGCGATCGTTCAAAAGGCGTTGGACAATTGCCGGACGGCAGAGGACAAGAAGAAATTCGTCCCAGCCTGCTATCGGCTGAATCTGGACACCCTTAAGGAACGTCCCGCCCCATGTCCGAAAGAATGAGGGGGAAATCCCCCCGTCCCCCTTTTTTGGAGCGCTACGCGTCCCCGCGTTGCATGCAAAGCCGGGAGGCTTTGCACTCCATAACAAAGACGGCTGGGGGGATTCTTTCCGGGAATCCAAGTGGGAAATTATCCTTATAAAAAACCGGCATTTCATGATATACATTAGTATTCCAAGAAACGGCATGAAAACCGGCGCCCAACCTCAAAAGTTGCGATGAAATCGGTGAAAGACGGCGACTCGACGAAAGTTTTCTCGGGCGGCGACCGCGCCGGGCGGCGCATCGCCGCGGATGTTTCCGCCTCCGCGCGGGCGGGAGGCGGCGTTGCCCCCGGGGGCATCCCCGGCGGCGCGATACCGTTCACCGTCCTGACTCTGTTGTTGATTGCCCTGGTAGGCTGGTACGGGCTCTCGGAGGTCAAACGGCAGATGCAGCTCAACCTGGCCGGCGAGCTGAGGACGGTGTTGAACGCCAATATCATGGCGCTAAAGCTTTGGGTGGAGACACAGTCGGCCATCGCCGAGACGTGGGCGCAAGAGCCCATCGTCCGCGAGAACATACTTTCCCTTATAGGCCGGGCCGCCCAGGCCGATCTATCCAAGGAGGAGTTATTGCGTTCTCCGGAGCTGAAAAAACTGCGCCAGGTCCTGGGGCCGGTGACCCAGCGGCACGATTATATCGGGTTCGTTATTTTCGACGCCGCGGGCCGGCAGATCGGCGCGTTGTTGGACACGGCGACGGGCCCCAGCGAGATCGCGAGACGTTCCGGCTTCGTCGCGCGGGCGCTGAAGGGGGAGACCGTAATTTCGCATCCGTTTCCCGGCGAGGTGGCTTTACCCAGCCCGGACGGGACCTGGAAAATGGGTCAGCCGACCATGTTCGTGGCGACGCCTATCCGGCGAGGCGCCGGGCCAGCGCCCGGAGGCGACGCGGCGATGACACAGAGCGACGACCAAAACGCAAATCCCCCCTTGCCCCCCTTTGACAAAATCCCCCCCGCCCCCTTTGCCAAAGGGGGAGTCATGGGGAGGGGGGGATTTTACAAGGGGGAACCTTCCGCCCCGGCGCAAGCGCGAGCCGGAATCGTCCGCGACGAGATCGTCGCGGCGCTGACCTTCCGCATCCGTCCCGAGAAAGAGTTCGCCCGCATCCTGGAAACCAGCAGGTCCGGGGAAAGCGGGGAAACCTACGTCTTCAACGCGGAGGGCCTACTGCTTTCCGACAGCCGCTTCAACGGCCAGTTGCGAAAAGCGGGCTTGATCCCGGACCGCCCGGACAGCCACGCCATCCTGAACCTGGAACTCCGCGATCCCCGGAGGAAAACGGTCCCCAAAAGCCTGTCCGCCAAACTGCCTGGCGGAAAAGCGCCGCTGACCCGCATGGCGGCCAGCGCCGTTAAGGGGTCGGCGGGCGTGGACGTGGACGGGTACAACGATTACCGGGGCGTCCCGGTGGTGGGCGCCTGGGCCTGGTTGGAGGAGGGCGATACCCTGCTCACTCGAAGGGGCCGGGAAAATACTGGAGAGAATAAAACCCGCAATGTCGGCCTCGCGCCGGGGGTGGGCATTACCACCGAGGTGGATGTGGACGAGGCATACGCCCCGTTGATCATCCTCAACCGCGTTTATCTGGTCCTATGTTGTATCCTGGGGTTGATCGCCATTGCGGCGATCCTGTTGCAAGTCCGGGAGCAAAAGGAAGAACGTATGCGCCTGTTCGCCGAAAACGACTTGCGGCGGAACAAGGAACGATTGAAGGCGGTGATTTCCCACGCCATGGACGGGATCGTCACCATCCACGGCGACGGGACCATCGAGTCGGCAAACCCCGCGGCGGAACGGCTGTTCGGTTATTCGTCCGCGGAACTGATTGGCAAAAACGTCTCCCTGCTGATGCCGGAGCCGTACCGGACCGAGCACGACGGTCATATCGAAAAGTATCTGCGCACCGGCCAGGCCAGGGTCCTCGGTCTGGAGCGGGAGGTCCCGGGGCTCCGCAAGAACGGCGAGGTGTTCTCCCTGGGGATCTCCGTCAGCGAAATGTTCCTGGGAGAGAGCCGGATGTTCATCGGCATCCTCCGCGACATCACGCAACGCAAACAGGACGAGGAGAAACTCAGACAATACGCCGCCGAACTGGAAAAGAGCAACGAGGCGCTGAAGGATTTTTCCTTCATCGCCTCCCACGACCTCCAGGAACCCTTGAGGAAAATCGTTTCTTTCGCCGACCTCCTCAAGACGAACAGCGCGAACCTGGACCCCAACAGCCGGAATTACCTGAATCGGATGCAAGCGGCGGCGCACCGGATGCGGGACCTGATCTACGATTTATTGCAATATTCCCGGATCGAATCCCAGCCGAGGACCAAACGCTCCATCGATCTTAAAGAGATCGCGCGCGACGTCCTCGAGGACCTGGAAACCGCGATCAAACAAACGCAGGGCCGGGTCGAAACCGCGAACCTGCCGGTCATCGAGGCGGACGGGACATTGATCCGGCAATTGTTCCAGAATTTAATCGCCAACGGGCTGAAATTCCATAAGGCGGGCGAGCCGCCCCTGGTCAAAGTTCAGGGCCGGGCCGGGGACGGTTTCTGGGAAATTTCCGTCCAGGACAACGGGATTGGATTCGAGGAAAAATACAAGGACATCATTTTCAAGCCGTTCCAACGCCTTCATCGCCGGGACGAATTCCCCGGCGCCGGGATGGGTTTGACCATATGCCGGAAAATCGCCCAGGAAATGGGATGGACCCTCGCCGTCCACAGCGTTCCGTCCGCGGGGTCCAATTTCACGGTCCGCATCCCGGGCAACGCGACCGTTGGATCCAACAGGCTTGGCCCGGATGGCGAACAAGCGGCGTCGAAGGCAATCTGAGCCGCGGGCCATGTCGCCCCGGCGAGGAGCGCGAATCCCCCCAGCCCCCTTTGCAAGGGGGGGTAAGAAGGGAAAATTTTACATGGAAGGGGTATAAGACGCGCAAGAGAAGCGTTCGACCCCTTCTTCATGGC
>JACRGP010000188.1 GCA_016217765.1 Nitrospinota bacterium | reverse complement strand
TCCGGGGCGTTCCCCGGTCAAGGGAGGGGAGTAATTTGAGGGTCGAGCCAAAGGGTTCATTTTGTTAGACGCTCTAAAGGGCGGGCCGGATTCAAAGGCCCCTCCGTCAGGGCCCCCGGCATTTTTTTGACATGGCAAGGGACTCAAAGTTTTGGAGGTTGAATCATGATCGACGGAATCGACTATTTCCCCAAGAGAGATCAATACAAGAAGAAAAAGAAGGGCGCGGAAGACGACTGGAACGCGTTGAAGAAAGTCAAAACCGGTCAGGAATCGAAAAAAGGCAAGGCCCCGCGCGCGGAGAATGACCGGGACCCAAATAAACTGGCCGATCGATGAACGCAGTCCCCTCTCGTTTTGTGCCTGTCCGGACCGGGTTGACGCGCCCGTTCCGGGGGCGAAATCCGCCTCCCGCCAGCGTTCTTCTTCCGGTAAACGCTTTCATCAAGTAGAAAATGATTGGCATGCGCGGCCGGAATGTTTATAATGACCCTCCTCGAAACCCTTTTAAAATCGTCAACTACCAAACAATAGGAGCCATTCTCATGGCCAAAACCTACGGAGCGTTCCCGGGAAAAGCGCCGGGCAGGGCCTTCCGCTTTCTGCTCGTCTTGCTCGTTTTTTATTTTGTTGGGCCCAAAATGGCTTATGCGAACGTAGCGCAATTGCTGGAAAGCGGGGAAGCGGCGGTCGCTAAAAAGGATTTCGGCGCGGCGGAGGAAAGCTTCGGCAAGGCCCTCGCCGAGGAGCCCGACAGTTTGAAGGCGATGCAGTTTTTGGCCGAAATCAAGGCCAAGCTCGAAAAATACGAGGAGGCCAACCAATTGATCGAGAAAATCCTCGCCCTGCCGGTTTCCGCGGGGAGGAACGTGTTGGTGTATTTGGAGGGCGAGACCGAGCCGCGGGAGGCGGAGATCGTGGACGAAAACGTCCTGGCGCCGCCGCAACCCAGGACCAACATGAAAAATTACGTGGAGCCGGTCAGCCGCGAGCCGGTCTCCCAGTACCGCATTTTCTTCAAGAAAAGCGGCCAGATGGAGCTTATTCCCAAAACCCAGGCACGGGTCAAATACCCCGGCGTGCCACGCATGATTCATCTGAAGATGAGCGAACTGCAAATGGAGGTCAAGAAACGCCTGATCGCTGTTGGGCCGGCGTCCAAGGGGTCCGAGGACATGGTCGAGATCAAGGGCGGTTGTTTTACCATGGGGAGCGACAACGGACACGTGGACGAGAAGCCCAAACACGAGGTCTGCGTATCGGGCTTCAAAATGGACAAATACGAGGTGAGCCAGAGCGCTTTCCAGTCCAAGCTGAAATCCAACCCCTCGCAATACATCGGGGCCGACCTGCCCGCGGACAGCGTGACCTGGGACGAGGCCATGGAGTATTGCAAAAAACTGGGCAAACGGCTCCCCACGGAAGCGGAATGGGAGTACGCCGCGCGCGCCAACGCCAAAAGCGAATTTTACACGGGCGACGCGTTTGCCGGCAAGCAAGGCAACTTTTGCGATGCCGCTTGCAGTCTTAACATAAGGAACCCCGCCGAGACCGACGGGTTCAAGTTCTCGGCGCCGGTGGGTTCGTTCCCTCCGAACCCGTTCGGCTTGCACGATATGGCGGGCAACGTCAGCGAGTGGGTCGCCGACTGGATGCTGGAAAACTACTACCAAATAAGCCCGAAGGACAATCCCAAGGGCCCGGAGACGGGGGAGTCCAAGGTGATCCGCGGCGGCGCCTGGGACACCAACCTCGACTCGCTCCGCTCGGCCAACCGGGCGGCCTTCTGGCCGGATTTCCGCAACGAGGCCGTCGGCTTCCGGTGCGCCGCGAATCCTTAAGAGCGCCTGACTAAATGAAGTTTTCCATAACTTCCTCCCCCTTGAAGCAACTGTGTTGCTTGTCAAGGGGGAGGCTAGGTGGGGGTGAAAAGCCAGGCAAACGCCCGGAGGCGACGCGGCGATGACGCCGGGGACGCCCCCGGTGGGCAATGCCGCCCCGCGCTGGCGCCGGGGCGGTAATGAATCCGGCGTCACGCCGGCCGACTCGGCGTCAGCCTGAGGCGGCGTCGAGTCCAGCGTTCACGCTGGTCACCCTCCCCCAGCCCCCTCCCCAGCGTGACGCTGGATTCAACAGGCTCGGCTCCGATGGCGAATGGGAGTCATCGGGGGCAATCCGGGCTTGGCCATCCCGCTCCGGGGCGTTCCCCGGTCAAGGGAGGGGAGTAATTTGAGGGTCGAGCCAAAGGGTTCATTTTTTCAGGTGTTCTTAAAACCGTCTCGCGGAAGAAACGGTTATTCCTCCGCGCTCCGCAATTTGGTCTTGATCACTTTTCCCGACGCGGTCTTGGGGAGTTCGGGGTAGATCCGGACGATGTCCGGGACCATGAAGGCGGGCAGTTTTTTCCGGCAAAATTCCTTCAGTTCCGCGGGCTCGGCCCTCGCTCCCGCGTGCAATACCACGCAAACCTTGACCTGCTCGCCCAGGCGCGGGTGCGGGACGCCCACCGCCGCCGCCGCCGCCACCGCGGGATGATTCATCAATGTGTTTTCGATGGCCAGGGGGGACACGTTCTCTCCGGCCCGGATGATGAGGTCTTTTTTCCTGCCTCCGGAAATATACAACCGGTTCTTTTTGTCCAGGCGTCCCAGGTCGCCGGTTTTCAGCCAACCGTCGGGCGTCAGCGTCTCCCGCGTCTCCTCGGGACGGTTCCAATAGCCGGGCATGATCGAAGGGCCGCGGACCCAGATTTCGCCCTCTGCTCCTCGCGGAACGGCTTCGCCGCGCTCGTCGACGATTTTGAGTTCCACGTTCGGCAGGGCCGGTCCCACCGATCCGGGAACGCTTCCTCCCTCGAACGCGTTGACGGCGATGACCGGGGCCGTCTCGGTGAGGCCGTAACCTTCGATGACGGTGACTTTCAGGGTTTCCTCCACCTTGCGTAACAGCGCCTCGGGCAAGGCCGCGCCGCCGGAGACGCAAAAGCGCAGGGAGGAAACGTCGTACCCGCCGCGCGCGTACAACTCCACGAGGAAAGAGTAAATCGTCGGGACGAGCGGCAATATGGTGGCCCGGTGTTGGCCGATGGCGGCCAGGATCGTTTTCGGGGCGAACTGCCGCGTGAGGATCAACGTGCCGCCCGTCTTGAGGACGATCAGGGCGATGATGTTGCCGAAGGAATGAAAAAGCGGCAGGGCCATGATGACCCGGTCTTCCGGACCGAACGGCAGGTAGGGGAGCACGCCCTGGCAATTGGCCATGAAATGCGCCTCCATCAGCATGGTCCCTTTGGGACGCGCCGTGGTCCCCGACGTGTAGAGGATGACGTCGGGGACGGCGGGATTCCTGTCGTGCCGCCAGAGGCCTTCCGCCCGGTCGCCGCCCTGTAAAAACTCCTCGAACCGTGTCGCCTGGCCGCAAATCCGGGACGCCTCCGCGTCGTCGCCGGCCAGTATTCGGCGCTTGAACAGGCCGGCGAGCGGCGCGGTCTCCGGCTTGACGAACATGGAGTCCACGACGAGGACGTCTATTCCCGCGTCCCGCGCGATGAACGCCAGGTCTTCCGGGGTGAGCAGGAAATTGAGCGGGACGATGGGTAGCCCCTTGAGCAGGGCGCCGAGAAAGGCCAGGAGATATTCCTTCCCATTTGGGCAAAGTATGCCCAGCTTGCTGTCCTGCCCCAGGTCCAGGGAGCCCAACGCGCCGGAAAACTTCTCGATCTTTTCCAATAACTGGCTGTAGGAGATTTGCGCCGCCCCGTCGATGATCGCCGGGTTGTCGGGCCTCTCTTCCGCGTGCTTCCGGATGAAATCGTAAAATCGGTGCGTCATATCGCCATCTCAAGATATCTCGCGGCTGGCGCTCGTCAATGGCTTCGAGGAGCCGCGCGTTTCTATAGCGGATCGTCCCGCCCCTTGGACCAGCGGGAATAAAAACCGTTGGGCAGGCTGAGGCCGGAAGCGGTGTCGAGGATATACATCTCCCCGGATTCGACAGTCCCCGAGCCGGGTTCCGCCAGGTAGGTCAGGATCATGTTCTCCATCGTCAACGCGGAGAACCCCGGGCTATGCGTCGTTAACAGGATGAACAACGGGTCCGGGCTCAAGACCTTTTTGCATTCGACCATGAGTTCGGAAAGGTCCTTTTCAATTTTCCAGACCTCCCCCTGCGGGCCGCGCCCGAACGTGGGCGGGTCCATGACGATCGCGTCGTATCGCCGGCCGCGTTTGTGCTCCCTCTTTAAAAATTTGACCGCGTCGTCCACGATCCAGCGGACGGGCCGGTCGCCCAACCCGGACAGCTCCAGGTTTTCCCTCGCCCAGGTCACGGACGCCTTGGAGGCGTCGATGTGCGTGACGGAGGCCCCCGCGGCGGCGGCCGCCAGCGTGCTGGCCCCGGTGTACCCGAACATGTTGAGGACGGAGGGTTGAGCGCCCCGTTGTCTTTCCAGAATTTCCCTGATCCAGATCCAGTTCAGGGCCTGCTCGGGAAATAAGCCGATATGGCCAAACCCGGTCGGGCCCACCTTGAACGCGAGGTCGCGAAAGGGGATTTTCCATCCCTCCTCGGGAAATTTCGAGAAGAACTTCCATTCTCCTCCGCTTTCCTTTCCCTTGAAGTACTTGTATTCGCCCCTGGCCTTTTTCCATTCCGCGTCGGGCAGACGCCTGGGCCAGATGGCTTGCGGAGCCGGGCGGATGAAGACATGCGGCCCGAACCTCTCCAGCTTGCGGAAATCGCCCGCGTCCAACAACCGGTAATCGAAATCCTCCAGGGGATACGGTCTGGCGGGGACCGTGCCGGGCTTTTGCATCGAAGAGCGCTTCATGGACGCGTATGACAATGATGAAATCGTTCTTAATTGGCGATAAATGATAAAACCGAGGCGTGTGGATTATAGCAAAAATTCGCCCGGGGAACCCGTCAAACAAAAGGCCAGCCCGGCGGCTCCGGCGCCTCGACGGCGGTTTCCTTCCCGGTGACCGGGTGGCGGAAAACCAATCTGAATGAATACAAGGCGATGTGCCGGTCCGGCAAGGGCCGCGCCGCGCCGTACTTGACGTCGCCGACGATGGGATGCCCGGCGAACGCCAACTGCGCGCGGATCTGGTGGAAGCGTCCCGTCAGCGGCTCGACCTCCACGACGGTCGGGCCCATTGCCCCCAGCGTCGCGCTGGACGGGGCCAGGGATTCGATCGTCCGGTAAACCAGCTCCGCCTCCTTCGCGTCCGGCGCGGGCCGGGGAAAAACCGTCGCCTTGCGGTTCTTTTCCTTCCGGATATAGGCGGTCAGCCGGCCCGCGGGCGGGTCGATCCTCCCCTCGACGACGGCGCGGTAAAGCTTTTTCGTGGACCGCTCGCGGAACTGCGCCGAAAGCCGCGACGCCGCCTTGGACGTGCGCGCGAACAGGGCGACGCCCGCCACCGGCTGGTCCAGACGGTGTATCATCCCCAGATAAACGTTGCCCGGCTTTTGAAATTCCTCCTTGATCCAGGCCCGCGTCGATTCCAACAACGAAGGCTCGCCTTTGCCCTCCGACTGCGTCGCCAGGCCAAACGGCTTGTTGACGGCGATCAGGTGGTTGTCCAGATAAAGAATTTCGAGGGGGGGTCCCGGCGGGATCAAACCTTGGCGTCCTTGCGTTCCTGGACCCCATTGATCCGGACCTTTTTATTCGGATCGTATTTGGGAGTCACGATGCCGCCGGAAATGATGAGCTTGATGCCGTCCTCGATCGGCATGTCCAGCTCGATGAGGTCTTCCTTGGGGACGAAGATCAGGAAACCCGAGGTGGGGTTGGGCGTCGTGGCGACGAACACGTTGATGACCTGCTCCGTTGTCTTGTCCTGAATCTCCCCCTTGGCCTCGCTGGTCACGAACCCCAGGGCGTAAACCCCCTTGCGCGGGAACTGCACCAGCACGCACCGGCTGAACGATCCCGTGTCGGTCTGGATGACCGTCGTCACCACCTGCTTGGCGCCCGTGTAGATGCTCCGCACGATGGGGATCCTGGCGACCACCGCCTCGCCCAGGCGCACCAGTTTTTCCCCGAAGATATTGGTGGTGAACAACCCCACCAGAAAAATCACCAGGACCGTCATGATGACCCCGAGGCCGGGGAGCCGGAACCCCTCCGGGATATGCACGCCCATCAGGATCAGGAGTTGAGTGAACGTCGGCGAGAGCGAGTTGTCGAGACTTTTGAACAGGAAGTTCAGGATGAAGAAGGTAAACGCGATGGGCAGGGTGATCAAAAGCCCGGTGACGAAGATCGTGCGGATGCGGTGTTTAACGCTGGTAATCACTGGAAGAGGGTCGGCTCGGAAAGCCCAGAAGGTTTTGGAGGAAAAAATAAAGCCTGTTAGCAACAAATAGATTTGTCCGCTTTTGTAGCAAATGAATTGTCCGCTTTTTTGATCCGGCTGGAAAGGCGCGGAGGGCGTAGCCCGAAGCGGATTTCCAGCCGAACGGTGATCGCGGCGGACGTTACGCCGCCACC
>JACRGP010000189.1 GCA_016217765.1 Nitrospinota bacterium | reverse complement strand
CTCGGCTCCGATGGCGAATGGGAGTCATCGGGGGCAATCCGGGCCTGGCCATCCCGCTCCGGGGCGTTCCCCGGTCAAGGGAGGGGAGAATTTGAGGGCCGAGCCAAAGGGTTCATTTTGTTAGACGCTCTTATGAAAGAAAGCGCGCCCGGCAGGATTCGAACCTGCGACCTACGGATTCGAAGTCCGGAACTCTATCCAACTGAGCTACGGGCGCAAAAAAAAATGGGGTGAGCGACGGGATTTGAACCCGCGACGCCTGGAGCCACAATCCAGTACTCTACCAGCTGAGCTACGCCCACCGTATTCTTTGTTTATTGGTTTGGTTATCCGGTATCCAGCGGAGGATGGAAATTCTAAACCATCCCGCGAACAATTGAAAGAAAATTTTCCGCGCCCCCGCGGCGCTTCCGGTAATTATTTGATGACGCGCAAGTGGCTGCGGTCTTTCCTCGCCCTCGGTTTCCCCGGTTCGGCCCCGGCCCGCGCTTTCGCCGCCGGTTTTTTGACCGCGCGCGTTTTCGGGGTTTTCGCCGCCGGCTCCTGCCGGACCGCCTGTTCGACGAGGTCGATGTCCTTGGGGATGCTTTCCTCCCAGACCTGTCCCATTTGCGAGTTGGGGTCGTAGATGGCCCACACCGATTCGAACGGGATGGCGCATTTGTGCGGCCGTCCCTGAAACGACAGGGTGGTGAAAATCCCCCGATCGGTGATCTCCATGGGCCTGCGGAAATTCAAATTGAAGATCAGGTTCAGCGTGGGATTGGTTTTATGTTGCGCCGGGACGTCCACGCCGTGGCTTCGGGCGTCGAGGCACACCATGGCGTCGCCCTTGCCGAGGAGGTCCATCAGCTGGTCGTATTTGCTTTTATTGGCCTCGTCCATAAGGGGTAAAATACCACAAAAGAACGTCCTCATAAAGCGATCTTATTTTTTGACCGCCGGGCAGGCGCCCGGGGGCAACGCGGCGATGACGCTGACGCGATCGCCGTAATGTGATTCCCGCCTCGGCTCCGGGCAGGCGCCCGGCCAGCGTGCCGCTGGACCCAACGCCGCCTCGGCGCAAGCGCGCGGCGGGACTATCCGCGGCGATACGCCGCCTGTTTCGCGACGGCCCTTGTCGTTCCCGCCGGGAAATGGTAAGATTCCCGCTTCATCCCAAGCGGTTCTAAGCCGGATATTGCATGAATTTCACAGTGTCGCGATTGGATGGGAGCCTAGGTTCACCCTCACCCCGCCCTCTCCCGTCAAGGGAGAGGGAGACAAAATGTACCTTCTCCCCTTGTGGGAGAAGGCCAGGATGAGGGGTTCCTAAAAAAGCCAAAGGCTCGCCTTTTTAATTTATTCATGCAATATTCGGACTAACGGTTTTCATTCAAGGAGCGGGCGATATGGTTTCGGCGAGGATTAAGATTGCGGCATGGGCGGTCCTTTGGATTCTGGCGGCCAGCGTTGGGCTGGCGAACGCGGACGGGCCCATGGCGGCGGAACCCAGGACGGTCCGGGTCCTGGACAATATCTATACCATTGTTCACGGCAACGGTATCGATTCCAACACGACGTTCCTCGTCACGGACGAGGGCGCGATCGTGATCGATACGCGGGTGACCCCCGGCGAGGCGCGCAAGGTCCTGGACGAGATCCGCAAACACACCGACAAGCCCGTCAAGTACGCCATCAACACGCATTTTCACGGCGACCACACGTTTGGGAACCAGGTGTTCCGCGACAGCGCCGCCATCATCGCCCACAAGAACGCGCGTTCGGCGCTTTCCGGCTCGAACGGCGTGGACCATTTGAACTTCTTCAAGACCTTCAACATCCCCGGACTGGACGAGGTGAAGGTCACCCCGCCGAACCTGGTCTACGAGGACCGCATGGAGTTGTACCTCGGGCCGTTCCACCTGCAACTGATACACCTGGGGCGCGGGCACACGGACGGGGACACGGCGATTTACATTAAGGAGTTGCGCACCATCATCGCCGGGGACCTGGTGTTCAACAAGAAGATCCCTTATGTGTCGAGCGGCTATATCGACGAATGGATCGACTCGTTATCCAAACTGGAGGACCTCGACGCGGAAATCATCGTCCCCGGACATGGGGACGTGGGGGACAAGCCCATTTTGATCCGGATGAAGCACTACCTCATCGAACTCAGGAATTACGTTACGGCCGAACTGGCGAAGGGCAGTTCCCTGCAACAGACCAAGGACGCGGTGCGGCCGGTCCTGCGGGAGAAGTACCGCGACTGGCTCAACCTGGACTGGATCGACGCGAATATCGAGCGGGCGTATCTGGAGTTCAGCGTCAAGAAGAAAACCTGACGGGCGGCGTTCGCGCCTCCCGCCTCCCGGGCCGCGAAGCCCGGTCCGATCGCCGTATTTCCAACAACCTTTCCCGTCGCCATGCCTCCTTCCGGCAATGAACCGCAAAACGCGAATCCCCCCGGCCCCCTTTGCAAGGGGGGGAGGGGGGAATTTGGCAATGGGGGGCAAGCCCGGTTCCCCGACAAGGAACTGGGAGACAAAATCCTCGAGGAAAACCGGAGGGTGCACGCGCGGGAAAACCGGCTGTACCTGGACCGCCATCCCGAACAGACCAATCTCTATCAAGCGCAAATCCTGAAGAACGCGGTCCGGAAAGTTTGCCGGCTACTCCCCCCCGGCGGCGCGGAGAAACACGTCCTGGACCTGGGTTGCGGGACGGGGTATCTGTTTCTGCCTCTGCTCGCGCGCGGGTACCGGATGACGGGGATCGACCTTTCGCCGGAATTGGCGGCTTTCCTGGAGACCCGCATTCCGGAGCCGTATAAAGACAGAGCGTCCCTGGCGGTGGCGGACGTCCTGGAGTTCGCCGACCGGGACCGGACCCAATACGACGCCGTCGTCCTCTCCGCCTTGTTGCACCACCTCTACGACTACGAAACGGCCGTCAGGAAATATTGCGGGAAGCTGAAACCGGGCGGTTTGTTCCTGATTTTTTTCGAGCCGCTCAAACAAGCGATCGCCTCGCCCCTCCGCTACGGCCTGCACAAGGCCGCGGCCCGCCTGGACGAAGCGGCCTATGGGATGGAAATGAAAATCCGCGGGATCCCCCTGTTCGAGGAGGATTATCGCGTCGCCGATTACCAGCGCCAATTTGGCGGGATCGACCCCGCCCGGCTGGAGGAAACGATGAGGGCGGAGGGGATGGAAATCCTGGAGTTGGAAAAGTACTGCGCCCGCCGTTACGCGTTAAGCGCCTTCGTCGCCAACCTCCTGTTGGGGACGCAAAACACCTTCAACCTGCTGGCGAGAAAAACCTAGCAGGTTGCTGAAAAACTATTTTTTAGTCTTTTGCCGTCATTCCCGTGAAAACGGGAATCCAGTATTTTCAAGGACTTTCTGGATGCCCGCTGTCGCGGGCATGACGAGGGAACAACCGCACTTATGTCTCCCCTTGGCTCTCAATACTTGCAGGCGTCCGTCTTCCCCGTCTCCAGGCTGAACTTGCTGATGAACAGGTAGTGTTTGACCTCGCCGTCGAGTTTGAAATTGCAACTGGAACAACTGCTGAAATCGTTCCGCAGGAAGTCGTCCGGCGTGTCGATGGACATTTTGAACTGGGACCCCTCGGGGAACAAGAGGTTGGCGTCGCCCGTATCCTTGTCGATTTTCAAGGAGAAATCCTTGTTGGTATCGCTGGGGGCCCTGCAATATTGGGTCCGTACGTTGCCTTCCTTGGTTTTTACGGTCGCTTGCTGGGTCAGCCCCTTGACGGTGATGTCCCCGGTATCGGAGGTCGTTTTCACCTCGCTGGAGGTGACGTCGGCGTAAATGTCGCCGCTCGTGGTCTTAATCTTGACCTTGCCCTTGGCCCCGACGACCTGCACGTCGGCCTTGTTGCCGGTGATTCCGTAGTCCGTATCGCTGTCCGAATCGTCGTCCTTATCCTTGTCCTTATCCTTGTCGTCATCGTCGTCGCCGGATTGCGTTTCGACATTGGCGGCGGAAGGCGCTTCCAATTGGATCTTCATTTCGCAATCCGAGGCGCCGCTCTTGGTCTGGGTGTCGATTTTTAAACGGGTATTGCTGTTGTACCACTTGATTTTGTAACCGCAGTTGGAGCTCCCGCTGATCTTGCTGATGGACACGTTGCAGGTGGAGCCGGTAATGGCGGTGACGGCGACGTTCGGCCCGGACGCGTTTTTCCCCGCAAAATTGGAGTCGTAGTTTATGGTCACCCGGTCCAGGGTGGAGCACGACAGGGCCGCCGTGCAGGAGTCCTGATCGTAGGTGAACGAACTGCCGGTGGAACACGTGGCCGCTGAAGCGACCGAAGCCAGACGGTATCGGGGATCGACGGCGCTCTTCGCCCAATCCAGGCAAACCAGGGATAAAGCCACGGAAGCGATTAGAAAAAATCTGGGGAATAGGCAACTCATGACGGCGTCTCCTTGATAGGAAGGACGGAAACTGTATAAACATTATATGAAAAATGGTCTGAAGAGTCATATCAAAAACCCCCCGCCAATGAAAAAAGTGATTATCTTGCGGAAATTCAAGGCGTTCCGCCTCTACCGGGAAGCGGTTACGCTTTGACATCATCTGGGGCGGGGCTTATAATCGAATCGGCGAATAGAATCTGTCGAGGATATCGAGAGAGTATGCCCAGCCGCCGTCCGCGCAATGAAAACGGATTCTCGCTCATCGAAATGATCAGCGTGATCCTTGTCATGGGGATCGTCGCGGCGGTCGTTTATCCTTCCTTCAATATTTCCGGGATCGGCTCGTCCACCGGGGCGGCGATCGTCGAGACGGACATCCGCTTCGTGCAGGAACTGGCCATGTCCCGCAACCCCTCGACGACGGGGGAGATCGGCATCACGTTCACGGCGGGGCAGAGCAGTTATACCCTGACCGACCCGGCGGGAATGTACACCCAAACCCGCGCCCTGCCCGATGGAACGACCATCACCCAGGGCGGGACGATCTCCTTCAACAAATATGGAGAGCCGGAAATCGGCGGGTCCTCCATTGATATCAAAATCAGCGACAGCGGCACGATCAAAACCATAACGGTGGAGCGTTATACGGGAAGGGTGACCATCTCATGACGAAATTCCAAGGCGACGCCAAACCGGGAATGTCTTCGGCGTTCGCGGCCGACAAAGGTTTAAACCGGACATTGCATGACGAGGAAAAAAGAATCGCTCCCCCTTGCAAAGGGGGATGGGGGGATTCGAGCCATCGTTGCAAGCGTAAATTTCAAATCCCCCCATCCCCCCTTTGCCAAAGGGGGGCGGGGGGGGATTTTGCATGGGGAAATGGAATAACAAAGGCGCTTTTAGCTCCGGGTATTTTTCCTCCTCGAGAGATCGGCGGGCTCCGTTCCCAAAACCCGAGGCGCCGCCATAGGTCATTCGCTCATACAATATCCGGTTTCACCCTCATCGAGATCATCATCGCGATCGTGGTCATTGGGATCGCGGTCCCCGCCATCATGATCCCGTTTTCCGGGATCAAGGACGTCAAAAAACCGGAGGACGCGGTGCGGGCGGCGCTCCTGGCGCAGAAGCAAATGGAGGCGGTCAGCGGCAAGGCCTATTCCGAAATCCCGGCCGCGGGTTCCTACACCTGCGCGCAGTTCCAGACGACCCTTTCCGTGATCGATTGCGCCAACACGGAATTCGACTTCAACTGGACGGTGGAGAACGTGGCGGCATCCGCCCCCAACACCGCCGTCGGGTCTCCGGATTTCGGCAAGAAGGTGACCCTCGCCGTTTCGCGTTTCGACGGCGCCATGAGCTCGACGAGTTTTTACACGTTGTTTTAACATGGACCCTACGCTTTGGAAAAGAATTCGCGGACGCCCCGGCGGCAACCGGGGTTTCACGTTGATCGAGATCGTCATCGGATTGGTCCTGCTTTCCATAGTGGGTTTGTTTTCGATCGGGTATCTCCGCAATCTGGCGGAAACCACCCAGTTGACCGAGAACCAGAAAACCCTGATGGACGAATCCAAGTTCGCCATGGAATTTTTGGTCCGCGAACTGCGCATGGCCGACGACACCGTCAACTCCATCACGATCGGCGGCGGCGGGACCTCGGTGACGTTCGACAAGTTGAACGCGTATCCCCAGGACACCAACGTGTCGAGCGTCAATTATACGTGGACCTCGGGGACCAAGACCTTGACGCGCACCAGCGCCTCGATCACGACCACCCTCGCGGTCAACGTGACTTTTTTCAACATTTCCGTGTCCAGCGATTTTTACACCGTCACGATGACCCTGGAAGGGAGTTCCGGAGAAAACTTTGCCCTGGAGTCGGCGGTCCGCCCGCGGATCACCATTTAAAGCCATGAGAAAATTTCCGGACAAAAACGCCGCGACGCATTTTCGGAACGAGAGGGGACAGGGGGCCATGGTCGCGGTGATCGTCGCCGCGGTCGCCCTGGCGGCCATTTCCCTGAGCTTCTTTGTCGCGACCCAACAGAAACATTCCGGTTCCGTT
>JACRGP010000187.1 GCA_016217765.1 Nitrospinota bacterium | reverse complement strand
CGCTGGCAGTGCAACAGCCCGGAGGCAACGAGCCATGCCTTAAATTGCCCTCGATGACGCTTGTTCGCCATCCGAGTTGGGCCTGTTGGGTCCAGCGGCACGCTGGTCATTCCAGTTCGCGGAATATCTTGATCAAGTCCGCCATGGGTGCGGAGGCGGAGGCTTTCGCTAATTGTTCCGCCAGCGCGACCAGTTCCTTCTGGGCGAGGAACCGGATTTCGATCTTGATCTCGCCGTTCTCGAAACTCTCCGAAGTCCGGACTCTTATTTTTTCGTCCAGCCTGAGCCGGTCCAGGGCCAGCAGGACGCGCTGTTTCAATTCGGAAAGCGCCGGGTAGCGCCATTGGCGGACCGTATGCAGTATCCGGTCGTATTTCTCGCCCGCGGCCGCCCCGTCCGATTCCAGGACGGATTGAATTTCGCGCCCGCGCAAAAGATCCGCCGGCCTGAGCCCGTCCCGCCGCGCTATTTCGTGCAACAGTTCCAGAAGCTCCCGCCATTTATTAATCCCCGGCCAGCGTGCCGCTGGACCCAACTGGCTTGGCTTGGATGGCGAATAAGCGTCATCGTGGGCAGTCTGGGCTTGGCCAGTTCGTTCCGGGGCGTTCCCCGGCCGGAGCGCGGAGAACAATTTTTCCGCGGCGGCAAGGCTCTCCGCGTCCCATTGGAAAAAGACCGAAAAGACGCGCAGAGGGACGTTCGAATCGTGGAGGAGCGAACGCAGTCCGTCCGGCAAGCCGCCCGCCTTGAGAAAATCGACGTAGAGCTTTTTGCTTCGCTCCAGTCCCGCCAGCGGCATGATCTCCGCGACGGTCCGTTCCTCGCTCAATCCCGCTTCCAGCGCCCGGCGCAGAACGGTCCCCTTCTCGACGTCGCTGAATTCCCGGTGAGAGGCGTTCTCGGCCAGATTGATCTTCAACAGAGTCGCCGTTTCCGTCCCCGCGCCGAGGACCCAGGCCGGGACTTCGGAATAGTTCGATGCCCGGGCCAACCGCGCCCGGCGATGCCCCGCCGCCACGCCAAAAACGCCGCCCCGGGGGACCAGGACGAGAGGATGCGTAATCCCGATCTCCCGGATGGACCTCGCCAGGGAGACGGGAGGCGGGCCGAGGGAAAAATCCGTCAGGCGGAAATCCCATTCGATTTGTTCGACCGGGACCCGGCGAAACTCCAAAACCCTCGTATCCATTGCGCGCAAAAAAAACTCCAATTCGGGGAATTTCAAGGGATCATAGCACAAGTTGCCCGGGCCATTCGATCTTCGCGCCCGCCGGCTCCCCACGGAGACGCATTTTTTGAATTGACTGGAAACGTATGGCTGTTATTATTGGAAGGCTGAAAACGCGTTGATTTGGAAGGTACTCGATTCATGCCTGAATGGGACAGAGAAGAAGTTCTTCAGTGGATTCGCACGATCCCTTTCTTCAAGGAGTTCACGGAAGACGAAAGGCGCCAGATCGCCGACCTGAGAACCCATCTCCGGACTTTTCACAAGAACCAAACGATCGTCCGCCAGGACGATATCGACCTTTCGTTGTTTATCATCCTGCGGGGAGAAGTGTCCCTCACGAAGAACGAACGGCCCCATCTCAAGATAATCGCCTTGAAACCGGGAGCCCTGTTCGGCGAAGTGTCGTTCGTCAAGCCGCGGTCCCGGTTAACAAACGTCATCGCCGAGACGGAGACCATTGTCCTGAAAATGGACGGAGAATTGTTCGAAAGCTTGTCCCAGGATATCCAGGGAAAGATCAAGGACAAGGTCTTACAAATGCTGATCCGGAGGCTGGACGAAATGAACAACGCCCTGATCACCTATGTCCGCTGATCCGCCGGACCGGGTCCGGACGTTTACCTTTGACCGCGTCTTTCTCTTATCGAACGAACGGCGTTTGTTCGGCCCGATCTGAAAAATGCTCGAACTCAGCAAGAAACAGACATTGGAATTGTTCGACAAAATATCCTTCTTCGAACACCTCACGGACGAGGAGAAGGGGCTCATGGCCAGTTTCAAGACGAACATAGCGGGGTTCGCGAACGGCCAGAATATCATCCGCCAGGGCGACCTGGACCGCGCCGTTTACGTCCTGCTCAAGGGAAAGGCCCATGTGAGCCGGAAGGAAAAATCCAACGTAAAGATCAATATCTTGAAACCCGGCGACATATTCGGAGAAATTTCCTTCTTCTCCAACCGGCCGCGGTCCACCAACGTCGTCGCCGAGGGAAACGTCATGGCGTTGAAAATGGACTGGTCGCTCATCGAGGAGTTAAGCCCCTCGATAAAAAACAAGATCAAGGACAAGCTCATCGACGTGGTGATCCAGCGCCTGGACGAAATAAACAAAATCCTGCTCGATAATGTCCGGTTCTAGCAGGGCGCTGAAAAAGTCGCTTTTGGCCCCAAAATCGTCATGCCCGCGACAGCGGGCATCCAGAAAACCCTTGAAAATACTGGATTCCCGTTTTCACGGGAATGACGGCAAAAGACTAAAAAATAGTTTTTCAGCGCCCTGCTAGAAACCGGGCCCTTCCCTTCCCAAAAGAGAGCTTTGCATAAGTCCAATATACCATCCAGGCCATACTTGCGGTTTCGTCATCGCGAGCCGCCCACTCGCCGCGGGGGCGACTGGCCAAACTTGAATTGCCCTCAATCCCGCCGGTTCGCCATCCGGGACAAGCCCGTTGGGTCCAGCGGCACGCTGGGCGGCGTGGCGATCCAAATTTTCCGGATTGCTTCGCTACGCTCGCAATGACGGCTTGGCCGATAGTATGCGAAACTCCCTTCCAAAAAAGATCGCAACGCGATCTTGTCTTTTCCAACCTCAACCTCCCCCGCCATGGATTGGGTAAAACTTTCGATTTTCCTGTGCCTCTTGTTGGCGTCGGGCGGATGCGAGTTCGACTCCGCGCCGGAAGGAATGGTATTGGTCCCGGCCGGTCCGTTCGCCATGGGGACCGACCGGGAGGACAAGGACAACCAGGCTTTGTCCCTGGGCCTTCCGAAGCCGTGGTACGCGGACGAGTCTCCGGAGCGCCGCGTCTCCCTGCGAGACTACTACATCGACAAGTACGAGGTGACGAACCGGCAATACTACATATTCTGCCAGGCTACGGACTATAAACCCCCGCCGGTCTGGAGAGGCATGAAATACCCGGAAGGCGCGGACGACCTGCCGGTGACCGCGGTCAACTATTACGACGCCTTCGCCTATGCCGAATGGGCCGGCAAACGGCTCCCCACCGAGGAGGAATGGGAAAAGGCGGCGCGCGGGCCGGACGGTTTCATCTATCCGTGGGGAAACGAATTCGACATCAGCGACGCCAACGTGAGCCCGTCCGCGGCAAGGAAAGAAGGCAGAGGTCTCAAACCCGTCGGAAGTTTTCCCGGCGGAGTCAGCTATTACGGGGCCTACGACATGATCGGCAATGCCTGGGAATGGGTCTGGGACTATTACCAACCCTATCCGGGAAACCAATATCCCTCGCCGGACTACGGGAAAAAATTCGTCGTGGTGCGGGGGATGTCGTATCTCGGGATCGGCCATTTCCCGAAAGAAGAATACCGGAAAGCCGTCGCCCTGATGGCGCGGGCCTCCTACCGCGAAAAACTCAATCCCCTGGCGAAAAAAAAGGACGTCGGGTTCCGATGCGTCAAGGAAAAACGAAGCCTGTTCGACGCGCTCGGGGAGAAAGAAGCCCGCAAGAAATAGAATCGGTCGGCGCCCGCCCTTGCCGCCCGCCGGACCGGTTCAAGCGTTCCCGAACGTTTTGCGGTAAAACTCGACCGCCTCTTGCATGACCCGGATGGCTTCGCCGCGGTCGAGGAATTCCTCGACGACCACGATCTTGTTTTCCAGGACCTTGTAATCCTCGAAAAACCTTTTCACCTCTATCATCCGGTGCGCGGCCAGTTCCTTGATGGAATTGTAATGCGAATATTCCGGGTCGTAGGCGTTGACGGCGATGATTTTGTCGTCCGCCTCGCCATGGTCCACCATCTTCATGAGACCGATGGGCTTGGCGGTGACGATGGACAAGGGATACACCTCGTCCTGGCCCAGGACGAGGACGTCGAGCGGGTCGTTGTCCTCGCAGTAGGTGCGGGGGATGAACCCGTAATTGGCCGGATAGTGCACCGAGCTGTACAGGATACGGTCCACCCGGATGAGCCCGGTTTTCTTGTCCAGCTCGTACTTGGTCTTCGAGCCCTTGGGCACCTCGATAATCGATGGAAACAAATCGGGGAAGGCGTCCCCCAGTTCTACGTCGTGCCAGGGATTCATCATGGGGTCGTCCGCTTTCGTCAGATGGTTAAAGTCCGGCGGGCCCGCGCCCGTCCGGCGTTCAATGCGGGGAAACCGTCGCGGCGATTCCTCGGGATCAAGCCGGCGAATGTGCAGGGGGGAAATCGGGCGAAGGCGGTTTTCCTTTCAATTTTTCCTTCAGGCGCTTGGCCGCCTGGGCATAACCCCCATCGCCCCCATCCACAAGGTGAAGGTGTTTTCCCAACAAGCGGTCGAAGATCAGGCAGGTCATGAGCGCATGGTCGGAACTATGGATTCCGTATACCAACTCGCCGTCCTGAAACTTTTCCTCCAGGAAATCCCGCAATCTTGCCCTTTGCCCGGAGTCGCCGTCAAGGATCATCCGCAACGCGCCGTCGAATTTCCTGTAATCCGAATTGGCGACCAGTTCCTTTTTGTACCTCTTGCCAAACGGCAAGCCGAGGCGGTCCCAGGCCCACTTGGCGGCCTGGGTGATCCAATAGGTCTTGATCAGATACATCCAGAGGGAGCGCCGCCCGCCCGGAAAAATCCGGACCTTGCTTTCGGCGAGGTAGTCGGACATTTTCGACGCCAGTTCGAGCCGGTTCTCCGAAATCGGACGATACCGCTCCTGGCGCCCGTAGATTTCCTCGATCTTCCGGAGGACTCCGCGAAAACTCTCTTGCGCCTTGCCGGGATCTTGCGCCAGGCTCATCGCGATCAAACTCACGATCTCGCCGTTTTGATTCCGGACCGGCATCCAGCGGCATTCGAGGCCGGTGAAATCGCCGTCCCCCTCCCCGGCTTCGTCTTCCCGCAAAAGGTAAGGATTTTCCGGGCCGGGATCCTTAACGAGTTTTTCGGCGGCCAGGACCCCGTCGCCGCTCAACACGGCCTGGACGAGAAAATCCGAGGCGCGGAATTTCGCCAGCTTGATCTCAAACCCGTTCGCGCGCAGTTCGCCGACCGGGACGACGCCGACGCGCAAATCCAGCCCGAAGGCTTTCCGCGCCATCGCGCGGGCCGCGAGGAGCGCCCGGCAGGCTCCTGCCTTCAAATGCGGCGGGACCAGAAAAGTCGCGCCGTCCCCGCCAAAGACGTAGGGGACTTCCTCGCCCTTCGCCGAGTTCAGGACCGCGACGATCGACGACGCCCCGACAATATTGACCTCCTGGTAACGTCCCGCCTCGATGGCCTGCGTGGACCCCCTCACGTCGCTTATCACGATGGACCAGTCGGAAGGGACGGCTACATGCCGGGCAAAGTCGAATATCTCCCCGAACTCGTCGATAATGGGGAACGCGTCGGAAATCGGCATTTATCTTGTCCTGCCCCCATGGAAACCGTCGTTTTTCTAAATTAACACGGATTGACCGTAGCCGGGGGGCTTTCCTCCGGGCAAACGCCCGGGGGCAATGGGCTCGGCCTTAATTGCTTCCGATGGGTCCTTGAATGCGGTTTTGCAAGGGGGGCGGGTTTTAACCCGG
>JACRGP010000186.1 GCA_016217765.1 Nitrospinota bacterium | reverse complement strand
GGGTCACTTCCACGACGGTTTTCCTGCCGGTATCGACCACCGCCCTGGCCACTTTCCGGCAAACCGAGGCGAACTCTCTTTCCAGGTTCCGCACCCCGGCCTCGCGCGTGTATTCGCGGATGATCTTCTTGACGGCATTCTTGCTGAACGAGACGTTGTTTTTGGGAAGGCCGTGCTCCTCCAACTTCTTGGGGACCAGGAACTTTTCCGCGATCGCCAGCTTTTCCAGGTCGGTGTAGCCCGGCAGGCGGATGACTTCCATGCGGTCGAGAAGGGGTTGCGGGATCGTGTGGAGCACGTTGGCCGTGGCGATGAACAGGACCTGGGACAGGTCGTAATCCACTTCCAGATAATGGTCGTTGAAGTTGGCGTTTTGCTCCGGGTCCAGCACTTCCAGAAGCGCGGACGAGGGGTCGCCCCGGAAGTCCGTGCTCATCTTGTCGATCTCGTCGAGCATGAAAACGGGATTGACGGTCGCGGCCTTTTTCATGTACTGGATGATCTTGCCCGGCAAGGCGCCGATATAGGTGCGCCGGTGGCCGCGGATTTCCGCCTCGTCGCGCACGCCCCCCAGGGAGACGCGCACGAACTTCCGGCCCGTGGCCCGGGCTATGGATTTGCCGAGCGAGGTCTTGCCCACGCCGGGAGGGCCGACCAGGCACAGGATCGGGCCCTTGATCTTCTTGGTCAGCTTCATGACGGCCAGGTGCTCGACGATCCGGTCTTTTACTTTTTCCAACCCGTAGTGGTCCTCGTCCAGGATCTTTTGCGCGTCCGCGATCCGCATATTGTCCCCCGCCGGGTCCTTCCTCCACGGCAGGTCGGCCAGCCACTCGACGTAGTTGCGCACCACGGTGGCCTCGGCGGACATCGGTTGCATCATTTCCAGCCGCTTCAATTCCTTCGCCGCCTTTTCATGGACGTCTTTCGGCATTTTGGCTTTCTTGATCCGCTGGCTCAACTCGTCGATGTCGGTCTTGAACTCGTCGCGTTTGCCCAATTCTTTCTGGATGGCCTTGATCTGCTCGTTCAGATAAAACTCTTTCTGGCTCCGCTCCATCTGTTTGCGGACGCGGCCATGCACGCGCTTTTCGATCTTCAGGATTTCCAGCTCGGATTTAAGGATGCCCAGCAGTTTCGTCAACCGGTCGGCGGGAGAGTACGTTTCCAGGAGGTCTTGTTTTTCCGCGGTCTTGAACACCATGTAGGAGGCGATGGTGTCGGCGTACCGGTCGGGCTCGACGATGTTGGCGGTGGCCGATACGGCTTCCAGCGGGATCTTCTGGTTGAGCTTCACGTACTGCTCGAAAAGGGAGCCGATGCTCCGCATCAGGGCCTTGGAATCGGGGGTGACGACGGAGTTTTCGACGATCTTGATGATTTCCACCTCGAAAAAATCGTTGGGCCGCCGGGAGTCCACGAAGGAGTGGATCCGGCCCCGTTGCAGGCCCTCGACGAGGACCTTCATGGTGCCGTCGGTCAACTTGAGGATCTGCAGGATGTTGGCCAGGGCGCCCGTCTCGTAGATGTCCGCGGGGACGGGGTCGTTGGTGTTGGGGTTCCGTTGCGCGACCAGGAAGATGTTCTTCTGTTCGGCCATCGCCCGCTCCAGGGCGCGGATGGACTTGTCCCGTCCGACGAAAAGGGGGATGACCATGTAGGGAAAGACCACGATGTCCCGGAGCGGAAGGAGAGGCAACGACAGCTTTTCGGTTTCCATCAGCTCGCCTGTTTCTGGTTATGGAGAACCATGATCGGTTGCTCTCTCTTGAGGACGACGTCCTCGCTGATGACGATCTCCTCGATGTCCTGCCGGGAGGGCAGGTCGTACATGATGTCGAGCATGATCTCCTCGAGGATCGAGCGCAGGCCGCGCGCGCCGGTCTTCCGCTCGAACGCCTGCTCGGCGATGGCGCGGACGGCGCCGTCGGTGAACTTCAGTTTGACGTGCTCGAACTCGAACAGCTGTTTATATTGCTTGATGAGCGCGTTTTTCGGCTCGCCGAGGACCTTGACCAGGGCGGGCACGTCCAATTCCTCCAACGTGGCGACGACCGGCAGGCGCCCGACGAATTCCGGGATCAGGCCGTATTTGAGAAGGTCCTCGGGTTGCACCTTGGCGAGCGTGCCGGAAAGGTCCTTGTTGTGCTTGCTGAGGATTTCCTGGCCGAAGCCCATGGTCTTCTTGCCGATGCGGTTGCGGATGATGCGGTCCAGGTCGACGAACGCGCCGCCGCAGATGAACAGGATGTTGGTGGTGTTGACCTGCAGGAACTCCTGGTGCGGGTGTTTCCGCCCGCCCTGCGGCGGGACGCTGGCGACGGTCCCCTCGATGATCTTCAGCAACGCCTGTTGCACGCCCTCGCCGGACACGTCGCGGGTGATCGACGGGTTCTCGGACTTGCGGCTGATCTTGTCGATCTCGTCGATATAAATGATGCCCCGCTCGGCCTTCTCCACGTCGTAGTCGGCGTTCTGCAGGAGTTTCAGGATGATGTTCTCCACGTCCTCGCCCACGTAACCCGCCTCGGTGAGGGTGGTGGCGTCGACGATGGTGAACGGCACGTCGAGGATCTTGGCCAGGGTCTGGGCCATGAGGGTCTTGCCGGAACCCGTGGGGCCGACGAGCAGGACGTTGCTCTTCTGCAGTTCCACGTCCTCCAGGTCCATGTTGGAATCGATGCGCTTGTAATGGTTGTGCACCGCCACGGAGAGGATCCGCTTGCTCCGCTCCTGCCCGACGATGTACTGGTCGAGATGCTTGAAGATGTCCCTGGGCTTGGGGAGGCGCTTGAAGTCCTCGCTCTTTTCCTGCGCCCACTCCTCGACCATGATCTCGTTGCACAGCTCGATGCACTCGTCGCAAATGTAGACCGTGGGCCCGGCGATCAGTTTCTTGACTTCCTCCTGGCTTTTCCCGCAAAAGGAGCATCGGTAATTTCCGGAAGTTGCGCTTTTCTTTGCCATGGTTTTGCGGACGCCCCCGTTCCCGGGGCGGTCCTCCCTTTTAAGGTTGTATTACGCGTCGTCTTTTTTCCTCTTCTTGGTCTCTTCCCGCTGGAGGATCACGTTGTCGATCAGCCCGTAGCTTTTGGCTTCCTCGCCCGTCATGTAGCGGTCGCGTTCGGTATCCTCGCGGATTTTCCTCGTGTCCTGCCCGGTGTGATGGGCCAGGATGTCGTCGAGGACGCTCCGGATCTTGGCGATCTCCTTGGCCTGGATCTCGATGTCCGTGTGTTGCCCCTGAAACCCGCCGCTCGGCTGATGGATCATGATCCGGGAGTTGGGAAGCGCGAAGCGTTTCCCCTGGGTCCCCGCGGCCAGGAGCAAGGCGCCCATGCTGGCCGCCTGCCCGATGCAGATGGTCTGGATGTCGGGTTTGATGTATTGCATCGTGTCGTAGACGGCCAGCCCCGAACTCACGTGGCCGCCGGGGCTGTTGACGTACAGATAAATGTCCTGGTCGGGCTCGTCGGACTCCAGAAACAACAACTGCGCGATGATCAGGTTCGCCACATGGTCGTCGACGGGCGTGCCCAGGAAAATGATGCGGTCTTTAAGGAGACGCGAGTAAATATCGTAGGACCGCTCGCCTCTGCTGGTTTGCTCCACGACAATGGGGATCAACTGGTTATGAATATTAAGCATGTTCTTCTTTCTCTGAAATAAGGAGGACCTGAGGGATTGGGCGGGTTCCCAACCGGAACCGGCCGGGGAACCGGGGATTGGACGGTAACTTGTTAGAAATTAGTCGGATATTGACTTTCACAGATATATTAATTATTAGCTAATATTTACTGCCTGTCAACCATTTCTTCCTTGAGACGGATTTTATCGAGCAGGGTTTCCAGCGTCTTTTCCCTCCTCATCCTCGCCCGGATGCGCGTCGCGGTCCCGTTTTTATTCCACTCGTATTTGATCTTCTGGGCGTTTCCGCCGCCCACCAGGGACATGAAGCCGTCGATCTCCTTGTCCAGTTCTTCCGCGGTCACTTCAATGTTCAGGTCGTCCGCCAGTTGGCTGACCAGAAGTTCCTGCTGGAGTATTTTCATGGCCGCGGGCCTCTGCGCGTTTTCCTCCTCCGGGGTCGCCGGTTTTTCGGCGAGCGGGTCCGCGTGGCGCTGTTCGTGTTTAGGGTCGTGGGCATGGGCCGGGCTTTCTTTTTTCCGGGCCTCGGCGATCATGAAACGCACCTGCTCCTGGACCAGGCCCTCGGGGATATCCAGGGGGTTCATCTCCACGATCCTGTCGGCGAGCTGGCTTCGCGCGGTTTTCCTCCCCTGCTTCCGTTCGTGTTCCTCCAGTTCCTGGCGCACCCGGTTTTTCATGTCGTCGAGACTCGCGAAGTTCTTCGCCGGATCGGCGCTTTTGGCAAACTCGTCGTCAACCGCGGGCAATTCCTGGACTTGGATGTCCTTGAGGACGATCCGGTAATCGGCCGTTTTCCCGGCCAGTTCCGGGTTGCCGTATTCCTTGGGATAACCGATCCGGATCGTTTTCTCCTCGCCCACGCGCATCCCCGTCGCGCCCTCGTTGAATTCGACGAAGGATTCCTTGGAGCCGATCTGCAAAATGAAGTCTTTGGCCGCGCCGCCGGAAATGGGTTGCCCGTCGATGGTCCCCTGGAAGTCGATCTTCACGAAATCCTTGTCCCGGGCCGGGCGGTCGGTTACGGGAACGTTTTTGGCCGCGCGCTGGCGGTAATGGGCGATGACGTCCTCCACGTCCTTGTCGGCAACGCGGTTGATCTTCACTCCCAACTCGATGCCGGAATAATCCTTGACCGCGATGTCGGGCAGGACCTCCACGGAAGCGGAAACGTTGATGTCGGTCCCCTCCTCCGCGTGGACGTTCAACAGCGACGGCGGCGACACGGCCTTGATGCCTTTTTCCTCGATGGCGTCGGCCAGGCGCTCGGAAATGAGCTGGGTCAACACTTCCCTTTTGACTTCCGGACCGAACCGTTTTTCCAGGATGGACTTGGGGACCTTGCCCTTGCGGAACCCGGGGAGTTGCACGTGCTGCCCCACCTTGACGTATTGGGCGTCGACCCTCTTCAGGTAATCTTGATGGGGGATGTCGATCTTGATCTTTTTGTTGCAGGAATCTATGGTCTCGATTTCGATGGTCATGATGTCTTCAAATTAAAACGTTTATGTGGTGCGAGGGGCGGGACTCGAACCCGCATGGACGTGCCACTGGATCCTAAGTCCAGCGCGTCTACCAATTCCGCCACCCTCGCCCGCGCCGGGCGGAAATATCAGTTTAACACCCCTCCGGCTTCTTCCCGAAAGGATTTTTTCCGGTCCGGCGTCCGGTCATTTGATCTGGATCCGGGGTTTCCCCCCCTGCGGGCTGATGAACGCGCCGGGGGCGTAAAACCCTTTTGGCAGGGTCATGTTCGGATAAATCCAGTTGTTGCTTCCCACCAGCGCGCCGGGACACGTCGCGCTGTTGCACCCCATTTCCACGTAATCGCCCAGCACCGCCCCCAGTTTTTCCATCCCGGTGTCCACCTCTTTCCCGTTTATGGGTATGCATATGGGCCGGATGAAGTTCTCCTCTTTCTCCTGGTTGCTCCGGAATTGCAGATTGGCGAGCTTGGTCCCGGCCCCCAGGTTGACGTGACTGCCCAGGATGCTGTCGCCGATGTAATTAAAGTGTCCCGCCTCGGTATGGTCCATGAGGATGCTGTTCTTGATCTCGGTGGCGTGCCCGACCACGCAATGGTTGCCCACGATCGCGTTGCCGCGGATATACGCCCCCTGGCGGATTTCGCATTCCTCGCCGATGACGGCCGGCCCCTTGACGATGGCCGTGGGCTCCAATACCGTGCCCTTGCCTATGTAAATGCCCAGCATCTCGAAATAGACCGGCGAACGGATCTCCATCCATTCCTTGACGACGATCCCGCGCACCCTCTTCCTCGGGTCGCTGGTCGCCAGTTCCTGGGAGGAAATCCCCGCCAGGGAAGCGACCCATTTGGCCGCCGGGGTCGTCTTGTCGAGGACCCGCTCCATGATCTCGTGCAAGCGCCGGATGGGGTCCCAGACGAACTCGATGCCGTCAAAAATCTCCTTGTGGGCAAAGGCGTCCAGATGGGTGAAAAATTGGCTGAGGTCTTTCATCGGTTGTGTCCAGGGGGAATTTGCAATGTTCGTGTCCCCTCAATCTCCTTCCCTCTGGAAGGGGGAAGGGATAAAGAATCGCGTTCCGGCGATCGCGTCAGCGTCATCGCCGTGTTGGATCCAGCGTTCACGCTGGCGGAAGGGGCTTGCCCTCGATATACCACTTGCCCCTCGGGCTCAATCGGTAACCCTCCGGGAACAGGCGGATCAAGTCCTGTTTAGTCATCTCATTCAAAAGCCGGGTCCGTTCCGCCGGGTTCAGGTCAATCTCCCCCTCGGACCGGGGCTTGCCCGCCACTTGGCTCAGGACTTCCAGTTCCAGCTTGTAAAAATGGTTCGCCTCGTCTTTCAAGGAGGCCAGGAGGATGCGCGCGGCCCGTTCGCCGACGGCCCGCAGTTTCGCGGCGTCCGTCCGGGCGCCGCGCAGGTTGATCCCGATCTTGTTCTCGGTCCCGGAGTTGCGGACGAATATCCCCGCCGGCGAGGACCGGGTTTTGCCTCTCCCGCGTCCGGGTTTCAGGGCCAGGTACAACATGTCCGGCTCCTCCGGAAACGCCAGCGTCTTCACATCATATCCCAGTTTCCTGCCTTCGTCGAGTAGGGTCCTCTTGACCCGGTTCCAGATTTTGGAGCCTTTGTGAAAAAGCGGTTTCTTCACATAATAGACGTATAAAGTCTGCTTGAACCCCGGCTTGAAGGGTTTCTCCAAAAAAGCAAAGCGGGCGCGCGGGGATTTTTTCGCCAACAGGAACTGGGAGGCGGCGAACGTGTTCAACGCGCTTTTCACGCCATTGCCGAAAAACACGGGCGTCCCGCCGGGGAACGCCCCGGAGCGGCGGCGTGTCGCCGCCGACCGTTCCGCCTCGGCGCCAGCGCGAGGCGGCATTGCGTCCAGCGTCGCGCTGGCGCCATCCAAGTCGGGCCCATTGGGTCCAGCGGCACGCTGGCCAAGCCTGCCGAGAGTGATGTTATGTCCCGTCTCCTCGCTCCCCACCGCGAAGGGTATCCGGTCGAGTTCCATTGCCGCCTTGCCCTTTTCCAGTTCCTCGAACCGGCGGACGTCGGAAATGCCCAACTGCCGCGTCCCGGCGATCAAGGAGGCGATGCGCGAGAGGATCCACTTGTCCCCGACGGGCGAGAGGACGAACTTGAATCCCAGTTCGGCGGCGGCCTTCCCCGCGTTGAAGTCGCTTTCCACGGTGTTGATGTAGGCCGCGCCCCGGTAGCGTTTGGGGTCGCGGGCCATGAGGTATTTCCCCTGCAGGAACGCGGTTTCGTCGCCGCCCAGGACGACAATCGCGTCGCGGAACGGGTCGTAGTCCAGGCGGTAAAAACGGTCGCCGTCCGCGTCGAATACGGCGCCGGACACGGTCCGCTTGCCGGCGAGGATTTCCTTTTTATACTTCCGCCCCAGTTCGAACAGTTTCACGATGGCCTTGTGGCGGCGGAACGGGCCGGAATCGCGCTCGATCGCCTTGGCGGGGATCGTCTTGTGCCCTTCCAAATCGGCCACCCCGCTGTACAGGTTGACGTCGCCGTCCAAACTAGCGTTGACCTCGACCACTTCCTCGAACCCGGCGCGGCGGAATATGTCGGCGGCGATTCCGGACAACGCCCCGTTGGCCGGGTCGACGATCAGCGTAGCGCCGCGGGCAAATCCCCCCACCCCCCCTTTATCAAAGGGGGGCGATGCGACGATGACGCGGAGCGATCGCCGAAATGCGAATCCCCCCGGCCCCCTTTGCAAGGGGGAGCCGCATCCCGCCTCGGCGTCAGCGCGAGGCGGCGTTGCCCCCGGGGGCGTCCCCGGGGGGAGCCAGGAGTTTTCCGGGTCCAGCGAGAACCGCGCGAACAAATCGAGCGCGTCGTCCCGGCAGTCCACGGCCTCCCCCGTTTCCGGCAAGTCCTTCAACGACCGGTAATCGAGGGCCAGGACCGCCCGGGTCAGCTCGACGTCGTTTTGCGGCAGGAGCTTCATGCCGCGATAGGAGTGGAATATCTTGATGCCGTTCTGGTCGCGCGGGTTGTGGGACGCGGTGACCATGAAACCCCCGCGGGCGTTTTTATGCGTCATGTACAAGGGGACCAGCGGCGTGGGGACGACGCCGAGGCGGAGGACGTTCATCCCCGCCTTGCGCGCCCCGCGCGCGACGGCGGAATTGAACATGCCCCGCGTGTCCCGCGGGTCCCAGCCAATCACAACCGGACGCTTTTCCGCGCCTTCTTCAACGAGTTGCCGGGAATAAGCGTAGGCGTAGAGTTCCATGAACTCTTCGGTGATGAACCCCCGTTCCAAAAACGCCTCCTGCGGCGAGAGGCCCGCCAGTTCCGGAGCGGACGCGGGTTTTACCTCGCGCCGGATGCCGTCCGTCCCCTGCAGGCGGAACCCGGGCGTCTCTGATATTTTCGAAGGATTGGGCATGTTCGCGGAAAAACCTTTTGGGCGGAATTCTAGCATATAAGGGGGGATTTAACCCGGATATTGCGCGAGCAAACACCCGGCGCCAAAAGCGCCCTTGTTTTGTCCCCCCTTGCAAAATCCCCCCTCGCCCCCCTTTGACAAAGGGGGGTAGGGGGGATTTGAAAAATTCCCGTTCGCCGGCGTGACGCCGAACTCATTACCGCCCCGGCGCAAGCGCGGGGCGGCGTTGCGCCCGGGGGCGTCCCCGGCGGCATTGGCTCCAGGCCCAGCCTGGCCCCTACGGCGAGTAGCCAGCGTGACGCTGGACCCAACATGCAAAACCCCGACAGCGTTCGACGATCCC
>JACRGP010000185.1 GCA_016217765.1 Nitrospinota bacterium | reverse complement strand
CGGCGAGTAGCCAGCGTGACGCTGGACCCAACATGCAAAACCCCGACAGCGTTCGACGATCCCCGATCGCAATCAACGGTTTGGCATGTTGCCCCTACGGCGAGTAGCGAGAATCCCCCGGCCCCCTTTGCAAGGGGGAGCCATTCCATTCTATTACTCACGCAATATCCGGGGTAGCGCGCTCCCCCGGCCGTAAAGGACCCTCATGATCCCCAGGCTGAAACCCGCGCCAACTTCCGGAATCCGGGCGCTCGCCGTTATCGTCTTCTTCATAACCGCCATGGGCGCCGGCGGCGAATCGTCCGCCGGGCCTCCGCCGGCCCATCCGGGCCAGGACACGCTTTCCCTCCGGCAGAAGGCGGAAGCGGCGATTTTCCGCAAGCAATATGAGGAAGCCATCGAGCTGTACCGGGACATCCTGCAAACGCAAAAGCCGGGAAGTTATGATTTCCGCGGGCTGGTCCGGGCCTATCGGGGCGCGGGAAGATTACCGGAAGCGGAAGGCCACATAAGAGACTATCTGTCCTCCCACCCCCAGTCCTCCCCGGCGCTTTACGGATACGGCTACTGTCTTTATCAACTGGGACAAAACCCCGGCGCCATCGAGTATTTCCGCGAGGCGATCCAGCAGGAGCCAGAAAACGCCCTGGCCCTGAACAACCTGGGGGCCGCGCTGGCCCGCGACAAGGAATATCCCGAAGCCGTCGACAAGATCAAAAAGGCCGTTGCCATCAGTCCGGACGAACCCATGTTTTTCCATAACTTGAAGTCCGTCTACGAATCGATGGGGACGCCGGAGCGGTTCCTCGCGGAGTACCGCGAATACCTCAAGGACGGCCCCAAGCCGCTGGCCGCGGGGTACGGGAAAGCCATCGCGGTAGCCCTGCGGCAGGAGGGATTCCGTCTATACAGCGAGGGCAAGGCGGACGAGACCCTCCGGAAGTTCTCCGACATGGTCCAGGTGTATCGCGAGATCGATCACGTTCCGGGAGTGGTGGCGGGCCTGTTCAGCCTGGGGACGCTTTATGAAGAAATGGGCGATGCCCAAAACGCGGAAAAATACTATCGCGAAGTCCTGAGGATCAACCCGGGGCACATACAAGCCCGGGAAAAAGTCAAAAACCTTCCTTAGATTCCGGGGGCGGTCGCCGCCGCAAAAAAGGAAAGTGGAAAATCAACTCGAAATTCGCGGGGTAATACAATTAACCATTGACAAAATATGGGGTTAGAGGGTAAGATGTGCCCCGACATTAAATCGTCCCACTAGCGCAGGAGGCATGGTGCAAAAACAATTTTACACCATTGTGGTATTTCCGGGATCGACGGGTTCTCCCAAGAAAATTCGCGTATCCAAGTTTCTTGTCAAAACGACGTTATATACTTTTTTCACCTTATTCATTGGAATCGCCGGTTCCTCCATTTATTTTTCGAGGCAGTTTTACCATATGCTGTCGGAAAACGTGGAACTGACCGACTTAAGAAGAGAAGCGAAAATACAAAAAGTGCAGGTCGAGAAGTTTTCCCAGCAGGTGAAAAACTTCGAGACCGAGATGTCCCGCCTGGAGCGGTTCGAAAGAAAGCTGAGGGTCATCACCGCCCTGGAGAACTCCCCGAAATCCATGGAAAAGAACTGGGGCGTCGGCGGTCCGTATGGGCTCACTTCCCATAGCTTCACCACCGCCCTGGAAAAGGGCACGCAGTCCATGGTCGAGCGGCTTTCCGCGGACCTGGACCACTTGACCAATCAGGCAAAAATCCAGTTCGTCAGTTTTCAGGAACTGGACGAGTTTTTAAAGAACCAAAAGTCCTTGCTGTCGGCGACCCCCTCGATCTGGCCCACCCGCGGTTGGGTGACGTCGGGGTTTGGTTTTAGAAAGTCCCCGTTCACCGGTTCGCGGGAAAAACACGAGGGCTGGGACATCGCCGCGCGCGCGGGCGCTCCGATCCGGTCCGCCGCCGACGGAGTGATCGTGGTCGCCGGGCGGGACAGCGGTTACGGTAATTTGCTGGAAGTCGATCACGGCTACGGGTTGGTTACGCGCTACGGTCATAACTCGAGGCTTCTTGTGAAAGTCGGCGATCGGATCAAGCGCGGCCAGGTCGTGGCGCAGGTCGGCAATACTGGAAGAAGCACCGGCCCCCATCTTCATTACGAAGTGATTCTGAACGGGGTCCCCGTCGATCCGCAAAACTTCATTCTCGAAGATTGATTCGCGGCCTGGTTGTTTCGAGGCGGCCCCTTCGCCAGGCGGAACGCCTTTCGAAAACCCGGTCTGGACATAACTCTTTAAAACCCGCCTTTGCCCGGCGAGAGCTCGTCGTCAGCCTGTGAAAAGTAGCGGCAATAACGCGTAACGTTGTTTATGGGCGAGCCTTGATCCGGACCCCGTTTTCTTTCCTTAGAGCGCCTAGCAAAATGAAGTATTCCATAACTTCCTCCCCCAGGGGGAGGTTAGGTGGGGGTGAAAAGCCGGGCAAACGCCCGGAGGCGACGCGGCGATGACGCCGGGGATGCCCCCGGTGGGCAATGCCGCCCCGCGCTTGCGCCGGGGCGGTAATGAATCCGGCGTCACGCCGGCCGCCCTCGGCGTCAGCCTGAGGCGGCGTTGGGTCCAGCGTTCACGCTGGTCACCCTCCCCCAGCCCCCTCCCCAGCGCGACGCTGGACTCAACAGGCGCGGCTCCGATGGCGAATGGGAGTCATCGGGGGCAATCCGGGCTTGGCCATCCCGCTCCGGGGCGTTCCCCGGTCAAGGGAGGGGGATAATTTGAGGGTCGAGCCAAGGGTCCATTTTGTTAGACGCTCTTACTTCAAGCCGACGGGAAACAATCCAAACATACCCGGGACGTCAAAGTTACTATTTGATCCTGGAACGTCCTGTTTTGTAAAATAGAACGGGATTCTCTTTCGCGGATTACATATGGTCTTCAGTCTGGTAAAAAAAATATTCGGGACGCGCAACGACAGGGAGCTCAAGCGGATCCAGGCGTACGTCGAGCGGATCAATCGATTGGAACCCCAGGTCCAGCCGTTGAGCGACGATCGACTCAGGGCCAAGACCGCCGAGTTCAAGGAGAAGCTGGGGCGCGGCGCGACCTTGGAGGAAATCTTGCCGGAGGCCTTTGCCGTGGCGCGCGAGGCCGGAAAACGGACGTTGAACATGCGGCACTTCGACGTCCAGTTGGTCGGCGGCGTGGTATTGCACGAGGGCAAGATCGCCGAAATGAAAACCGGCGAGGGCAAGACCCTGGTGGCCACCCTCCCCGTGTATTTGAACGCCTTGACGGGCAAGGGCGCGCACGTCGTCACGGTCAACGAATATCTCGCCAAAAGAGACAGCGAGTGGATGGGGAACATATACAAGTTCCTGGGGTTGAGCGTCGGCAACATATACCGGGACATGAGCGAGGAGGCCCGGAAAGCGGCGTACCTGTCGGACGTGACCTACGGCACCAACAACGAGTTCGGTTTCGACTACCTGCGGGACAACATGAAGTATTCGCTGGAGCAGATGGTCCAGCGCGATCTCAATTTCGCCATTGTCGACGAGGTGGACAGCATCCTGATCGACGAGGCCCGCACGCCCTTGATCATCTCCGGTCCCGCCGAGGAATCCACCGACAAGTATTACCAGGTCAACCGCGTCATCCCCGACCTGAAAAAGGAGAAACATTACCAGGTGGACGAGAAGGCGCGCGCGGTGTCGTTGACCGAGGAAGGCGTATTTCTCGTGGAGAAGCTGTTGAACGTGGATAACCTCTACGATCCCGCCAATATCGAAATGTTGCACCACGTGAACCAGGCCCTCCGCGCCCACGTTTTGTTCAAGAACGAGGTGGACTACGTCGTCAAGGACGGCCAGGTCATCATCATTGACGAGTTCACCGGCAGGATGATGTTTGGCCGGCGGTACAGCGACGGCCTGCACCAGGCCCTGGAAGCCAAGGAGGGCGTGGAGATCGAGAACGAAAACCAGACGCTGGCGAGCATCACGTTCCAGAACTATTTCCGCATGTACAAGAAACTCGCGGGCATGACCGGCACCGCCGACACCGAGGCGGAGGAGTTCTATTCCACCTATAAACTCGAGGTCATCGTCATCCCCACCAACAAGCCGATGGTCCGGGAGGATTGCACCGACGTCATTTACAGGACGCAACCGGAAAAGTTCGAGGCCGCCCTGGAGGAAATCCGCGAACTGCACAAGGCCGGGCAACCGGTCCTCGTGGGCACCATTTCCATCGAAACCTCGGAAAAGCTGAGCCGGATGCTGAAAAAGTTCGGCATCCCCCACAACGTCCTCAACGCCAAGCATCATGAGCGGGAGGCGGAGATCGTCGCCCAGGCGGGACAATTTGGAGCCGTCACCATCGCCACCAACATGGCCGGCCGCGGGACGGACATCGTTCTTGGGACGGGCGTGCCGGGCCTGGGCGGCCTGCATATCCTGGGGACGGAACGGCACGAGGCGCGCCGGATCGACAACCAGCTTCGCGGCCGGTCGGGAAGACAGGGAGACCGGGGCTCGTCGAGGTTTTATCTTTCCCTGGAGGACGACTTGCTCCGCATATTCGGCTCCGACCGGATTTCCGGGATCATGGAAAAGCTGGGCATGGAGAACGGTCAGCCGATCGAGCACCCCATGGTCACCAAGGCCGTCGCCAACGCGCAAAAGAAAGTGGAGGCCCACAACTTCGACATCCGCAAGCACCTCCTGGAATACGACGACGTGATGAACAAGCAGAGGGAGGTCATCTACACGATGCGGCGGGAGGTCCTGTCGGGGGGCAACCAGAAAGAGCTTCTTTTCGAAATGGTCGACGAGTTGGTGGACGACGAACTGGGCGAAGTCTGCCACGAAAAGCTTTTCCCGGAGGAATGGGACATCGGCCAGTTGAACGATTTCCTCGAACAGCTCTTTTCGGTCCCCATCCGCAAGGCCGGCGACAAGGAGCTGGAGATCGCCGGCAACAAGGTCCTTCCCTTGGACCACTGCGACCGTGAAAAATTGCGCGCGGCGATCATGGACGCCCTCGTCGACGTCTATGACAAGAAAGAAGCGGGCGTGGACCCGGTCATGATGCGCCAGTTGGAAAGGATGATCATGCTTCAGGTGATCGACAACCTCTGGAAAGACCATCTTCTCGGCATGGACCACTTGAAGGAGGGCATCGGTCTGCGCGGTTACGCCCAGAAGAACCCTTTGACGGAGTATAAGAAGGAAGGCTTCGAAATGTTCAGCTCCATGACCCGGCGGATCAAGGAGGAAATAGTCGAGTACCTGTTCCGGGTCCGCATCGACAAGGAAGTCCACGTCGAATCGCAAGCCAGGCCGCAACAGAAGATGATCGAACATCGCGGAGACTCCGCCGAAAGCGCGGAACCCGTCACCTATAAACGGGAGGAAAAAAAGGTGGGGAGAAACGATCCTTGTCCCTGCGGTAGCGGAAAAAAATACAAGAAGTGCCATGGGTCGTGACCCATGGCGGAAAATCCTTACGCGGGGGTTTCCATCGATTCCTGGCAATCGATGCAAAACTTGGTCAAGGGCATGATTTGCAACCGTTTGGTCCCGATGGGCTTGGAACAACTCTCGCAGATGCCGTAAGTTCCCTTCGCCATTTTAAACAGCGCGTCGTTGATCATTTTCAACTCGTTACGGTCCCGGCTCGCCAGTTGAAAAACCATCTCCCGCCCTTCCAGGCTGGACGCCAGGTCGATCTCGTTGCTGAACGTCAAGTCGTTGACGTTCCGCTCCATTTCTTGAGAAGACTCGATCATCCGGAAAAGCTCCTGTCGGCTGGCCATTAACTTTTCCTTGATTTTAAGCAGGGCGGGGTCCAAGGCTTTGGGAGGGGCCATGTCCTCCCTGGGGTTCCCCGAGTTGGCGGGGACGATTATGGGACCCCGAACGACCTTCAACATTTTCTTCTTCGCGGGTTGGGGCGCCTTTGTTTTCCCGGCGGTTTTTTTTGCGGTTTTCGGTTTTGCCGCGACGGACTTCGTCTTGGTTTTCTTGACTTTCTTAACGGTTTGTCCCCGAGCGGCCGGTTTTGCGCGCGAAACCCCTTTGGGGCTACTTTTAGCCTTGTGTTTGGTTTTTTTTGTAGAAGAGGTCTTTTGGGGCAAAACTTTTTTGGTTTTTGGTTTGGGTTTTGCGCTTTTCTGTTTGGCAAGCCTCTTTTTTTTCTCAATATTTTTCTTTGCCACTCTAAGTCTCCTTAAAGTTTTGAGATATAGAAGCAGTTGAAGGCAACCGCGCAAGCGAGGTCCTAGAACCGGATTGCCGAAATTATGACGCCAATTTCCAAAACCCTTTCATTTTTCCTGCTCGTTGCCGGTAAATCCAGACGGCGCGTAAGGCGGCCAGTTTTTGCCTTGAGTTGACAAAGCCCAGTATTTCAAACTGTTATGCAAGTATATGTCGTTAAATAACAAGGCCGCATTTAATTCCGCAAAACCTTAGCATTAGATTAATTAAAGCACAAGAATTTATTTTAACGATAAGAACGCTTTGCCGGGGAACCATTTAAGGTTGCGAGGCGGTTTTTAGCGGATCGCGATATTTAAGGAAGGGTTTGGCGGAATATCGTCAGGGAACCTCGTAGTCCACGACGGCGGAATTTGAGCACAACTCGCGCATGATTTTTGCCACGGGTTTGTGATTTTTGTGGTCGCGGTATATTTCGAGGTCTTTTCTGGCGTCAAAGTGTGTGGTCAAAACGATATCGTAACTGCGTTCGGAACCTTGGTAATCGACCCCTACCTCCAAAAACCGCAGTTCCTCGATATTGTCTTCCAGGCTTTTAAGGGCATTTACGGCTTTCTCCAGGTTTCCCGCGTTTTTTTCCGCCAGTTTGAACATGACGATGTGTTTGACCATTGTTCGATCTCTAAGGTGGGTTGGTATCAATTGGGTTGCTATTAATAAGGAAAGATTCGCCCGTCTGGAGTTCCCGAAGGCCCGCCGCCGGTATGAAGATAACATGTTAGTTTGCGGTTGTCTATTGCGACCAGCGGGCGGGAAACGCTTTCCCCGGACTCAAACGGCTTTCGCGCCAGCCCGGTTTTTCCCCGGCGTTCTTCCTTCCCGGACCGAGATCGGGTATTCTATTCCCAGCGTCCTGTTTAGAGATGCCCTATGGTTTCTTTTTAGTCCCCTTCAGCGCATCGACTTCTTTCGAAATTCTCAGCGCGTCCAGCAGGAACCGCTCCTTGCTTTGGCGGAAAGCCTTCTTATGCTCCTCCGTGCCGTTGAGCAGGATGTTCTGGGCGACGTCCCCGATCCCGAGTATGCCGATGCTTTCCAGGGCTTGGTAGGACGATAAATTATTACTCTCCCTTGCCGTGTAACCGCCCGGCGGGGCGGCGGATTCCTCCATGACTTGAAACAGTTGTTCCTCGGGAATTCCGTAGGCCTTGGATATTTTTTCGATCACCCCGCGCTTCGGTTTTTTGGGCGGATGCGTTTCCCACGCCTGTAGCGTCTGGTAGGAAACATTGGCCTTTTCGGTCAGTTGTTTCAGAGACAACCGCATCCTGGCCCTTTTGACCCGCAATAAATGAGCGATTTTATTTAAAGAGTTGTCCCGCATTTAACTAGATATTTTTAAGATAATTTCATTTTTTATTTGACAAATTATCTAGATATGTTTAGAATTCTGAATTGCTGTGTTCGATAAGCCAAATGAAGAGATTTTGGATTGATGTCTATGATTCGCGAGGCCATAAAAAGGATTTGTTCGTTAGCGCGAGTTCGACCCGTATAAAACGGATGGGCTACGGGCAAGGCGCGTAGGCGTCCCTGTCCCGCCCTCCCTCAGCGAGCGTACGCGTCGTCGAGTCCCCGGGATTGGCTACGATCAAGCGTCTGGCTGTCGCCCGGCGGATTGGACGATCATGCTTTCCCGGCAACCCTACGGATTCAAAAAAGACCTCAAAATCAACAGTATATCAATTAATTCCGGAAATATCGATGGGTCTTTTTGCGCGAGGTGCGTTCCGGTCTGCAGTGGATCCGGGATATTTCCGTTCCTCTAAATCGGCGAAAAACCCGATCCCCGGTATTTGAAACGCCGTTGACGCCACGAACGCCGCGTCCGAAATCCCGCCCTCGCGCCAAAGATCCCTTTGGCCTTTGCTTCATTAAGAGAACGTTTCTTGAAACTCCTGGTTTGATTTTGGAGATATTAAGCTCTCCATATAGAGAAGGCATGGATGATCCGCCAATAGCATTGGCGGAATAACATAAACCGTCATTGCGAGGAGGCCCAGCCGACGAAGCCATCCAGCATCCTGGATCGCCACGCCGCCCAGCGTGCCGCCGGACCCAACGGGCTTGTCCCGGAGAAAGCGAACCGGCATCATTGAGGGCAATTCAAGTTTAGCCAGTCGCCCCCACGGCGAGTGGGCGGCTCGCGATGACGAATGTTCATACTATTATGGACTGATTAGTAAGAAGTCATGAATAGTCAGGAAAGTTTTGTCCGGTATGTGAACGAATTTAAAAGGCCGGACTCCAGAATTTTCGCCGATGCGGAAAAGTTCAGGATGGGGGCCACGTTCGTTTCCCCCAGCGCGGATGCCTATTGGGGG
>JACRGP010000184.1 GCA_016217765.1 Nitrospinota bacterium | reverse complement strand
CGGCGAGTAGCCAGCGTGACGCTGGACCCAACATGCAAAACCCCGACAGCGTTCGACGATCCCCGATCGCAATCAACGGTTTGGCATGTTGCCCCTACGGCGAGTAGCGAGAATCCCCCGGCCCCCTTTGCAAGGGGGAGCGATTCCATTCCATGACTCATGCAATATCCGGGTTAAAACCCGCCCCCTGCATATTGGGGGAGAGCGGCCGGGGGCGTTGGAAACAAACAGGGCGTTAGAAACTGCTATTGCATTCCGTCTCGAGGGTTTTATCGACCACGTCGCCGCACATGGTTTTATTGTGCGAAGCGATGGCGTAACAATACGTCTGCATGTCGCGGTCCGTGATCAGGGAACAGTAGTAGGTCCGGTGGTCCTTGTTCTGGTACCGGTTCGCGTTCTCCTCGCTCGGTTTCAGCTTGGCCCGGCACAGGTTTGCCTTGTCCGCGTCGGGAATGTCGCTACAAGGCAGGTTCGCGGCGGGGGCGCTCTTTGCGGGTTCGGCTTGCGCGGGTGGCTGTTGAGGGGAATCGGCTTGCGCTAGATTGGGCAATAAAACCAAAAGCCCCGCCAGGACCGCCATGAGACATCTTTCTTTTATCAACTTCATTTTCTCCTCCTTTTAATAAACCGAACGAATAAAAAAAACCTTCTATCGGTTCGCCGGTTCCGGGAGCTTGACTGGAAGCGCCCCCGAAACCCTGTTTATCGTGGGGAAAATCACGAATATCTTATACCTTTAAATCGTCCCGAAGAAAAGGGGATAAAAAGGGGAACCGTTTTTTTCCAGGAGCGAAATGCCGCGACCGCCGGAATTATCCCTTGGCAGGCGCGATCGGCCTGTGGATCTCCTGGTAAATGTCCCACCGGAACGCGCGCTTGGGAAGGTTGTTGAAGGGATAAGCGATCCAGATGTCGCTACTGGGATACTCCTTCCCCAACAGTTTTCCCGCGATCCCGCCGATGCCGGACTTGATCCGGTAAACCGCCTCCCGGCCCAGGTCCTGGCCGTATTCCCGGTCGAGCCTGCCCACGGGGGCCCCTCTTTGCAGGTGGGCGAAAATGCTTTCCCGGGCCTCCACGTCGATCCCTCTTTTTCTCAGCCCGGACTCGACGGCCCTGCCCAGACCGCTGACCCCGCCCTTGGGGTCGATCATGTATTTGTGCTTGATCCACTCGCTGACGATGACGATGTGGCTCTTGGCCTTTTTCCTGAAGCTCAGGGCCAGCTTGTCCATCATGTAGCCGTCGATGAATTCGTCGATATCGATCCCGATCTCGCGCATTTCGTTGAGCAGGACCGCTTGGCAGTTGACCGCATGGGCCAGCGACAGGGCAAAATGGCCCGTCCCCGCCCCGTACACTTCCGCCAGATGCACCCTGCCCATGGAGCGGCTGGTCCACTCCAGCATCTGGATGAGGCCGATGGTGGCGTTCAACGCCGAGTCGAACCCCAAACAATATACCGGCAGGTCGTTGTCGATGGTCCCCGGCAGGGCCACCGCCGGGTAGCGGGCCTTGAACAACTTGTCGCTCAGGCGCGCGGACCCGTCGCCGCCGAGGACGATCAACGCGTCGCAACGGTTTTTCCGGAGAATTTCGACGGCCTTGTGTTCGGCCCCCTCCTGCTCGATGTCGCGGAACCGCTTGTTGCACTGGATCACGCTTCCCGGGGAACTGAGCAAGGCCCTCTGCGCCTCCTCGGCGTATTCCTGGCCGTCGTCCCGGAACACCCCCTCGATGCCCTTGAAGTAAACGTAGGGCGAAACGCCCAACGCCAGGCTCTTCTCGATGAAACCCTTCAGGACCGAGTTCATGCCCGGCGCGTCGCCGCCGGAGGTGATCAAGGCGATGCGGCGGACCTCCGCGCGCGAAATCTCGATGATGCTCCGCAGGCGCTCCTCCTCCTCGCGCCGCGCCTCCTCTTCTTTTTCCCGCGCCTCCCGTTCCTCCTTGGAAAGCCCCACCGCGCAGGAATAACTGCTGAACGCCCCGCCGTCGTAAATCAGGAAGACGACGTTGTCCTGCCCTTCCTGGTACGACATGTAGTTGTCGTACGCCTCGGCGAACGGGCGCATGTCCAGGTAGATCATCAAGGCGCGCATCATGCTCGAATGCGTGAAGAGCGAGACGTAATCGCCGCGGTGGGCCTCGGCGATGTCATGCACGCCCTGGACGGTGGAGAGGTAGTTGTCGTAAAACGTCTCGCCGCAGGGGTAGCAGTACAACGGGTCCTTGAGGATTATTTTCGCTTCTTTTTCCGCGATTCCCAGGCGCCGCGCCAACTGGGCCGACTCCTCGCCCTTCGACTCGCCCGTAAGCAGGCCGAAACTCTGCGAGTCCAGCGCGGGGTGGTAAAGCATGGGCGTCCTGTCCCGGTAGCCCCGGTCCTCCTGGAAGACGGCGCGGATGACCCCGGCCAACTGGCGGGTGTTCGGCGAGCGGCTCACGTACACCGGCCGGTCGCGCGTCCGCAGGTAACTCGCCGCCGTTTTCAGCTCCACGGCCAGGCTGGCGTGCTTGAGCATCCTGGCGAATTCCCCGCCCACCCGCCGGGCCCGTTCGAACCCTTGCGGACGCAGAAGGTAATTCCGGTACAGCGACCCGATCTTGTAATCCGAGGAGGCGCCCTTGGACGCCCCGTGGCGCAGGACCGAAAGAATGGTCTTGCCCTCCAGGTTTTCCGGCAACAGCAGTAACTTGTCGTTGGGCAGATCGACGACGATCTTTCCCTCCAGGAGGTTGGCCGTCACGTCCTTGCGGTCCACCAACGCCCGCGGACGCGTCCGCGGCTTCTCGTACCCCTTGCCGATTTTGGCGGCGAAGACTTGGCGGCGAAACCCCGGATCGCGGACGGACTCGTTCCACGCCAGCGCAAACAGGATGTCGTTTCCCCCGCATTGCCTGAGGACCAACTCCCGCTTTTGCTCGTGATACGCCGCGTAAGAAACGGGAACAGCGACCGCGTTAAGACCGGCAATCCAATGGCGGACGGCTTCCATCGCCGAAGGCAGGGAAGCCAGGACCTCTTCCCCGGCGGAAACCTCCGGCCCGCCGCCGCCGAACAGCGGTTCCAGGTAATGGGGATAAGGCGCGAGGGAGCGGCCCGCGTATGCCTTCTCCTTTTTTTCGAGAAAATGTCCGAAGTAACCCAGCCATCCGTCCCGCATATTGACGCCCCCGGAGAATCAATGTCCATTTTACTCCAACCTCGCCGGACGCGCAGGCCGATTCGGGGACGGTCGAGGACCGGCGCGGACGGGAGTTTTCAAATTCGGCTTGACAATCCTGGCGGCATCTGCAAGCTATGCCATCGGTCCGTCCGCTGGCCGGCAACGCGCCCGGAGGCGGCACGACCCCTATAAAAGATTTTCGCGAAAAGGAGAAACCAAAAATGAAGTTACCGCAAAGAATCGCCGCGGCCCTGTGGATTACCCTGGCGCTCGCCACGGCAAGCGCCAACGCCGACGAAGCCCCGATGGACCCCGGAAAACGGGAGGACATCAAAAAATTGCTGGAGGTCACCGGCATCCACGAGCAATTGGCCTACATGAAGGACAGCCTGCTGAACTCGTATTCCCAGATGATCGCCTTCGCCTACCCCAAGGTCCCCCAGGAATTCTGGAAAGAGTTCGACGGCCTGATCGGCGAGCGGGAAATGAAGGAGCTTGAAGACCGGATCGTCCCCGTGTACGACAAAAACATGGACCGCGAAACCATCAAGAAACTGATCGAGATGTTCGAGACGCCGTTCTGGGTGGAATGGAGGAACAAGATGCCGCGGATCAGCCAGGAGGCGGGGCTCATCGGGAGCCAGTGGGGACAGGAGATATCCCAATCCGCGGCGTTCAAGTCCAAAATGGAAACCCTCGTCCAGAAATACGAACTGGAAAAGCTGAACCCGCGGCCCGAAAGCAAATCGCAACCCAATCCCGAAAAATAGTCGGGGGAATTTCCGGCGACGACAAGAATGGCGCGGAGGATGCGAAACTCCCGCAACAAACCATTGTAACTGAATTTTAGTTGCTCTTGCTTGCGACTTTTGTTATCCTTGGCGTTATGAGTAAGGCGCAAAAGCTGTTGGAGAGGTTTCTTTCCAAACCGTCCGACTTCACATTCGATGAATTAAAAAGGCTACTGGCTTCGCGGGGGTATCGCGAGGAAAAAACAGGAAAAACCTCCGGCTCCAGAATATCTTTTATAAATGAAAGATCAAAACACGTTATCCGGCTCCATAAACCGCATCCGCGGCCGGTTTTAAAGATGTACCAGATTCATCAAATCATGGAGGAACTGAAGGACAAAGGGGTTTTATGAAAGACACGATCGAACATGACGGTTTTATCGGCTCGGTTCATTTCAGCGCGGAGGACAAGTGTTTTTTCGGCAAAATCGAGGGTATCGAGGACTTGGTGTCTTTTGAGGGGGACACCGTGGAGAAGTTGACCGAGGATTTCCGCCTCGCGGTCGAGGATTACCGGAAACTCTGCAAAAAAGCGGGCAAAGACCCCTTCAAGTCATGCAAGGGCGCCTTTAACGTCCGTATCCCCAGGAAATTGCACATTTTGGCCGTAAAGAAGGCGTCTCGTGAAGGGATATCCCTCAACCATCTGGTCCAACGCGCCATCGAGCATGAGACGGAATCCGTCAATCCTTGGAGCGTCTGACAAAATGAATTGATGGTCTGACCCCACAAATGCTCCCCTCCCTTGAGGGAGGGGCTGGCTTTTCACCCCCACCTAACCTCCCCCTCAAGGGGGAGGGAATCATGGAGAATTTCATTTTGTTAGGCGCTCCTAGGAGGACGGGGATCAAGCTTTTCTGCGGGGGATTTTCACCTTGGCGAAGTCTTCTATTTTATATCCGTACTTCTTGCTGACGCCGACGAGGCGCCGCATGGACCGGGTCAACCCCGCTTCGTCCCGGTTCTCGACATATAGTTGTTTGGCGATGGAGCCATGGACCATGGCGTTGGCGGGCTCCACCAGAATATCGTAAATCTCCGCCAGGAGGGCGTGAATGTCCGGCTTCTCGGGGTTGACTTTCGCCGCGGCCCGCAGGAGTTCGATCTCCTCCTGGTATTTCTTGTCCTGGCGCAGGGTTTGGGCGGTCTTGAGGGCCGCCTCGACATAGGAGTCCTGCACCGCCGGGTGGTTCGGCGTCAGTTCCAACGCGTCGGCCAAGGGTTTGAGCGCCTCCTGGTAACGCTCCAGCTTCATCAGCGCCACGCCGAGCCGGTAATACCCTTCCGCCGCCACTTTCGGGCTGAGGATGACGGCGTCCCGCAAGCGCTCGACCGCCTCCTCGTAACGCTCCAACTTGAGATACAAAGTCCCAAGATGCAAGTGGGGCAAGGCGGATTTCGGGTTGATCTCGATCGCCTCCTTGAAATGCTTGATCGACTTTTTATGGTCGCCGAGCTTGGCGTACACGATCCCGTAGTTGTAATGGACGTCCACGACCAGGTTGGGGTCCATGTCCAGGGTTTTCTTGAAGGTGTCGATGGCGTCCTGATAGCGTCCCAGATGCGTATAGTTCATGCCCAACGCCAGGTAGGCGGGCCCGTAGTCCGGCACGACTAGAATGGCCGCGTTGAAATGTTTCATGGACTCTTCGTAGCGTTTCACTCTTCCATACCACACACAGAGGTTCTTGTGGGCTTCGGCCAATAGTTTTTTGATGGCGAGGCTTTCGGGATTTTTTCCCATGGCGAACCGCAGGGCGTCTACGGCGTCCTCGTCCCTTCCCGTCTCGACCAGGGACTTGCCCAGATGATAATAGGCGGTGGGGTGGTCGGGATTGACGCGGACCGCTTCTTTCAGCGGCAGGATGGCTTCCGCGTACCGGCGCAGTTCGATATAGGCGGCTCCCAGGTTGTACTGGGCGGAACCGTCGTTGGGGTCAAGGCGGACCGCTTCCTTGTACTTCGCGATCCGGGTCTTGATGTCCTCTTCGGCGGCGGGCTTCGGCGGTTCCTGGGGCTTCTTGCGGAACAGGCCCAGGATTTTCCGGAATAGATTCTCAAGCCAGGTCATTTTTTTCTCCGCGTAGCGCCGTATCGAGCGAAGCGGAATCGACCGGGGCGGAAAAAGCCGCTCACGCGGCCTTTTTTCCGAACTTCGCGATCAGGCTTTTCACGGAATCGACGACGCGTTCCACGTCCTCGCCGGACATCTTGGGGTACAACGGAAGCGAAAGGATCCTCTCGGAATATTGCGTGGCCACGGGCAGGTCCTCGGGCTGGGTATGGAACGTTTTCCGGTAATACGGTTGCAGGTGGAGGGCGGAGAAATGGACGGCCACGCCAATGCCCATGGCTTGCATGGCGTCCAGGAACTGGTCCCGGGTGGCGTTCAGGCGGTCGAGGCGCAGGGCCACGACGTAGATATGGTGGGCGTGCCGGGTGTAGTCCCGGGTCTGGAGGACCTCCAACTCCTCCACGTCCCGGAAAGCCTCGTCGTACCGGGCGACGTAACGCCTGCGGATTTCCATGAACCGTCCGACCTTCCTCAGTTGGTGAATGCCGAGGGCGGCGTTGATGTCCGCCATATTGTATTTGTAACCCGGCAGGTGCAGTTCCCAGTGGGAAAACCCGCCCTTCCCGTAGCGCTTCCAGGCGTCCTTGCTGAGGCCGTGCAGGCGCATCATCCGGATTTTGTCCGCCAACGCGTCGTCGTCGACGGTCAGCATGCCCCCTTCGCCGGTGGTGATGTTTTTGGTGGCGTAAAAGCTGAAGGCTACGGGGTTGCGGGCGCCGATTTTCCGGTCCTTGTAAAAAGTTTCCAAGGCATGGGCGGCGTCCTCGATCACGGCCAGTTTGTATTTCGCGGCCAGGCTCTCGATGGCGTCCATGTCGCAGGCGTGTCCGGCATAGTGCACGGGGATGATGGCGCGGGTCTTGGGGCCGATCTTTTCCTCGATTTTGCGCGCGTCGAGGTTCAGCGTCCCTTCCTCGATATCGACGAACACCGGCTTGAGGTTCTGGTGGACGATCACGTTCGCCGTCGCGGGGAAAGTCAGCGGCGTGGTGATGACCTCGCAACCGGGCTGGAAATCCATGGCGGCCAGCGCGAGGTGCAGTCCGGCGGTGCAGGAGTTCAAGGCGATGGCGTGCTTGCATCCGATATAGGCCTTGAAATCCTCCTCGAACCGATGGGTCTTGGGGCCGGTGGTCAACCAACCCGATTTCAGGGTATCGACCACCTCGTCGATTTCGTCGTCGTCCAGCCAGGCGCGGTGAAAATGTATGTCCATATGACCGATTTTACCAGGGAGGGGTTCAGGAGTTTTTCGGATCCAGCGCTTCGACGGGGAAATCGACAAATTCCATTTTGTCCCAAGCCTCGTTGTTGTTGGGAATGAAATATTGCTGATTCGAGCCGCTGATCCCCAGAGTGTCTTTCAAGGCCGCGATCGACCACCGGCCGTCGACTTTCTCCCAATAATCCGCCCCCAAAAAGGAATAGTCGTAGACGATGAATTCGCGGATGATCCAGGGGGGAAGCATCTTCCTCCCGTCGGCTCGATATTGCGCGACGGCGTGTTTTTTGTCCTTGCTGACGGAAATTTTGACGATCGAGAATTTATTCATCGTGAACAGCGTGTCGGCGAAGAATTTGTATTTCCTGGGATAGGGAAACCCAAGCGCGTCATATTGCTCCGGATGTTTGCGGATGTGCTCCAGGAAACCGCTTTTGGAGCCGCAAACGTGCATCGGGTGTTTTTCCCAGTAGTTTTCGTCCAACCGGCCGTTGAAATAAGTAAACTCCTCCAGCGAAACTTTCTTCCGGAAATCCGGATGCTGGTAATTGTATATCTCCTTCCAATCGCTGTTCATGCGCTTTTGATAATAATCCTGTTCCAAGGCGTACACCGCTTTGGCTTCCTCGATGTAATCGCTTTGGGCCGTCCTCTCGGGCAAGCTCATCAGCGGAGTCGCGGGAAGGACCGTCAGCAAACAACCTGCAATGAACAATACGACTAAACGCAACAACGATTTCATGGCTGTAAAACTCCTCTCATCAAATCTATATGGATCCGGATTCAAGTCGCGTTAATCAATTTACCGAGCCGGAACCAAACATGCAACATGAAATTAGCCCGCCAGTTTCCCCCCTCAAACGATGGCGGCGATTTTGCGCGCCAGGTCCTCCGTGATCCCCTGGACCGACTGGAGTTCCTCCAACGAGGCGCGCTTGATGCTTTCCAGACTGCCGAAACGCTTCAGCAAAAGCAACCGGCGTTTTTTGCCGATCCCCGGCACGGCCTCCAAGGGGGAGGCGAGCGTCTTTCGGGACCGTAACTGGCGGTGATAGGCGACGGCAAAGCGGTGGGCTTCGTCCCGGACCCTTTGAAGCAAAAACCGGGAGGGGGAATTTTCCCGGAACAAAACGGGGTCTTTCCGTCCGACCAGGTACACCTCGTCCGTCGCGAGTTTGTTGCGGAATTTTCCCTTGGCGATACAGACCAGGTCGACTTTATCCTGCAGGTCCAAATCCCGTAAAACGCCGTATGCCGCGTTGAGATGTCCTTTGCCGCCGTCGATCAAAATCAAATCCGGCAAGCGAGATCCCTCGCTCGTCAACCGCCGGTACCGGCGAGTTACCGTCTCGCGCAACATGGCGTAATCGTCTATCCCCCGCGCGGTCTCGATTTTATACCTCCGGTATTTGGACTTCTCCGGACGCGCGTTCTGGAAAAACACCATCGAGCCTACGGCATGGGAGCCGGAAATGTTCGAGATGTCAAAACCCTCGATGGCCTCGGGGAAATTCTTGAGCCCCAGCGTCTCCTGCAACTCTTCCAGGCTACGGACGCTGACGTCGTCCTTGTCCATTTCGCTCCTCATGGCAAAGCTCGCGTTTTCCTGGGCCATGAGCGCCAGGTCGCGGTTCTTGCCCTTGCGCGGGACCGTGAGCTTTACCCTGGCATGTCTTTTCTGCGTCAACCATTCCGCGATCGCTTCCGCCTCGTCGATCTCGTGGGGGACAAAAATTTCGGAGGGCAACAACTCCTCTCCGGCATAATACTGTTTTACAAACGCCGCGAGGACTTCGCCGTCCTCCATTTCGTCCGGCGTTTTCATCTTGAAATTCTTCTCGCCGATCATTTTCCCGCCGCGGACGATCAGGATTTGCGCCACGGCCATCCCCCTCTCCCGGCAATAGCCGACGACGTCCTGGTCCTCCAGCGAGGTGGAAATGATTTTCTGCCTGGAATAAATGGACAGCGCCGCCTCGATCTTGTCGCGGAACATCGCCGCCTCCTCATAACGCAATTGGGAGGAGGCTTCCCGCATTTTCGCCTTGAGACCGTCGATGAGGTCCGACGAATTCCCCTTGAGAAACGAGACGACATCGCGGACCACCTTGGCGTAATCCTCGGGGGAAACCAAAGCGGCGCAGGGAGCCAGACAGCGGCCCATCTGGTAATTCAGACAGGGGCGCCGTTTGGGTTGGCCGTCCAACTCGTCCGAACTTTGCCGGAGGGGAAAGATCTTGTAAATCGTCCGGAGCGTTTCCCGTATTTCCTTGGCCATCGTGTACGGGCCGAAGTAGGTCGCGCCGTCTTTTTGGATCCTCCGGACCACTTCGAGACGCGGATAAAGCTCCTGAGCGGTAAGCCGCAGATATGGATAATGCTTGTCGTCCTTCAATAAAACGTTGTACCGGGGCTTGTGTCTCTTTATAAAATTGCTTTCGAGGATGAGGGCCTCGGTCTCCGTCTTGGTGGTCAGGAATTTGATGTCCCGTACCTTGCCGACGAAAACGCGCGTCCGCGGCGCCAGCAGACGCGCGCTCTGAAAATAGGAGCGTACGCGGTTACCGAGGGACTTGGCTTTCCCTATATAAAGGATTTCCCCCTGCCCGTCCTTCATGATATAAATTCCGGGTAAACTAGGGATTTGTTTCAATATTTCTGAAATGCGTTCCTGCATGGACCTGTCCGCTAAAAAAAATGCGAGCCTTCTCGCCATCGTCCCTTTGTCAATAAATGATGTCTTTCCCCGCCCATGAATTATTATAACTTCGTACGGGGACTGGAAAAAACCCCCATTTCCTCCTGAGTCTCAATGTTCGACGAAAACACTCATCCCAAGAAAGCGTCCAACGCGCGGGCGGTATTTTACGGATTAATGGCCCTGGGGACCGGTCTGCGGTTTTATCAACTGGACCGGGCGTTGGGCGGGGGAGACGAGAACCAGATCCTGCTGGAATACATGGACGCCTCGTTCAAGGAAATCGTCACCACCTATTTTGCCGGCGGACACCACGTATTTCACACGGTCCTGATCCGCCTCATGACCCTGGGGTTCGGGGACGAGAACGCCGTCGCCGCGCGGTTTCCCGCGTTTTTGTCCGGCATCCTCTGCCTGTGGTTGATCCATCGGATCGCCTTGCGGATGTTCGATTCCGCCGCCGTCGCCCGCCTGTCCTTGCTGATCGCGGCGATCTGCCCCATCCACATCTACTATTCGCAGACGGCGCGCGGGTACAGCCTGCTCATGTTCCTGTCGGCGGCGGCGGTTTACGCCGCGCTCCGCCTGCTGGAGCCGTCCTCGCGGGCCCTGTGGGGGACGGTCTTGACCGTCTGCGCCGTCTTGTCGGTCTACGTCATGCCCACGAACGTCTATTTCGTTTTTGGCCTGGCGGGGTGGATTTTCCTGTCGCTTCTCGCGCCTTTCTGGAAGGACGAATTTGCAAGTTCCGGCGTTTCGCCCAAACGCCAGGCGTGGTGGTTTCTCGGATTGTTTCTTCTGACGGCGGCCGCGTCGTACCTGCTCTATCTGCCCATGAAAGACCAGATGATCGCGGAGGCCAAAAATTATCATCTGGAGAAATTCGTCGGGACTTCCAACCCGGCGCTCGCGGGTAAGATCCCCGCGGAAACGTTGACGTTGATATTCCCCGGCGCCACGGCGTGGTTCCTCCCCTTTCTGCTCGCCGGGACCGTCTGGGGCAATACGGTCCGCCGCTCCTACCGCCTGCTCCCCTTGTGCGTGTTCTTCCTGCCGTTGCTTGTCCCCCTGTTGACCGGGGTGGGGGGGGTATCCGCGGACCTATCTATACAACCTGCCGATCCTGGCCGTCTTCATGGCGGCGGGCATGGCGCGGACGGGCGAGTTTCTGGGACAGATCGCTGGCCGCAAAGGGGCGCGAACCGCTGTCGGCGCCGCGATCGTCCT
>JACRGP010000183.1 GCA_016217765.1 Nitrospinota bacterium | reverse complement strand
GGAATCCAGTATTTTCAAGAACCTTCTGGATGCCCACTTTCGCGGGCATGACGTTTTTTGGGCACAAAAGGGACTTTTTCAGCGCCCGCTATAGACAGCGCCCGGCAAAAGCTACGTCCGCGAGCCGGTCTCGCGGAAAAACAAAAACATTAGCTCTTCCATGGAAAACCATGAATCGTAGAACACAACCGGGGCAAAATCAATTCTTATTTCCGCCGCCTCGGCGTCAGCGCGAGGCGCCGGGCAAGCGCCCGGAGGCAACGCCGCCTGGGCCATCCCGCTCCGGGGCAATTTTTTCATGGCCTTTTGGCCGTATTGTAATAGAATAAAAATCAACGCTTTCTTCCTTCCCGATGCGCGGCATTGCATTGGCACATGGGCTCCATGCAGGTTGAGGACAGCATCAAGCATTCCATTTTAAAAAACGGGTTTCCCGGCAAAATCGTCAGGCTTCCGTTCCGACCCGTCTACGACAGTTGCAAACGCAACAACGCCTCGCTATCCAAGGTCCTGGAGAATTTGGCGCGCGAGGACATCGTCGGCAAGATCAAGGGGGATTTCATCGAGTTCCGTTCCGCGGACAAACCCGAGCCGGTCAGCGAGAGCCCCGGCCCCGACGGCGTTTCGGGGGAGCCGGGCGCCGCCGGTTTGGACGCCTTGCCGGGACATGTCGGCGAACTGATGGCCAAAATGACGCCCGAGCAGATCGCCGAAATCCGCAAACTGGCGGAAAACATGAGCGACGAGGACAAAAAAAATATCCTGAACATGATTTCCCAAAAGTTCAAACCGTTGTAACCGATCTTAACGCGGGGGAGAGCGACATGAGGGTCAAGGAGCTGATGAGCGTCAAGGTTTTTACCGTTACGCCCGACGACATGGTGGACCGGGTTTTTTTCCTGTTTAATTTCGAGTCCATCCGCCATCTTCCCGTGGTGGAAAACGACAAGGTGGTGGGGGTCGTTTCCGACCGGGACTTGAAAAAAGTCCTGGGCCCCTGGCGGCCGAAAAAACCGGGGAAGAACGATCTATCGTCGTTCACGCTCCCGTCGCGCAAGGTGAAGACCCTCATGCGGCGGGGGTTGACGACCATCGGCCCCGAGGAGAAGGCCGCGGACGCGGCGGCGATCATGGCCAAGAAAAAGATCGGCTGTCTCCCCGTCGTCAGCGCCGAGAAACTCGTCGGGATCATCACCGCCACCGATATCCTGCGCGCTTTCGTCAGGCTTTCCGAGGAAGTCGACAAGCTCCACAAGGAGACCGCGAAAACGTCCTGAGCCGCGGACCGCCACAGTCCGGACGACATATTTTATGCCGTCATGCCCGCGAAAACGGGCATCCAGTATTTTTAAAGAATTTCTGGATGCCCGCCTGCGCGGGCATGACGTTTTTCTGGCAAATAGGGGACATTTCCCGCCATTTGTTCGGAGACGGCACGAGATGTTGCTGTTCGCGAAAGATATAACCAAAAGGAACCATGTCCATTCGCTGGAGGACCGCGACCCCGGCCTGAAGGAATACATGGAATATCAACGCCGGTTGTTCCCGTACACCATCGCGCGGGCCGGGCTCGACCTGGCGTACAAGGAACTGGACGACATATTGAGGTACGCGGACAACGGGTTCCGGCCGCCGGCGGACTCCAACCGCCAGGACTACCCGGCGGACGTCGATGCCTGGTACGCCGGACGGTTTCCCTGGACCGCGTCCTTCCTCGGGATGGAAGACACGCACTGCCTGCTGGTGGTCTCGATCAAGGCCATGGATTCCTTCCGCACCCAGGAAACCCCGAACGCCTGCCACTGGACGGTCCTTTACGACGCGGCGCGCAACATCGTTTCCGTTTACAACGAACTATTGAGGACCTCCCCGCAAGGCGCCCGGGACATCAACCTGAGCAAAGGCGTCGAGGTGAACTTCGACGACTTCATCAACAACTACTGGCCGGCGTTGGACTTCATGCTGTTGTCCCGGCCCGATTACCCCCACGCGCGCCTGATGGAACGGAACCGGCGGATCGAACTCGCCGTCCGGGAACGGATGGGCGAGGGCGACCCGCCCCTGCACGCCCTGGAAAAAGTGGCGGGCGAATTCGGCGTGGACGAATCCGCCCTTGCGCTTTTGGGCCGAAACCCATTACAATCGCGCTTTGCGGAACTTGTCCCCATGCCCCTGGACGAGTCCCGCTACGCCTGGCTGTACCGGGAGCAAGACGACCCGCCAGGGCATGGAGAAATTTCGGTCATCGATAGGGAATATGCCTTGAATTTCGAGTTGACGAAAAACAGCCATTCCTCCCAAACCCGGCGCGCGGCCGTATGAGCTATCACGTCAAAATCCATGGTTGGTCGGGAAACAATCTTTCCGAGGTCGCGGACCGGTTCGCCAAACTTTTCCGCATACGGCGCGAACGCGCGCTGACGGTCCTGCACGGCATAGTCGAGGAAGGCCGCCCCTGGCAATTCGAGCGGTCCATACCGGACCGGCAAGGAGACCCGGCCCGCCAGTACCTGAAAACTCTCGGCTTCGACGTCGAACTGGTCCTTGTCGAGCCGGGGCCGGCGGTGGCCGCGAAACCGCGGCCCGCGAGAGAGGAACTGTCCCCGCCCGCCGGACCCGCCGCCCAAAAATCGCTGTTCGGTTTTTTAAAGAGGCCCCTGGCTCCGCAAGCGGAAGAGGCTATGGCTCCCGCCGGACCCGCCGGGCGCAAGCCGTTCTTTAGTTTTGGACGGAAACCGAGGGAAGAAAAGGAAGAAATCGAGGAAGAACCTGGCGAGACGGCCCCAGAAACTCCGGCTAAAAAGCCGCTGTTCGGTTTTTTAAAAAGGTCCCCGGCTCCGCCTCCGGAGGAAGCTGAAGCTCCCGAACCCTCCGGACGCAAGCCGTTCTTCAGTTTCGGGAAGAAGCGGAAAGAAACTTCCGAACAAGAACCGGAAGAGGAAGCCGCGGCGCCTTACGCGGAAACGGACTACGTCTCTTCATTCGCGGCCGAACGCGCCGTCTCCCCGCCGACCGCCGCGCCCAAACCCCGCGTTTCGGGCCTCGCCTTGGGGATCCTGCTGGTCCTTTTGCTGGGGACCGGGGCGGGTCTTCCCTACTGGTTCGGCGGACAGGCGGAGACGACGTTCAACGATTTCGTCGCGCGGTTGTCGCGGAAAAACGTCCAGGTGACGGTCAAAAACTACGCGCGCGGCTGGTTGGAATCGACCGCCGAATACGTCGTCCGGGCTCCCGACCTGCCTTTTTCGCCCGCCTTCGACGTTTCCAGCCGGATCGTCCACGGGCCGGTTTCCCTGGAGGGTTGGCTCGCCGGAAACGCGGGGGGCGAGTTTTTCCAGGCCCGGATTATTTCGTCCGCCAATTTCACCCTGCAAAACTTGAAGACGGAAAAACCCCTCCGCGCCGAGGCGACGCAGACCGTCCCGCTCTCCGGCGACGGGGAAATCCAGGTTTCCGTTAAACCCTATCAAAGCCAGTCCGGGGACTTGAGCGGCGTGAACTGGCTGGGAATGGAAGGGAACGCGACGTTTTCGGGAGACCTCGGCGAACTGCGCGGAACGTTCGAGTCGAAACCGCTCGTCGTCCATTTCGGCGAGGAGAAGGTCTCCTTGAACAAAATCGCCGTGAACCTGAATTCGCGCGGCGGCGGCCCCGCCCGGTTGCCCCTGGGCGACCTTTCCGCGGTCGTGGACCAGGTCAAGGCCGAGGGCCCCGGTCAGCCGGGAGCGCTGTTGCGGCAGATGAAATTCTTCACCTCCACCCATGCGGCGCCGAATGACAATATCAACGTTTCGGCAAGCCTCCAGGCCGAGGAAATCAAGGCGGGAAAAGACGTCTTCGGGCCGGGTATCGTGAAGGTCTCGGCCCGCAACCTCGACGCCGCCACGCTCCTCAAAATCCGCAAACTCGGCCAGGGAGGCCAGCAGGTCGATCCAGCCTCTCAGGGAGATCCGTCCCAGCAAGCGCTGGAACTGTTTGGCGAGTTGGCGAAAAAGGTCCCGGAACTTGAAATCGTCCAACTCAGTTTGAAGACTCCCAAAGGAGAACTGGGGGGCCATGCCAAGGCGACGATCGACGGGAGTTCCGCCGACCTGGGCAAAAATCCCCTCATGATTTTCGCGGCCCTGGACCTGTCGGCGAACTTCGCGGTTCCGGGACAGATTCTCCGCGACCTGGTCCCCGCCGGCATGGTCGGCCTTGAAGCGCCGGCGAAATCCCCGGCGCCCAAAAGCGGCCGCGCGAAAGGGGACGACTTCCTCGACCAATGGGCGCGCGAAGGTTATCTCCTGAAAGAGGGGGACCAGTATAAAATCGAACTGCTCGTCAAAAAAGGCAAGGTTACGGTGAACGGGCGGCCCATGGAACAGTTCCTTCCCATTCCGCCGTCCGTTCAACCTTGACGTCGCGTTCCTCGCTTTCCGCTCTGCAACGGGCCTGTCCTGCGTTGACCGAAGGGCCCAGAGCGACCCCAAGCCCATCGTCTCTTTCCCTCGCCGTCACCGGCCCGCCTTGCGCCATCCGGCTCGCGCCGCCTCTTCCTCGCTACAAAACCACCGCTCTCCCTGGGATTCGTCGATC
>JACRGP010000182.1 GCA_016217765.1 Nitrospinota bacterium | reverse complement strand
TTTTTCCGCGAGACCGGCTCGCGGACGTAGCTTTTGCCGGGCGCTGTCTATAGCGGGCGCTGAAAAAGTCCCTTTTGTGCCCAAAAAACGTCATGCCCGCGAAAGTGGGCATCCAGAAGGTTCTTGAAAATACTGGATTCCCGTTTTCACGGGAATGACGACAAAAGACTAAGAGCGTCTAACAAAATGAACCCTTTGGCTCGACCCTCAAATTACTCCCCTCCCTTGAGGGAGGGGGCTGGGGGAGGGTGACCTGCGTGAACGCTGGATCCGGCGTCGCCTCCGGGCGCTTGCCCGGCTTTTCACCCCCACCTAACCTCCCCCTTGTATGTTAGGAAGGAGGAGGAAGTTATGGAATACTTCATTTTGTTAGACGCTCTAAAAAGTGGATTTCGGCAACCCTCTAGCGTTACGATCAAAAACGGCAAATAAATTCAAAGGATTTGTGTGATGAATCAGTCACGGAACCCCCTGAAAATAACCGACACCATCCTGAGGGACGCGCATCAATCCCTCCTGGCGACCCGTATGCGCACGGCGGACATGTTGCCCATCGCCGAAAAACTCGACCGGGTGGGCTATTTTTCCCTGGAAATGTGGGGCGGGGCCACCTTCGACAGTTGTTTGCGGTTCCTGAACGAGAACCCCTGGGAGCGAAGCCGGCAGTTAAAAAAACGCATGTCGAAAACCCCGTTGCAAATGCTGTTGCGGGGACAAAACCTCGTCGGCTACCGGCATTACGCCGACGACGTGGTCGAACGCTTCGTGAAAATGTCCGCCGACGTCGGCATCGACATCTTCCGGATATTCGACGCGTTGAACGATTTCCGCAACATCCGCAAGGCCATGGACACCGCCAAGAAATGCGGCAAGACCGTGGAGGGGGCCATCAGTTACACCGTGAGCCCCGTCCACAACACCGAACTCTACGTCAAGCTGGCCAAGGAGCTCGAGGACAGGGGCGCGGACATCATCTGCGTCAAGGACATGGCCGGGCTCCTCACCCCGCAAGTGACCCGCGAACTGACGTCCGAGATCAAGAAGACCGTCAAGCTCCCCGTCCACCTGCACACGCACGCCACCACCGGGCTGGCGGGGATGAACCTGCAGTGCGCCATCGACGCGGGGGTGGACATCGTCGATACCGCCATTTCCAGCCTGGCCATGGGCACCTCCCAATACGCCACGGAATGCGTGGTCGCGGCCCTGAAAGGGACGCCGAGGGACACCGGCCTGGACCTTGACCTGCTCCATGAAATCGCCGACTACTTCCGGGAGGTCAAAAAACATTACGCCGAATTCGAGAGCGACTTCAAAAGCGTGGACGTCAAGATCCTGGACTCTCAGATCCCCGGCGGGATGATTTCCAACATGGAAAACCAGCTCAAGGAACAAAACGCCTCGGACAAGCTGGGCGAGGTCCTGAAAGAAGTGCCCAAGGTGAGGAAGGAAATGGGATATCCCCCGCTGGTGACGCCCACCAGCCAGATCGTCGGATCGCAGGCCACGTTGAACGTCCTGACCGGCGAACGCTACAAAATCATCACCAAGGAAACGCGCGAATGCGTCCTGGGCAAGTACGGCAGGCTACCCGGGCCCATCGACCCGGAACTGCTGGCCAAGGCGACCGCCTCGGGCGGCGAAAAGACCATCGATTGCCGGCCCGCCGACCTGCTGGAGCCGGAATGGGACAAGGTCGTGAAGGAATGCGCGGAATACAAGATCGACCGCGAGGAAGACTGGTTGTCCTACGCCATGTTCCCCAAGGTGGCGCTGAAATTTTTCGAGAACCGGAGCCAGGGGATAACGGAACCGGCGCCGTCTCCCGCCAAGGCGAAGGCGCCCGAGACCCCGGCCCCCCAGCCTGTCGCGCAACCGGCGGCGACGTCAGCCCCGGCTCCCGTAACGGCGCCCGCCGGGTCGGCCGTTTATAACATCAAGATCGAGGGCAAATCCTATTCGGTGGAAGTCGCCCTCGCGGGGTATATTTCTCCGGCTCCGGGCGTCCAGGCGGTCGCACCGGCGCCCGCGTCCGTCCCCGTTGCCGTAGCCCCGGCGCGGGCCAGGGAGATCCTGTTCTCCCCCCTCCCGGGCTCCGTCCTGTCCGTCAAGTGCCAGGTGGGCGACCCTGTGCGCAACGGCGACACGCTGGTCGTGCTCGAATCCATGAAAATGGAGACCGACATCAAGTCCCATTGCGACGGAGTCGTCCATTCCATCACGGTCAAGGAAGGCGCCTCGGTGCAAACGGGGGACGAACTGGTCGTCATTCAATGAAGGGCTAAAAATTGTAGTTGCCTGATTCATCAGGCGCTCCAACAGCCCTAAAAATTGGGCAACTACAACTTTTTATGGACGATTGGACTTATGAAAAAGGCGATTTTTAAAGATGCCCTCCTGAAGATGAGTTTTAACTTTCAAGACCTCGCCGGCGAAATTCCGCAAATCGCCGGGGGCCCGATGGATTAAAAACCATGTCCGATTTCTTTTCCTCGATCGTCGTTTCCGTCCTGGCCTTGGGCGTTATTTTCGCAGCGCTCTCCACCCTCATTCTGTTGATCAAGGTCATGGTTTTCCTGGCGCCCTACAAGGCCCCCCAGAAACCGCAGAAAAAAAGCCAGCCCAAAAGCGCGCCAGCGGCGCCCGCTCCGGCAGGCGCGGGTCCGGCCTCCCCGGAACAAACCGCCGTCATTCAATCCGTCCTGGCGCACCACCTGGGCCGGCCGCCCGGCGACATCCACATAACAAACGTCAAGCCGCTCTGACGGGAGTCCAGACGACCCATGCAATTCAATTTCCTGGATGCGATGATTAAAATTGTGAAATCCACCGCGTTTCCGGCGTTGACCGCCGGCCATGCGGTGATGATCCTGGTGTCGTTCGTCCTTATTTACCTCGCCATCTGGAAAAAATTCGAACCGCTCCTTCTGCTCCCCATCGGGTTCGGTTGTTTCCTCGCCAACATCCCCATGGGTTTGATGAGCAACGTGGACGAGGGCGGCCTGCTCCACTACTTCTACTTCGGGGTCCAGCACGAGATCCTGCCGCCGCTGATCTTTCTCGGCGTCGGGGCGCTCACGGACTTTGGGCCCCTGCTGGCCAACCCCGCGACCCTCCTGCTCGGCGCGGCGGCGCAGTTGGGCATCTACACCACCATGATGGGGGCGACCCTCATGGGCTTTACCTTGAAAGAGGCCAGCTCCATCGGCATCATCGGCGGGGCGGACGGCCCCACCTCGATTTTCGTCGCCACCGCCCTGGCCCCGCACCTGCTCGGGCCGATCGCCGTGGCGGCCTATTCCTATATGTCGTTGGTGCCGCTCATCCAGCCGCCCATCATGCGCTGGCTGACCACGCCGGAGGAAAGAAAGATCAAGATGGAGCAGTTGAAGCCGATTTCGCCGACGGTGAAGATCCTGTTCCCGATCGTGTCCACGCTCGTGATCTGCCTGATGCTTCCGCCCATAACCCCGCTGGTCGGCATGCTGATGCTGGGCAACCTGTTCCGCGAGTGCGGGGTGACGGCGCGGTTACAAGAAACGTCGGAGACGCACCTGATCAATATCGTCACCATCCTGCTGGCGCTGGCCGTCGGGTCCTCCATGACCGCCGAGACCTTTTTGACTTCCGAGACCATCAAGATCATCGTCCTCGGCCTCGCGGCGTTCGCCATGGCGACGGCGGGCGGCGTCTGGTTCGGGAAGATCATGTGCAAGGCGACGGGGGGCAAGGTCAACCCGCTCATCGGGTCGGCGGGCGTCTCGGCGGTGCCCATGGCGGCGCGCGTCTCGCAAAAAGTGGGCGCCGAGGCCGACCACACCAACTACCTGCTGATGCACGCCATGGGGCCGAACGTCGCCGGCGTCATCGGCACCGCCGTGGCGGCGGGCGTCTTCCTTTCCCTGTTCGGGGACATGCCGTGATCCGCGGAAGTAAGCGCGAGCGGTTGTTTACGGTTTTGGGGGACCGTTTGACTATTTCGAAGGGAATTTGTCTTTCACCTGTTTCAACCCGACGCTGGGCCGGTGGGCCTCTTTTTTCTTGGCGGCGCGCAGATCCAGAATGTCTTCCGCGTCAGCCAGGAGTTCCCGCAAGGCTACAAATTCCTCATAAGGCAGAACGACAAACTCCTTTTTGCCGTTTTTAGTCAAAATTTCCGGGTGCAGTTTCATGACGGCATCTGTTCATAGTTCAAAATACTTGGACAACTGGCTGAAAAACGGCGGTCGATACTGTTTAGTTAGTC
>JACRGP010000181.1 GCA_016217765.1 Nitrospinota bacterium | reverse complement strand
CCTTTGCAAGGGGGAGGGAGCGTTCCGGCGATCGCGTCAGCGTCATCGCCGCGTTGCCTCCGGGCGCTTGCCCGGCCCGAACTCGCGCTCCATATCGTCCAACAGGACGCGCATCAACTTTCGTAATTGCGAAAAGCGTTCTTTCGCGGACAACATCTCCTCCCCGGTTTGAATATATCTGCCTGCGGCCAATTCGTCCGCGCCATGGGCAATCAGCCGGCCAACGCTTGCCTCCGAGGATTCGAGGTGGAACTGGAGGCCGACCGCCCGGCCTTCGTAAGCGAACGCCTGATTGGCGCAGGCCTCGCTTTCGGCCAGCAGTTCGCATCCCGGCGGCAGGTGGAACGTGTCCCCATGCCAATGAAAGGCCGGAAACCGTTCCGGCAGGTTGCGGGTCACAGCCGACCGCCGCCCCTCCCCGGCCAACGAGACGGGGAACCAGCCGATCTCCTTGTGCGCGTTCCTGAACGCCTTCCCGCCGAGGACGTCGGCCAGAAGCTGGGCCCCGAGACAGATCCCCAACACGATCTTTTTCCGTTCCGCGGCCTGGGCGATGAAGCGTTTCTCCGCGGCGAGCCAGGGATACCGGTCCTCCTCGTAAATGTTCATCGGGCCGCCGAGGACGACCAGCCAGTCGAACGCCTCCATCGGCGGCAGGGGTTCGTTTGCGAAAAACCGCGTCTGGGAAATCCGATGTCCCTTGTCCCTGGCCCACGCCTCGATATTTGCCAGGTCCTCGAACGGGACATGCTGTAAATAATGTAATCTCATAAACCCTGATTTGGGAGGTTTGAGGAAGGAATGGGCGTCAATCGACTAACTTCTTTTTTGCCGCTCGCTGAGGTAACGTTTGATTGCTTTCAAAAAACGGGTTGCGTCTTTGACGCGGGTATTCACTTGTTCTTTTTCCGGGGAAAAGATCGCGTCATAATCGGCCAGATAGCGGTCATCCTGCTCTTCCGCCAGAATGGCGGCGTATTGGGAGTCGAGGCGTCCCGTTTTGATGAGGTGTTGCCCAAAAAGCCGCCGTACCGATTTATGAGATTTGACCCGGATTCCTTCCGTCAGCAGGGCCGCCCGCGCGGCATGGAGGACGGCATAGTACGTTCGGGACAATGCATCTTCCAGAAGCCCTTCCTGAAACAAAAGCCGGGCGGCGCGAAGCGATTTCTCCGCCCGCCGCAACTCCGCCTCAATCTCTTCGCCGGGAGCAGAGGGCTTCACATTACAATTCCCTCTTCCTCCACGGCCTCGAAGAATTGCGTCCGCATTTTTTTGATCCGTTCCATATGCTGGAGGCTCATGACCTGAATCGATAAGACCAGTCCGTGTTGCAGTTCGAGGGCGTATCCCAACTCGCGGATGCGGTCGCCGAGCCGCCAGTCCTCGGTCCGTATGACGGCCAGAAGGTCCATGTCCGATTCGCTTGCGGCCTCCCCTCGCGCCCGCGAACCGAAGAGGGTCAGGCTGATCAGTTCGTCCGGGAACGTCTCGTCGATTCTCTTCTTGAACTCCCGGACAATGCGTTTTTCCTTGGCGCTCAGGTTCATGTCGCGTTACTCGGAAAATTTTGGATTATATTTTTTAAAGCTACTTTTTCGAGCCGTTAAATTCCATCCGAATGTCTAACTATCTAGAACTATGTTCAATCATTCCTCGTATTGGGTAAATTTGTCTTAAGGTTAGATTTCCCCAATTTCTCAACGATATCCTTCTTGTTAAAAAATTTAACTTTTTCCGAGGGAATTTCCATGTTCATGCTGGTACTCAAAACTCCGATGTCGTTATCCCAAGGTTTATTGAAATACGCGCTTTCTTGAGGCCGCGTAAACTTGACTTTTCCCGGCTCTATCCCATTTATTATTTTTAAAAAAGAAATTATGTTCCCAATAGATGCTGAAATCAAGTTTAAAGCATGGGCAAGGCTTTCCGGGTCCCAATTAACCGAATTTCGTCTAACCCTAAAATGAACCCTATCATTAGGATTTGGATTTCCTTTGATTTTTTCGGTAGCAAAAAAAGTCGAACCATAATCACTGCCTCCCATTGAACGCATATTTTCTGGTGGCGGTGAAACTCCGTATTCTTTTTCCATGTCATAACTTAACCAGAAACCACCTGACCGTACACGCAGTCCATGTTGAATGCTGTTATATTCATTAACGCCAGTATCTTCTAAAAACTCCGAGCTAAAAAGTACCCATAAATTTGCAAATAGGCAGGTAGTTTCCTTTGCCCGTTCTTTGTCTACATTTGAATAAATGTGGATTTGTTCTGACAGTTTTTCCAAGGAAACTTTTGTCATGCCAAGTTTGTTGAAGATGGTTCCAGGCCCAGACACAATTTTTTTGATCATACTTCTTACTTGATGTGGTCTATATTTTTGCATCCAACCGACAACGCAATCCGGGGCCTGAAGAGTTGCGCAAAGTAACGCAAAGAGCGTTTCCAAACCGTGAAGATATCCAGTTCGGAGCGCTAACGCGGCTCTTTTGCCGTTCTCGCCTTTCAAATTCTCAAAATGGGCACAAGCAAGATATACGAAATAGTCAGGGTCGATTTGCTCTAAAAACTCAAGGTTCTTCTCTTTAATGTCCCATTCCCAGACACAATGGGGATCATCATCGACAAGAAACATACTGTATTGCATGGATCTGGCCTCGTATTTAGTCCGAGTTTTATACTGAGGAATCTCTCCAGGAAGTTTATTGGTCTAGCCATTTTTTATCAAGCGATTAATTACGCTGTCAACTCTCTGGAATATTAAGAACCTTGCCGGTGTCTAGCCGGGTGGGAAAAGGGGAGTCAACTCTTTCGGATCGACGCGAATATTGCCTGAGCGAAAGAATGGAATTGCTCCCCCTTGTAAAGGGGGCGGGGGGGATTCGCGCTACTCGCCGGGGGAGACATGTCGAGCCTTGACTGCGATCCGTGATTGTTGCGCGTCAACTGGGATTGGCCCCTCCGCTACCAGCGGCACACTGGCGCCAGCGGGAACTTCAAATCCCCCTAACCCCCTTTGCAAGGGGGGATAAAACAAAGGCGCTTTGTAAGAGTTCATTGGACTTTCCGAAGATAATATATTAATCTAGTATCGCCTCCAACAGTTTTCTTTTCAATAGGTTGGCGTTGGCGCAATGTTATATCCATTGACCCGGTTTTGGCCAAGGGTACGGGGATGTCTGAATCGAGCCAAGTCAAAAACATTGAAGAGGCGCGGCAGAAACTCGTCGAGTACGAGGAGCGCATCCAAAACCTGGAGACGTGCATCAAGATCGCCTCGCTCCTGGCCTCCGAGTTGGACCTGGACACGTTGCTGGACGTCATCATGAAAACCGCCAAAAAGGCGATGGGCGCGGACGCCTGTAGCCTGGCGTTGATAGACGAAGCGGCGGACGAGCTGGTGTTTCAGGTGGCCCTGAGCGACGTCGGGGCCCAGATCAAAAGCCTGGCCAGGGTCAAGCTCGGCGAGGGGATCGTGGGTTCCGTGGCCAGGACGGGCAAGCCCATTCTCGCGCGGGACGCCTACGAGCGCCCGAAATTCAATCCCGAATACGACCGGCGGACCGGGTTCAAAACGGGTTCCATCCTATGCGCCCCGCTGAAGCGCGACAACAAGATCGTCGGCGTCTGCCAGGTCATCCATTCGCGGACCAAAGGCAAGACCTTCTCCAAGGACGACCTGCCCCTGTTCCGCATGGTGTGCGACAGTTCGGCGCTCGCCATCCGCAACGCCCTGGCGGTGAAGACGGCCCTGAAAAACCAGGAGCTGGAAAAGGACATCCGCTTTGCCCGCGCGGTCCAGGAAGGGTTTCTGCCCAAGTCCCCGCCCCTCCGCGACGACCTGTTGTGCGCCGCCAAGACCGTCCCCGGCGACATCGTGGGAGGGGATTTCTACGATTTCGTCCCTTTGGACTCCAGGCGGATGGCCGTTGTGATCGCCGACGTCTCTGGAAAAGGAGTCGCCGCCGCCTTGAGCATGGCGCGGATGACCGGCGATTTCCGCATTGTCTCGCGGACCGACGACGACCCCGGAGCGGCGCTCCACAAGATCAACAACCTGATGTGCGACTGGTCGGAGGGCAAATGTTACGCCACGGCCCTGTACGCGACGATCGACTTGAAGAAAAGAAAGATGGCCGTCGCCAACGCCGGGCATCCAAACCTTGTCCTGCTGAGGAGGGGAAAACGCTTCGCGGGCGATTTCAAGGCCGGCGGCGTCCCCCTGGGGATCATGCCCAACGCCCAATACCGGGAGGACCAGCTCGACCTGGAACCCGGCGACCGGCTGTTCCTGTACACCGACGGCGTCGTCCAGGCCCGGAACAAACAACACATTCCCTTCGGTTTGAAAAAATTGTGTGATATTCTTGAGGGCGATCCCCGAAACCCTGAAACCTCCGCCAGGACCGTCGAACAGGCGATCCAGAAACATCTCGGCGGCGCGAAACAAAACGACGATTGGACTTTTCTGGCTCTGCAGATTCCATGAGACAGCCCGTGAAGATTGCCATCCCCAGCGACCCGAAATACCTGTGCCTCACGCGCTCCGTACTGCAACAGCTCCTGTCCCTTCACGAGGCGCCGGAGGACATGGCCCGCAAGATCGTGCTGTGCGTGGACGAGGCGTGCTCCAACATCATTAAGTACGGTTACGGCGGCCGTTGCGAGGACCCCATCGAGATTTCGTTCGAGATCGAAAACGACACGTTCACGGTCAAAATCCGCGATTACGGGAAACAATGCGACGCCGGGAAGATCAAGCCCCGGAAGCTGGACGAGGTCAAGCCCGGCGGTCTGGGGACCTTTTTCATCAACGAGATCATGGATACGGTGCACTATTGCACCAAGCGGGAAAAAGGGACCCTGCTCACCATGACCAAGAAACTGAGACAAGGGGCCGCGGCCTCGGGGATCAAAAACTAGCATGGGCGTAAAGTTTCATTTCGACGAAAGCGACAACGGCGTGACCACTCTCGCCATCCATGGGGAAATGGACATGAGTTCGTCTCCCGAGGTGCGGGACCGCTTGACCTCCCTGTTCAAGACCAACCGGAGGGCCATCATCGTGGACCTTTCGAAGGTGGCCTACATCGACAGCTCCGGGATCGCCACGTTGGTGGAGGGCTTGCAGTGGAGCCACGCCAGCAAGAACAAGTTCCGGCTGGCCGGACTTTCCCCGGCGGTCCGGGACGTTTTCGAAATCGCGCGTCTCCTGTCGATCTTCGAAACGTTCGCGTCAAAAGAGGAGGCGATGGAAGGGGTCTGAGCGGCCAGCGTGAACGCTGGCTGGCGAGGCGAATCCCCCCGGCCCCCTGTGCAAGGGGGAGGAATTTCCGCCTCGGCGTCAGCCTTAGGCGGCGTCGGGTCCAGCGGTACATTGGCTGGGCGGAAGACGAAAAGTTAAAAACAAAACGTTAAAAGGGCCGTTCACGCTTTTAACTTTTTGTTTTCCGCTTTTCATCGTTACTAAAGAGTTCATAAGTAGCCATGCCTCACGGTTGAAATTGGGGACGGCGAATTCCCTTCCCCCTTGTAGGGGGAAGGCCAGGATGGGGGTGAAAAGCCGATCTCACCCTCCCCCAGCCCCCTCCCTCAAGGGAGGGGAATGATTTGAGTGTCAAGTTATCGGTTCATTTTGCCGGGGGCTCCAGGTAAACGCCAAATGACCGCGCGCTTTTTCGGATATATTGGGCGAAAGGGGTTCCGGTTCAAGGAATCGTCCGAGGGTTTCTTCAAGGAGATCAGCGGCCTCTATTACCTGACCCGCGAAACCTTCCGTTGCGCCTTCGTCGAGCCGCTCCGGGGCAAACCCGTCAAACTGGGCCCGGTGTGGATCCAGATGGAGGAGATCGGCGTCAAGTCCACGCTGATCGTGTTTCTCGTCTCGTTTCTCATCGGCGTGATCCTGGCGTTCCAGACGGCCTATCAACTGGCCCAGATGGGAGCGCTGGAATACGTCGGCGCGCTGGTCGGGGTGGCGGTCACGCGGGAACTGGGGCCGCTGATGACGGCGCTGGTCATGGCCGGGCGCGTGGGAGCCTCCTTCACCGCGGAAATGGGCGCCATGAAGGTGGCGGACGAGATCCTCGCCTTGGAGGTCATGGCCCTCAACCCGGTCAAGTTCCTCATCGCGCCGCGGTTTCTGGCCATAATCGTCATGTTGCCCTGTCTCACGGTCATGGCCGACGCGATGGGCTTGCTGGGAGGGTTTCTCGTGGGGGTCACCACCCTGGGCATCGATCCGACCCCGTATATCGACAACTCTCTCGACCAGATGAAGCTCAAGGACGTGATCACGGGGTTGATCAAAAGCGGCGTGTTCGCCGTCATCATCGTGATGGTCGGCAGTTACATGGCCTTCATCATCGAAGGCGGGTCGGAGAAGGTCGGGCAAAACACCCGCACCGCCGTGGTGGTTTCGATGATCCTGATCATCGTGGCCGACTTGATGTTCACCACCTTGTTTTATTTCGTGACCTGATGATACGCATCGTCAACCTGACCAAGACGTTCGGCGAAGGGGACCAGAGGATCGCCGTCCTCGACAACCTGAACGCGCATTTCGAGAGGGGCAGGATCACCGCCATCATGGGCGGGAGCGGGAGCGGCAAAAGCACGGTCCTGCGCCACCTCATCGGGGCGTACAAGCCCGACTCCGGCGAGATCTACATCGACGGGGAGGAGATCACGCGCATGGACACGGAGGAGATGGACCAGGTGCGCAAGAAGTTCGGCATCCTGTTCCAGAGCGGCGCCCTGTTCAACTCCATGACCGTCGAGGACAACGTCGCCCTGCCCATGCGGGAACACACGCAACTCAACGAGAGCACGGTCCGCATCATGGTCAAGATGAAGCTGGAGATGGTCGGCCTGCGCGGGTGCGAGGACCTGAAGCCCGCCCAGTTGAGCGGCGGGATGCTCAAGCGCATCGCCCTGGCCCGCGCCATCGCCCTCGACCCCAAGATCGTGTTCTACGACGAGCCGTCGGCGGGGCTCGACCCCATCTCCATCGGCGTCGTCGACAAGCTCATGCTGGACCTGAGCCGGAAGATGGGGATCACCTCGGTGGTGGTGACGCACGAACTGTCCAGCGCCCTGCGCATCTCGGACAAGATCATCATGCTGTTCAAGGGCAGGATCATCGCCTCGGGGACGCCGGAGGAGATCCGCCACAGCGACGACCCGCGCGTGGTCCAGTTCATCAACGGCCTGCCCGACGGGCCCATCCCGTTCAGCAAATCGCAGACCGATTACGGGGAAGAACTCAAGGAAATGACCTTTAACTAACGGATCGCCATGGAATACCGGTCTTCGGAAATCAAAGCGGGCTTGTTCATCTTCGTCAGTTTCCTCGTCCTGTGCGCGATGATCTTCTCGCTGGGCAACATCAAGCAGTACTTCAAGCCCCAGAAGAAGCTCAGGATCGCGTTCGCCTTCACCGGCGGCCTCGAGCTCGGGGCGCAGGTCCGCTACGCGGGACTGTCCGTGGGCAGAGTGTCCGCCATCGGCCTGCTGGACGCGAAGGGGAAACCGGGGGCCGAGCGGGTCCTGGTGGAGGCGGCCGTCGACCCCGCCATCGACATCAAGAAGAACGCCGCGGCCATGATCAAGACCTCGGGGCTGATGGGCTCGCTGTACATCGACATCCGCCCGGGAAGCTCCAAGGCGCCCTCCCTCGCGGAGAACGAACTGCTGGAGGGGACGGAGTCGTTCGAGTTTGCCAAAATAGGCGATATCATGACCGAGTTCGTGCGGCAGGTGGAACGCTTCACCAACATCGCCGACGTCCTGGTCTCCGACTCCAAGGGCGCGATTTCCAAGCTCGAGGAATCCCTCGGCACGATCCACCAGGTCGTCTCCGAAAACCGCGGCAGTATCCATTCCAATCTGCGGAACATGGAAAAAATCACCTCCGAATTGGCCGGGCTGATGGACCGCGACGACGGCCAGCTCCGCGAAACGCTCGCCCACGTCTCCTCGGTCGCCTCGAAGACCGACCGTCTCCTGACGGAGAAGGAGCAAGGCATTTACGAGATCATCGACCAGACCCGGCACATGACCCGCGAACTCGAGCTCCTGCTCGTGGACAACCGCCCCGGCATAACCAGCATGGTCCGCGCCATCGAGGCCGACGCGCACAGGCTGTCCGGCAAGATCGAGGCGGTGGCGGCCAACCTGGACCAGGCCGTCGGGCAAACCAACGGCGTGTTGACGGAGAACCGCCGCAACGTCATGGAACTGGTCAAGAACCTGAAGGAAACCTCCTCCGCCCTCAAGGAGTTCTCGGACGAGATCAAGCGCAACCCGTGGAAACTGGTCCGCAAAACGGACGAGAAAACCCCAAAAGAGCCGGACAAGGCTGGGGCCGCCCTGCAACCGGATTCCCAGCGGATGAAGCGCCTGGACAAGATTTCGGCGAAATGACATGAGAACGGCGTCCAACTTATCGAGAAACTATTTACCATGGAGTTCATAAGTAGCCATCCTCTCGGAGAAAGTCTGAGGATGGCGAATTCCCTTCCCCCTTGAGGGGGAAGGCCAGTATGGGGGTGTAAGTCCGGCGCGTTTACCCCCACCCAACCTCCCCCTGGAAGGGGGAGGAGATTTGTGGACTTCATTTTGCCGGGCGCGCTTGAGTGATTGGATTCATTTCGTTAAATGCTCTAAAATGTATATTTACTTATGACCTTCTTGGTAACCGTCGCCCTCTGGATCGCCGCGCTCGCCGGGTTGAGCGCCTGCGTCTCCGCCCCGCCGCCGGCGGACAGCCATTACAATCGCGGCGTGGCCTACTACGACGAGGGGAAGCTCGCCGACGCCATCGACTCATATCAATTGGCCCTGCGGCAAAACCCGAAGGACAGCTTCGCGAAATACAACCTGGCCGTCGTCTACCAGGACCAGGGACGGCTCGACGAGGCCGCCGGACTGTACAAGGAAATCCTGCAAGCGTTCGAGGACGCGCGTAGCCGGATCAACCTGGCCGCCATCTATCAGGCCAGGGGAGAGGAAGATCAGGCGCTCCTGGAACTGGAGAAAGCCGCCGAAACCCATCGCGACAACCCCCACCCCGCGAGCGTCCTCGGCGATTACTTGGAACGGAAAAACCGCCTGCCGGAAGCGGAGCGGCGTTATCTGGAGGCGCTGAAAATCGACGACAAGCACGCCGTCACGCATTTCCGCCTGGGACGGCTGTATCTCAAGCAGGGGAAGACGGACCAGGGCGTCGAGCGCTTGCTCGACGCAACGGAGTTGGCCCCGGACGTCCCCGAATACCTGGAGGCCCTGGGCGACGAGTACGAACGGCGGGACAAAACTTTGGAAGCCATCCATGCGCTCGAACAAGTCTCCGTCCTGCAACCCGACCGCGCCGAACTCTTCGCCCGGCTTGGGGATTTATACAAGAAAAAGAATTTTTACAAGGAAGCCGCGGTCCGCTACTGGACCGCCATCTCCATCAAGGACGACAACCCCGCCGTGCACCGCCGCCTCAAGGAGATTTTCGAGGCGCTGACCCAGACCGAGCAGGACTGGCTGAACGCCAACAAGGAACAAGGCGCCCTGGCCAGGAACAACCGGAATAAATAGCGCCTATCTGTCCCCAGGGGAGGGTTCGACTGGCCCGCGGGGCAACGCGGGATTATTGTTCCTGGCGTACGATATTCAGCTTTTTGAGTTTTTCGACGAGGGTGGTGCGGTTCAGCCCGAGGAGGATGGCGGCCTTGTTTTTCACCCAGTCGGTCCGCTCCAGGGCTTCCATGATGAGTTCCCGCTCGAAATCCTCGACCGCCTGTTTGAGGTTGATGCCTTCTTCCGGCAGGCCGATGAAGAACGATCGGGTCATGGATTGACGCAACATTTCGCTGGGGTCTCCCGAGGGTTCGGGTTCCTGGAGGGCGTCCTGGATTTCCTTCGGCGCCGAGCCGATGGCTTTTTCGGGAAGGTCGCGCGGGGTGAGGACGGAATTGGCGCTCAACACCACCATGCGTTCGATGTAATTCGCCAGTTCGCGGATGTTTCCCGGCCACGGGTAGTTGACCAGGATGTCCATGGCCTGGCCGTTGATGCCCTTGACGGACTTGTTCCTCTTTTTGTTGAACGTTTCGAGGAAGTAATTCGCCAGCAATGGGATGTCCGTCTTCCTTTCCCGGAGCGGGGGCATGTGGATGGGGATGACGTTCAAGCGGTAAAACAAGTCTTCGCGGAACTTGCCGTTTTGGATTTCCTGTTCCAGGTTGCGGTGGGTGGCGGCGACGATGCGCACGTCGATCTTGATCGATTTGGAGCCGCCGATCCGGTCGATCTCCTGTTCCGCGAGGACGCGCAGTAGCTTGACCTGGAGCGCGAGCGGCATGTCGCCGATCTCGTCCAGGAACAGCGTCCCCCGGTCCGCCAGCTCCAGTCGTCCGACGCGGGTATGCATCGCCCCCGTGAACGCCCCCTTTTCGTATCCGAACAGTTCGCTTTCGAGGAGATCGTGCGGGATGGCCCCGCAGTTGACGGTGACGAAAGGATTGTCGTTCCGTTGGCTGTTGAAGTGGAGGGCGCGGGCGATCAGTTCCTTCCCGGTGCCGCTTTCGCCGAAGACGATGACCGTGCTGTCCGAGGCGGCGGCTTTTTTGACGATTTCAAAAACCTCCTGGATCGCCGGGCTCTTGCCGATGATGTTCAATGAATCGGAACGACAACTGATTTCCATAAATTGACGGTATTATAACGCGATCCGGGGGTTTGTCAAAATAAAACAGGCAATATTTACAATTAGTTATGGGTTGAAGCGGAACCCCGGCCAAAAGTTCTCCTCATTTCATTTCCCGATGCAGAATTGGCCGAAGATCTGGTCCAGCAGGTCCTCGGCGAAGGTTTTGCCCAGGATGGCGCCGATGCTGTCCAAGGCCATCTGGATGTCCACGGCGATCAACTCTTCCGATAGTTTTTTCTCCAACGAATCGCCCGCTTTGTCCAGCGCGTCGTTGGCTTTCCGCAACTGTTCCCGGTGCCGCTCGCGAGTGACCGGGGCGGGTTCTTCCGCCCGCCGGCCTTGCGTGACGGATTGGTGGATGGCGTCGATCAAACGGTCCATCCCGGCGCCGGTCCTGGCGGAGATGCGGATAAGTTCGCGGTCCTGGAACCGCGCGCGCAACAGGCGGGTTTCCAGTTTTTCCGGCAAGTCGCTTTTGTTGACGACCATCAGGCAAGATTTCCCTTCCGCCTCCTGGACGAGCAGGTCGTCGTCCGGCCCCAGGGGTTGCGAGCCGTCGAAGATGAGCAAAGTCAGATCGGCGCGGGCCAGCGCCGCGCGGGTCCGGGAAATGCCTTCCGCCTCGATGGCCTCGGGGTCGTGGCGCAAGCCCGCGGAATCGACGATGTTGATATGGATGTCCTTGACGCGGACCCTTTCCTCGATCAGGTCCCGCGTGGTGCCGGGATGCGGGGTGACGATGGCCCGGTCTTCCTTCAGCAGGGCGTTGAGCAGGCTCGATTTGCCCACGTTGGGTTTGCCCGCCAGCGCGACGCGCGCCCCCTCGCGGTCGATCTTCCCCTGCCGGTAGGAGCAAATCAGGCCGTCCAACTCCTCCCGCGCCCCGCGGACTTGCCGTAAAAGCGCGTCCGGTCCCTGAAGCTTGAGTCCTTCCTCGGGGAAATCGATGGCCGCCTCCAATTGCGTCAGGACGCCCAGCAGTCCGTCATAGACGGCGGTCAACCGGGCCGAGAGTTGCCCCTGGAGCTGGGCGACGGCCGAGCGCAGGGCGGCGTCGGAGGCGGCGGCGATCAGGTCCGCCACGGCTTCCGCCTGGGAGAGGTCGATCCTTCCGTTCAAGAAAGCCCGCCGCGTGAACTCGCCCGGTTCGGCCAGCCGGGCTCCCGCGTCCAGGACCAGGCGTAAAATTTTGGAAACGACAAAGGGCCCGCCGTGACTGCTGATCTCGACGACGTCCTCGCAAGTGTAACTGCGCGGGGCCTTGAAATAGACGGCCAGGACCTCGTCCACGCACAGGTCCGTGCCGGGGTCGCGGATTTCGCCGAAGTAGACGCGTTGCGGCAGGAACCGTCTGGGCGGTTTCCCGGAGGCGGATTTAAACAGGCGCGCGAGGATGGTCGGCGACAGGTTTCCGCTGAGGCGGATCACGCCGATCCCCCCCTCGCCGGGGGGCGTGGCGATGGCGGCGATGGTGTCGTTCATGGGGACCTGCATTGTAAGGCGGCTATTCGCCGTAAGGGCTGGGAATCCCCCCAGCCCCCTTTGCAAGGGGGAGCGATCCTCCGTCTCCGCGCAAGCGGGAGGCGGCATTGGGGCCGGCGGCACGCCGGTCAATCCCTGGTCAATTTATAAATATAATACTGCTGGGCGATCGTCAGGATATTGTTCACCGTCCAGTAAATGACGAGTCCGGCGGGGAAGGAGATGAACATGAAGGTGAAGATCACGGGCAGGAACAGCATGATTTTCTGCTGGACCGGGTCCCCGACCGACGGGGTCATTTTCTGCTGGAGGAACATGGTGGCCCCCATCAGTATGGGCGTGATGTAGTAGGGGTCGCTGGACGACAGGTCCTTGATCCACCACAGGAACGGGGCGCCGCGCAACTCGATGGAGAAAAACAGGGCGTGGTACAGGGAGATGAATACCGGGATCTGCAACAACATGGGCAGACAGCCGCCCAGCGGGTTGACGCGGTGTTTCTTGTACAGTTCGATCAACTCCTCGTTCATTTTCTGGCGGTCGTTCTTGTTCCTCTCCTGGATGACCTTGACGTAGGGCTGGATCTTCTGCATCCCCTTCATGGACTTGAAACTTTTGTGCGTCAGCGGGAAAAAGACCAGCTTGATGATGAATGTCAGTACGATGATCGACCAGCCATAATTGGCCGTCTTGTCGTAAAAGTATTGAAGGACCCTGAGGAGCGGTTTGACCAGGAACGCGAACTTGTTGCCCAGCCAGCCATAGTCGATCAGCCGCACCAGCTTGTGGCCCATGCTTTCCAGGACCAACAGTTCCTTGGTCCCGGCGTACAGGCTGAAGGACGCCGAGGCGGAGGACTGAACGCTTTCGAATTCCATCCCGACATACAGGGAGCCGTTCGCCTTTTTGACGGCGCCCGCTTTGACGCCCTGGCCGGGGACGAGCGCCGCCGCGAAATATTTGTTCTGGAACGCGACCCACTCCAGGTCCCCTTGATGACGGACGACGTCGGCAACGTCGTCCTCCTTGATTTCCAACCGGTCGTTGTTGACGAATACGGTCGGCCCGGTATGGATGAACATCTGGCTCCCGTCGGTTTCCCCGCCGAGACCCGGCCCCCAAAGCGACGTGTACCGCACGTTCTGCCCGGCGAAGGCCGGAGCGTTCACCTCGGTCCGCACGTCGACGATATACTGGTTGTAGTGAAAAGTGAATTCCCGGAACGCTTCCAGGCCGGACTCGTGCTTCAGCCGGAGCGTCAATTTCGCGGACGGGTTGGATTCCGACAAGTCCAGCGAGTCGGCGGAAGCCTCGTAGTATGCCTCCCGCAGGATTTCGGAGACTTCGGGAACGCTGGCCTCGAGGGTCAGGGGGGCCTTGGCTCCCTTGACCTTGTGGACCAGGTTGGTGGCCTCGCCGTTTTTCTCCGGGTATTTTTTGAGGAGGATGTCCTCGATCGTGGCGCCCTGGTTGGAGACGATAAACGTGGCCAGGCCCGTGGTCACCTTGATTTTTTTCTCCGTGCCGGCAAACCGCGGAGTCGGCTTCGCCGTCTCCATGGTTGAAGCGGCGCCAGGGGCTTCGGCGGGGGCCGTTAAAGCGGCCTGCGGTTCCCGCGACGCCGATGGCTGGGCGGTCTCTCCGGAAATTTGAGACTCCCGCGCCGGAGGTTTTATCCGCTCCTTGGGCGGAGGTTGCACGACGGACAGGAAATACCCCCATCCGATAAAAATCAGCAACGACAAAATAAAGGCAAGCAACGCCCTGTTTTCCAACGCAACCTCCAAAAAAATTATTTTACGGGATCGAATCCCCCGTCATGGTACGGATGACATTTGGACAGCCGCGCGACGATGCGGCGAAGAGCCCCGAAAAAACCGAACCGTTCCAAAGCCTGCGCCGCGTACTCCGAACAGCTTGGATAAAAGCGGCAGGAGGGGATGAGAAAAGGGGATATGAACTTCTGATAACATCTGATGACGGATTTGAGGAGACGGTTCAGCATCGATTTGACCTTGGATGGGCGGCGACGGTCGCGTCAGGGTTGCCTCTTACAGCGAAGGGTCTGTCCGATTTTTTCCTGGAGGACCGGAAAAGACAGAGGGGCCGCGCCTTTTCCCACGATGATCACGATGTCCATGGGCGTTGGGATGGCGTTCTTGATACGGCGGAACGCCTCGCGCATCCGGCGCTTGGAACGGTTGCGTTGCGGCGCGTTGCCTATTTTCCGGGAGGAGATGATCCCCAGCCGATGGCGGTCCAAGCCGTTTTTCAGACAAAAGACCGTGCAGATGTCCCCGATACGGGTCTTCCGTCCCTTGTCCATCACGTTTTCGAACTCGAACCGTTTGAGCAGTCTTTCGCGTTTCCCAAACGATTGACCGGCCATCGTCAGACAGTAAGCCGTTTTCTTCCCTTTCGTCTTCTGCTGGACAAAACTTTTCTTCCGCCGACGGTGGCCATCCTGGCCCGGAACCCGTGGGTGCGTTTTCTTCTAATGTTTTTCGGCTGATACGTGCGTTTCATTTTCCGGCCTTTCCGTTACGAGATATCCTGATATGATAATATCTTTGTCAATAACGCGTTCAATTGCAATTCGTTATTAGCGAAGCGAGGTTTCAAGGGCTTCAGAGGCGATGAGCGATTATTTCATCGGCGCCCCGGCTTGTCAAGGGGGAATTCGCGGCGGGTTCAACCAGCTTGCTTGATGGATACCCGGAATTCCAGTACACTATAACGCGCCAGGTTCCGGCAAGCCGAAACCCAGAAAGAGTTCGGTAATGAACCCCTGACGAGCTTTCGCCAACGGCAACTATAAGAAAATTCCGGCTAGTCTGGGACAAGTCAAGTATGTCGGCTTGGATGAGAGCCGAGAGACGATTTGTGCAACGGCATGACCTGAGATATTTTGGAGAAGAAAATGACGAACCATGAAGTAATAAACCGCATGGTGGAAACGATAGCCAACCGGTTTCAACCGGATAAGATCATATTGTTTGGTTCATATGCTTGCGGAACCCCCACCAGGGACAGCGATGTGGATTTGCTGGTGGTGATGCGGGTGGAAGGCTCAAAGCGCCAAAAGGCGGCGGAGATCGACCTTGCCTTGGCCGACCGCACTTTGCCCTTGGATGTCATCGTCGTAACGCCGGACGAAATCGAGAAATACCGCAACGCCAAAGGCGCCCTCATTTATCCGGCATTGAAGGAGGGGAAAGTGGTTTATGAACGGGCCGCCTGACAAGGCAAAACTGACTCGACAATGGATTGAAAAGGCCGAGCACGACTTGCGCAATGCGGAACATACCCTGACTCTGGAAAACGATTGCCCATTCGACACGGCCTGCTTCCATGCCCAGCAATGCGCCGAAAAATATCTAAAGGCCCTCCTTGTCTTTCATGAAGTGGATTTCCCCAAAACCCATGATCTCATATTACTCGAAAACCTTGCGATGGCATTTTCGCCCGGCTTGAAAGGCATCCAGTTGCATGTTTTAAACAGGTACTCGATGGAGGCCAGGTATCCTGGCGATTGGGAACCTATTACGCGCGCGGAAGCGGAAAAAGCCATTGTTATTGCAAAAAAGGTCAGAGATGCCGCGCGCTCCGTTCTTCCTGGTAATGTTATTACATGAGCCGTAGTTTGGCGGCGCCTCCGAAATAAAAATGGCCAGCCCCGCTTTCCTTGACGGCGGCAAAAGATTCAGGCAAACTGCTCCCGCCGTCCTCCGGGAGCGGCGCGGTTTTCCAGACCCGCGCGAATGTTCGTCCCGGGAGCGGTCGCGCCCATCGGGGCTGGGACGGGATAGCGCTATCGGATGGAAAAAAAATACCGAGGACAATCGATGTTGCTTGAAAAAATCAAAGGAAAAACGGCCCGGGTCGGAGTGGTCGGTCTGGGTTACGTGGGGCTTCCCCTGGCGATCGCGTTCGGCAAGGCGGGTTTTCATGTCGTCGGGCTCGATATCGACCGGTCCAAAATCGACCGGTTGGCCAGGGGCGAAAGTTATATCCGCCATATCCCCGCGGAATCCATCCGCGGCTTGAACGCCACGGGACGGTTCGCCGCGACCGGCGATTTTTCCGCCGTCGCCGGTTTGGACTGCGTCCTCATCTGCGTCCCGACCCCGCTCAACCACAACCGGGAACCGGACATGAGCTTCATCGTTTCCACCGCCCGCCGGATCGCGCCCCATCTGGCCAAAGGCAAGCTGATCGTGTTGGAGTCCACGACCTATCCCGGCACGACGCGGGAAGCGCTGGGCCCGGAACTGGAGGAGGGGAGCGGGCTTAAAGCCAACGAGGATTTTTACGTCGCTTTTTCCCCCGAGCGCGAGGACCCCAACAACAAGCAGTACCACACCGCCAATATCCCTAAGGTGATCGGCGCGGATACCGCTTACGCCATGGAAGCCGCCAACGCCCTCTATTCCGCCATCGTTTCCAGAACGGTCCCGGTATCGAGCGCCATGGTGGCCGAGGCCGTCAAACTGATGGAGAACATCTTCCGCTCCGTGAACATCGCGCTGGTCAACGAACTCAAGATCGTATTCGACAAGATGGGGATCGACATCTGGGAGGTGATCGAGGCCGCCAAAACCAAGCCGTTCGGGTATATGCCTTTTTATCCCGGTCCCGGCCTCGGCGGGCACTGCATCCCCATCGACCCCTTTTACCTGACTTGGAAGGCGCGGGAATACGGCGTCTCCACGCGTTTCATCGAACTGGCGGGGGAGATCAACGTTTCCATGCCCGATTACGTGGTCCAGAAAATTTTTCACGCGCTGAACGCCGCCGGGAAAAGCGTGAAGGGCAGTCAAGTCCTGCTCCTCGGCCTGGCTTACAAAAAAGACGTGGACGACGACCGCGAATCGGTCAGCTTCAAGATCATGGACGTTCTCGAGCGGCTGGGCGCGGCGGTGGAATACAACGATCCCTACATCCCCGCGGTCGGCCCCAAGCGGGAATACCCGCAATTCGTGGGCAAAGCCAGCGCGTCTTTGAAAAACCTGGAAAGGTTTGATATAACCGTGATCTTGACCGACCATTCGGAGTACGATTATCCAGCCATCGTCGAGCGGTCCAAAATCGTGGTGGATACGCGCAACGCCTGCGCGAAAATCAAATCGGATAAAATCGTCAAAGCCTGAGGGTCCGTTCCCGGACCGTTTCCTCCAACGTTCATTCCCGATACGATCCCATGCAATATTTGTTGAATACCGATCTTCTAATGAGGGCCCTGCAAAAAAAATCCGGCCTGGAAGCCGAGGTCCTGGAGCGGTGCCGGAAAAAAGAACTGAAAGGCTGGGTCCTTTCCTCGTCCATACCGGCGCTCTACGAGGACCTCCGGCAAAACGGGGGCGACCGCGCCGCGAGAACGGAATTGAAGCGCCTGCTGGAGGGGATCGCCATCCTGTCTCAGACGGCCGCGGACATCCAGGAGTCCCTGGATTCCTCCGGACTGGATTTCGGCCCGGCCATGACCGTAAAGGCCGTCCGCGCCTTGGGACTGGACGGCGTGGCGACCGCGGCTCCGGAGACGTTCAAGGGCGCCGACATCAAGGCGCGCACGGCCGGAGAGGTCCTGGAAATTCTGCAAGCCGGGGACAAATCGGACGACCGCGTTCCCTTGCTGGACATCCCGGCGTCCTATCACGAGATCCTGTTCGACATGGAGCGGGAAATGGCCGAGGTCCTGCGGTCGGGACATTTCATCCTCGGCCCCCACGTCGCCCGCCTGGAGGAAAAAATCGCCCAATATTGCCAATGCCGTTACGCCGTCGGCGTCTCCTCGGGGACGGACGCCCTGCTGATTTCCCTGATGGCCGCCAATGTCGGCCCCGGCGACGAGGTTATCGCCACGCCGTTCACTTTTTACGCCACCGCGGGGTCGATCGTCCGGGTTGGGGCGCGGCCCGTGTTCGTGGACATCGACCCCGCGACCTACAACTTGAACCCGGACCAGGTCGAAAGCAAGGTCTCGAAAAAAACCAAGGCCGTCATACCCGTCCACCTCTACGGACAGTGCGCGGACATGGACCCGCTCCTGGAGACGGCGAGAAAACACGGGCTGGCCGTGATCGAAGACGCGGCGCAGGCCATCGGCGCCTCATACCAGGGCCGCAGGGCTGGATCGTTGGGCGACTACGGCTGTTTTTCCTTTTTCCCTACGAAGAACCTCGGCGGGTTGGGCGACGCGGGCATGGTGACGGTGTCGTCCGAGGAGATCTACCAAAAACTGGTCATACTGCGGACGCACGGCGCCAAACCCAAGTATTATCACAAAGTGGTGGGCGGAAATTTCCGTCTGGACACCCTGCAGGCGGCGGCGATCTACGCCAAGCTCAACTACCTCGAGAGCTGGACCGAAAAACGGAGGCAGAACGCATTCCGCTACGACCGGTTGTTGTCCGAAGCCGGACTGCAGGAGCATGTCCAGGCGCCGCGCGAGTTGGTTCCGCGCCACGTTTACAACCAATACGTGGTGCGCGTGAAAAATCGCCGGGACGATCTGAAGAAGTTTTTACAGGAAAAAAAGGTGCAGACGGAGATTTACTATCCCCTGCCGTTGCATCTGCAAGAATGTTTTGCCTCCCTGGGATACCGGCAGGGCGATTTCCCGGAGTCCGAGAAGGCGGCGCTGGAAACGCTGGCCCTGCCCATCTATCCCGAACTGACCCCGGAACGGCAGGAATACACGGTCCGCGTCATCAAGGAATTCCTTGCCTGATCCCCGCCAGAAATACTACAATGGCGGGAATGGGAACAAACCGAGGATAACGACTCGAACCGCATGAATATTCTGGGTATCTCCGCATTCTACCACGATTCCGCCGCTTGCCTGGTCGTTGACGGCGAAATCGTCGCCGCCGCGCAGGAAGAGCGTTTCACCCGCAAGAAACACGATCAAGATTTTCCTTTCCGGGCAGTCGAATACTGCCTCAAGGAAGGCGGCATCGCCGCGAAGGACTTGAATTTCGTCGGGTTTTACGACAAGCCGTTCATCAAGTTCGAGCGGATCCTGGAGACCTACCTGAGCGTGGCCCCGAAAGGCTTGCGGTCTTATCTCAAGGCCCTTCCCCCGTGGCTCAAGGAAAAATTATGGACCCGCCGGAACATCCGCGAGAACCTGGGCTACGGGGGCCCGGTCCTGTTCGCGGAGCATCACGAATCGCACGCGGCCAGCGCGTTTTTCCCATCGCCTTTCGAGGAGGCGGTCGTGTTGACGATGGACGGCGTCGGCGAATGGGCCACCGCCAGTATCTGCGCCGGACGGGGCAACCGCGTGGAGATGCTCAAGGAACTGCGGTTCCCGCACTCGCTGGGACTGCTTTATTCCGCGTTCACTTATTACCTGGGGTTCAAGGTCAACAGCGGCGAGTACAAGGTGATGGGCCTGGCCCCTTACGGCCGTCCCCAATACGCGCATTTAATCCGGGAGCGTCTGCTGGACCTGCGCGACGACGGTTCGTTCCGCATGGACCTGGAATATTTCAACTACGTCTCGGGGTTGACCATGACCGGCGAGAAATTTCACGCTCTGTTCGGGGGGCCGCCCCGCCGGCCGGAGTCCCGGCTGACCCAGCGGGAAATGGACATCGCGGCGTCGCTCCAGGCCGTGACCGAGGAGATCATGCTGAAGATGGCGCGTCACGCGCGCCAGTTGACCGGCCTGAAAAATCTCTGCCTGGCGGGCGGCGTGGCCTTGAATTGCGTGGGCAACGGGAAAATCCTCAAGGAAAAAATCTTCGACGGCATCTGGGTCCAGCCCGCCGCCGGCGACGCGGGCGGGGCGCTTGGCATCGCCCTGTTCGTCTGGCACCAGGTCCTCGGAAAGGAAAGACGCGTCAACGGGAAAGACTTCATGAAAGGAGCCTGTCTGGGACCGCGTTACGGCAACGCCGGGATCAAGGAATTCCTCGACCGGAACAAGGTCCCTTACCGGCGGCTCGACGACCGGGAACTGATCCGGGAAACCGCGCGCCGGTTGAAGGACGAGAAAGTGATCGGCTGGTTCCAGGGGCGGATGGAATTCGGCCCGCGCGCCCTGGGAGCCCGAAGCATCATCGGCGACGCGCGAAGCCCGAAAATGCAGTCCGTCATGAACCTGAAAATAAAACACCGCGAATCGTTCCGGCCCTTCGCCCCCTCCGTGCTGGAGGAGAAGGTCCACGAATGGTTCGATATGGATTCCCCAAGCCCCTATATGCTCCTGGTGGCGGACGTCCGCGAGGACAAGAAACGGGAAATGACCGAGGAGCAGAAAAAATTGTTCGGCATCGACCTGCTGAACGTCCCGCGGTCGCGGGTCCCGGCCGTCACGCATGTCGATTATTCCGCCCGCATACAGACGGTGGGCCGGGAAGTCCATCCCCGGTACCATGACCTGATCAAGGCGTTCGAGGAGGAGACGGGTTGCCCGGTCCTCATCAACACCTCGTTCAACGTGCGCGGCGAACCCATCGTCTGCTCGCCCGAGGACGCCTATCGATGTTTCATGCGCACGGAAATGGACTGCCTCGTCATGGAAAATTTCGTCCTCGACAAACTCGACCAACCGCCTCTCGCCGAGGATAGCGACTGGAAAAAGCAGTTCGAACTGGATTAGAATACGTTGTATCGGGGACAACCCCGATTCTTTCAACCCTAAATAACTGTTCTCGCGGTATCTGGAGTCATCCTTGAGAAAATTAATCATTCAAACCCTCTGTTCCGAAGCAAGCACATTTTCAGCAGAGGAAAGCCAGCATCCTGAACCATCGCTGTTTGGTGTGACCGATGGGAAAGCCGTTGGTACTTATCTTGAGCACAAGTTTCGCACATACCTGACAGAGAGGGGCTATTCCTTCGAAGAAGGGAGTTCAGCAAGCGGAATAGATTTTCCTGATCTTTGTGTTGACATGAAGGTCACAAGCATTCGACAACCGCAGTCATCATGCCCCTTTAAGTCGGCACGTCAAAAAATCTATGGTTTAGGCTACTCGTTAATCATTTTTGTTTATGATAAAAATGATGATGAAGCACTACGCATGGCCACACTGAAAATAACGGACACAATATTTGTCAAGGCAAAGCAAACCGCCGATTTTCAAATAACAAAAGGGTTGCGCGACATCTTGGACAACGAAGGAAATGTTGATGATTTGATAGCTTTCATGGCTGAGAAGAACCTTCCGGTAGATGAAATTGAACTTAACAACCTTGCTGTCGAAATTCAAAGAAATCCGCCAACACAGGGGTACTTGACAATATCCAACGCCCTACAATGGCGACTACAATACACAAGAGTTATTGAGAAAGCTGGTATGGTGGATGGAGTTCTGGCGGTTTATAGAGGACATAAGTCTTGAATGCTCGGCGAAAACAAAAAATTGAGTTTGGGGATTTTCAAACGCCGGATAATTTAGCGCAATCGGTCTGTACTAAATTATCCGCTCTTGGCATTTCTCCGGATGTGGTAATTGAGCCAACCTGTGGCATTGGCACATTTGTGTTGGTTGCTGTATCCACATTTCCGTCTGTTCGTGAAATTCATGGATTCGAGGTTAATGACTCACACTTGTCGAAATTGCGAGAACGACTTTCTGCCGCCAGGAATTCAGATAAAATAAAACTTACACAAGCCGATTTCTTCGCTACTGATTGGAAAAAGATGCTCCGTAGTCTTTCAGGTTCCGTCCTTGTTTTAGGAAATTTTCCGTGGGTAACAAACGCCACTCAGGGGGTTATTGGAGGTGGCAATCTTCCAGAAAAATCCAACTTCTTGAAACAGAATGGCTTTGATGCTATCAACGGGAAAGCAAATTTTGATATTTCAGAATGGATGCTACTTGAGGTTCTGCGGTGGTTCAGCGGACGCTCTGGCGATATTGCCATGTTGGTAAAAACAGCAGTCGCAAGAAAAGTGTTGGCACACGCCGAACGACAAAAACTGCCAATTCGTGAGGCGAGCATATTTTCCATTGACGCGAAAAAAGACTTCAATGCCTCTGTTGAAGCATGTCTGTTAGTGATAAGAATATCGGAAAATCCGACTGATGCTATATATGACTACTCTATATTTGAAAGCATGTCAGACACCCATGGGCGTAGAGTCGGTCATCGAGATGGTTTAACGGTGGGTGACCTTGATGCCTTTGAATCATCATCGTTTTTGCTTGGAGAATGTCCGCAAAAATGGCGTTCTGGAGTAAAACATGATGCCTCATCAGTTATGGAACTTACTCGAACAGCACAAGGGCTGATAAATGGGTTAGGTGAACTCGTTGATATTGAGATGGATTATCTGTTTCCGCTACTTAAAGGTTCGGATATTGGTAGCGGGAAGCCTTGGCGCGAAAAATTCGTTGTAGTGACACAGCATTTTGTGGGAGAGAGAACCGGAGGGATTCGTGAAAATAGTCCTAAAACATGGGAGTATCTCGAAGCTCACGCGACTATTCTTGATGCGAGAAGTAGCACGATATACAAAAAAAATCCTAGGTTTTCAATATTCGGCATAGGTGACTATGCTTTTCGTCATTGGCGAATAGCTATTTGTGGGCTTTACAAATCGCTCAAGTTTCGTTTAGTTGGGCCAATAGAGAATAAACCGGTTATGTTCGATGATACGGTTTACTATTTATCGTTTAATACGGAGAGTGAGGCGCAAGAAGCTCTTGACTTACTCATTTCTGAACCATCTTTGCGACTACTGTCCTCGTTAATTTTCTGGGATGAAAAGCGACCAATAAAAACAGGAATTTTGAATGTCGTTGATTGGTCTCGTCTAGGGAAAAAACCGAAACAGTTGCCTCAAATTGAAATGGATTTTTTAAATCGTTCCAGCGGACGTACTGAAGCACACCGCTGAATTCTAGGGAGTCATGTATATAAGTCCCTACTCTTTCGGAGCGAAATGGAACGCATAAAAAAAGATTTGCTGGCCAGCGCCGAACTCAAGAAGGTCGTCGCCGAAACCCTGTCCGGAGAGATATACAAGGCCGCCCAGTTGATCAAGGAAAGCCTCGCCAACGGCGGCAAGCTACTGCTCATGGGCAACGGCGGGAGCGCGAGCGACGCGCAACACATCGCGGCGGAACTCGTCGGCCGTTTCAAGAAGGAACGGAAGGCCCTCCCGGCCATCGCCCTCACGGCGAACGCCTCCACGCTGACCGCCATCGGCAACGATTACGAATACGCCGCCGTCTTCTCAAGACAGGTCGAAGCCTTTGCCCGGAAAGGCGACGTGGCGCTGGGGATCAGCACGAGCGGAAATTCCGAAAACGTTATCCGCGCCCTGAAACGGGCCAACGAACTCGGGGCCGCGACGATCGGCCTGTTCGGCAACGAGGGCGGGAAAGCGAAAGATTGCGTCCAGGTGGCCATCGTCGTCCCCTCCAGGGACACCGCGCGCATCCAGGAAGCGCACATCGCCATCGGGCACGTCATCTGCGAGATCCTGGAACAGGACCTGACCAGGGAAAACAAGATTTAAATATTCAAACGGCGCCGCCATGGCCCTTACGAGGCGCATAACAAAATGAAATTTCCCATAATTCCCTCCCCCTGAAGCAACTGTGTTGCTTGTCAAGGGGGAGGGCAGGTGGGGGGTGAAAAGCCGGGCAACCGTCCGGAGGCAACACAGCGATGACGCTGGCGCGGTCGCCGAAATGCGAATCCCCCCGGCCCCCTTTGCAAGGGGGAGCTACATCCCGCCTCGGCGTCAGCCTGAGGCGGCGTTTTTTATTGGTTTTATCCTCGCCGCGGTTTAAAATCGTTTTCATCGGACGGTTTCGAGGCGAGCCATGAAAAACCCGCTTTCACGCCCTTCTTTTCCGGTTTTCCGCGGATTTGTTGTCCTGTTTTGTTGTTCTTTTTTCCTCCCCTCCTGCGCTTCCCTGCAATCGACTCAATACGCCGTAGATTTGTCCGAGGAGACGCTTCGAGCCGAAAAATTCATCTCGGATGGAGACTACGAAAGGGGGCTTGTCGAGTACGAAAAGGGTCTTAAAAAGTACCGCGCGCAAAAAGACGAATTGGGCGAACTCTTTTGTTTGGAGAGAATGGGGTGGCTGTTCAAGGAAAACGGCGACTACGGCAAGGCCCTGAAGTTTTTTCTCGAAGCCTATCCCCTCGGCGCTCGCTTGAACGGCGACGCCGCGGAAATCGACGCCGATATCGGGGACATTTATCTGTTTTCGGGGGACGGCAAAAGAGCTACCGAATATTATTACAGGACCCTGAACGCCCACAAAAACTTCGTGTTCCCCACCTCGTTCAAGTCCCGTCCCAGCCAGAAAGAACTCTCCGAACTCATTCGGAAATCCAAAGCCATAATTCACGCGCGCGTCAACCTCGGCGCGAAGCGCTTGTTCGACCGGGAAATGGACCCGGCGCGCGAGAACCTCCAGAAAGCCGAGGCCCTCATGAGCGACATTTTCAAAGTGATAAACCATCCTCTCTACGGCATGGCGCTAAAATCCGACTCCAGCCATCACGAAGGGATGGGATTCATCCGGCTTTTTCTGGGGGCCTATTATAAAGAGGCGGGCCAGGTTGACGAGGCAACGCGTTACTTGGCGTCGGCAAAAGAGAGCTTCGTCCAGGGGAAAAGCCGCGTCGGCCTGGCGCTCGACGACGCCATGGCCTTCCAGTTCGTCTGGCTTAACGACACGCGCGCCGCGGAAAACCTCGTGGCCCGCGGAGACTATGAAAAAGGCGTCGCGGAATACCGCAAGCTTCTGGAAAAATTCAAGGCGGAGAACAAGCGGAAACAGGTCCTGCTATGTATGGAGAGGATCGGTTGGCTCCTGACGGAAACGGGGGAATACTCCTCCGCTCTCGACATTCTGCGCGAAGCCAGGGAAATCGGCGCGCGGGCGAACGGGGATGCCGCCGAAATCGACGCCAGCGCGGGGGACGTCCACCTCTTTTCCGGGAATCCCGAAAAAGCTTCCGAACTCTATCTGGAAGCCCTGGCGATTCACAAAGGATTTGTCCCGCCCTCCGGACCCGTCAAGGTTCCCGACAGCGATCAGTTATACCAATGGGTCAGGAAAAGCAAAGCCATCATTCATTCCCGCATCAACCTCGCCTCCGCCCATTATTTCGTGAAAAACTACCAGAAGGGTCTGGGGGAGCTGGACGAGGCCGACAAGCTGATCCAGGAAGTTTTGAAACAAGTCAACGATCCCATGAGGGGCGTTTTTTATCGCGCCGACGGGGACCTCCTCGAAGGCATTGGCCATTACTACACCGTCCGGGGAGCGCTATTGGGCGAGATGCGAAAATTCGACGAGGCGTTTCGCCACTTCGACCTGGGAAGGGAAAGTTTCCTGTCGAGCGGGCGCCCCTTTGGCCTCCTCTTAAACCGGGCCCTTCGATATAAAACGGAGTTTCTCATGCCGGATAGAAAAATAAGCGGCCGCGATCTTGAGGAATACGACGCGTTCCTCGGCGAAGCGGAGGACCTCGGCGCCGTCGACGTGATCTGGCGCGCGAGCTACGAGATAGCCGGGGCCCTGATAAAAAACAACAACTATCCCGAAGCCAGAAAATATCTCGAACGAGCCGTAAACGCCTTGGAACTCACCCGGTCCAGATTGCGCGAGGACACCGTCCGGCAAATGTTCGCCTCCTCGGGACAGGACGTTTACGGGCGGGCGATCGACCTTCTGTTTGATATGGGCGAATACGCCGACGGTTTCGACTATCTCGAGCGGTCCAAGGGCCGGGCTTTTCTGGACATGCTGGCGGGACGCTCCCCGAAGGCGAAAAAAACCGTGGACCCCGCGTTGGTCCAAAAGGAAAAAGACCTGCGGGGCCAGATCGAAGTCGTCGGCAGGAGCCTGAAAACTCTCAAGGACGATGACCGGAACGCGGCCAATACAAAGTTCAAGCGGTTGTTGAAGGAGAATCGCGACGTCCTGGAGAAAATCAAGGACCAAAGCCTGGAATACGCCGCCACTTCCTCCGTCGCCGCGGTCCCCGTAAAAAAAATAATGGGTTCTCTTCGACAGGGGACCGCTTTGATTTCGTATTACGCGGGAGAGAAAAGGACCCTCGTCTGGGTCGCGACGCGCGACGCCATTACCGCCGTGGCCGCGGACGCCGGGTCGGCCGAACTGGCGCAACTGGTCCAGGATTACCGCGATGCCATCGCCTCGCGTCAGGAGACCCTCCGGCTGGACCTGGGGAAAAACCTCTCCGCGGTCCTCCTGGACCCGATAAAGGACAAATTAGTCTCCGCCGACAAACTGCTTGTCGTCCCCTCCGGCCCCATTCATTATCTGCCCTTTTCCAGCCTGCCCCTGGCGGGGAACCGTTTTCTGGTCCAGGATTACGCCATTTCCATTCTGCCGAACGCTTCCAGCCTGTTTTATCTGGACAAGGAAATTACCGCCAACAAGGACAGAATCCTGGCGCTCGGCAACCCCAAAAGAGAGAAAAAGGGACTGGAACTGGAATTCGCCGAGCAGGAGATCAAGGCCATTTCCCGGAACTTCCCCCGGAAAACGGTGTTGACCGGAGACCAGGCGACGGAGTCCTGGATAAAAGAGAAAAACCTGCTTGACACGGCGATCGTCCACTTTGCCGCCCACGGGCGATATAACGCCAGGGACCCGCTCAAATCGGCCATCCTCCTCGCCAACGACCCGAGGGAAGACGGCGACCTGGAGACGTTCGAAATTTATTCTCTGACCATGAATTCCCGGCTGGTGGTTTTGAGCGCCTGTCAATCCGGCTTGGGCAAGCTCGGCGGAGGCGACGAAGTCCAGAGCCTGAACCGCGCGTTCCTGTATGCCGGGGCGGGGGGAGTGGTCGCCAGCCTGTGGAAAGTGTCCGACGAATCGACCTACAAGCTCATGCAATATTTTTACGACGACCTTCCCAAGGGAGCCGCCCTGGCCCTTAAAAACGCCCAGCTGAAATTGATGCGGGATTATCCCTCGCCTTACTTCTGGGCGCCCTTCTACCTGACAGGCAAAATGGACCTCTAAATGCGCGCGTCGTTCCATGGCCCGTTTTTCAAGACCGTCCTTTTCGGCGCGATCGTCCTCGGCTCTTGCGCCCTGGCCTCGTTGGCGGGGCAGACCCATTTGATCTCCGGCATCGAAAAGAAAACGCTCGACTGGCGCATGCGGTTTCGGGAGCCGGACCCCGCGTTCGGCAAGGACGTGGCCGTGGTCCTGCTGGACGATCCGGCGATGGACCAATACCCTTATCGCAGTCCCGTGCCAAGAGACATGCTGGCCCGCATTGTCGACGTCCTGACCGAGGCGGACGCCCGATGGGTCGGGCTCGACGTGTTTCTGAAAGACCCAAGCTGGGAAAAAGAAGACGGCGCGCTCGCCGATTCGCTACGCAAAAACGGGAGGACCGTCGTCGTCTCGGCCCTGCGAAACCGGGACGGAAAAAAGACGGTCGATCTTCCCGACCCGGAATTCCTGAACGCCGCTGTCGGCGTGGCCCTCGCCGACCTTCCCGTCGATCCCGTCGATCAAAGCGTCAGGGAAATCCAGCTTTCGTATTCCGCCGGTCCGCAAACCGTCGCGAGTTTGTCGGCGGCCCTGGTCCTTCTCGACCGTCGCGCGAAATTTTCTCCTTCAAAAACCGCCGTCCCGAATTTGCCGCCAGACCTTTTGCCGGGAATCGGGTCCGGCGGCGGCAACCGGATATTGATAAACTATCAGGGTCCGCCCTCGACCGCCGCGGCAGGCAAGAACCCGATCAAGGTATTCCCCGCCTCGGCGGCGCTCGCCGGCGTCCTGCCGAAAGAATGGCTGGCGGGCAAATTCGTCCTGATCGGCGCCGGATACTCCGACGGCGCGGACACTCATCGGACTCCCTTTTACTCGCCCCAATACGGCCATGCCTTGACGCCCGGCGTGGAAATACACGCCAACGCCCTGGCGACTTTGCTCAGCGCAAAGACGGTCCGTTTTCCGCCGGCGCCCATCTTTTTCGCGTCCCTTTTATTCGTCGCGGCCCTGGCCCTGTTCCTGGCGTTGCGCTGGCATGCCATTGCCGCCGTTCCGGCATTGCTCGGTCTCTTTTTCGCGTATTTCGCGGCGTCCTTCCCGGTTTTCGAGAAAACGGACCTGGCTTTGCCCGCGGTCCCTTTCGCGGCCGCGGCCGTTTTTTCCTTTGTCTCGGCCACGATTTACCGCTCCCTCACGGAGGACGCTCAAAAGCGGTGGATTAAAAAAGCGTTTCAGATGTATCTCTCTCCCGAATTCGTCGAAATTCTGGTCGGCCAGCCGGACCGGCTTTTTCTCGGCGGCGAGGAGCAGGAGTTGACCATCCTGTTCACCGACTTGCAGGGGTTTACGGAAATGTCCGAGCAGACTTCCCCGGCGGAGCTGGTGCGCCTGCTCGGCGAGTATTTCGAGGGCATGACGCAAATCGTACTGCGGTACGGCGGGACTCTTGATAAATTCGTGGGGGACTCCATTGTCGCGTTTTGGAACGCCCCCGTGAAACAGGAAGACCATGCGCTGAAAGCCGCGGCCGCCGCCTTGGAGATGTTGAAATTCTCCGAAAACTTCAACCGCCGATTTTCGCAAGGGACAAAACGCGAAATCAAAACAAGGATCGGGATCAATACCGGCCGGGTCGTGGTGGGCAATATCGGCTCGAAAACCCGCTTCAATTACACCGTCATCGGAGACGAGGCGAACCTCGCCTCAAGGCTCGAGAGCGCGAACAAGCAGTATGGGACTTATTTGATGGCGAGCGAATCCACCTATCTGAAAATCAAGGACGCGTTCCGCGCCCGGCCGCTGGATTGTCTGCGCGTCAAGGGCAAGCGGAAACCGGTAAAAGTTTATCAATTGCTCGGGCGCATCGACGAAACCCATGGAGAAGAGTTTGAAAAATCGATGGACCTGTTCCATAATGGTTTGCGGGCCTATCAAAACCGGGAATGGGACGCGGCGGTCCAGTTTTTCGAGTCCGCGCTCCTCGTTAGGAACGACGACGGCCCTTCGAAAATCTATCTGGAGCGTTGCCGGGCGCTTCGCGGCAATCCGCCCGGCGACGATTGGGACGGAGTGTATACGCTGACCTCCAAATAGGACCGCGGGCGCCCTTCGCGGCAAGCCATGACAACCTACCTGAAGAGAAAAGGACCCTGCGTTTGTTTGGCGGCGTTCCTGCCGGTTTTCCTGCTCTGGGCGGCTCCCTGTTTTGCCTCGGCGGGCGTCGTCGTCTCCGTCAAGGGCAAAGTCGAAATCGTCTCCAAAGGGAAAACGCTGGCGGCGAAATCCGGAAGCGTCCTGGAGCTAGGCGACACGATTAAAAGCCTCGACGGCTCCGCCACCGTCCTCTACGCCAGCGGCCGGATAATCGCGGTGGGAAATCGCGAGACGTTTACCGTCGCGGCGGACGAGGGCGCCGCTCAGCCCAGACAGAACCTGGCCGCCCGGGTCCTTGCCGCCGTCAAGGAAACCGCGCAAAAAGGAAGCTCCCCCTCCGTCAGCGGAATGGTCCGGGGCGGAAGCGAAATCGTCTTGTCCCACCCCCGCAATTCCTTTGTTTTCTCCCGCGAACTGCAATTCCATTGGACGGGTTTGGCCGGTTCGGAGGAACCGGAGATATCCATAATTTCGGGGAAACCGCGGTTCAGATACTCCTTTAAGGCGAAGCCGGACGCGGGCCCCGTCCTTCTGCCCAAGGACGCCCCCGCGCTGGAGCCTGGCCGAAAGTATTACTGGAAAGTGGAAGGGTGGGATCCCGTCCACGCCAACGTCCTTTCTTCAAGCCTGGCATGGTTTGCCCTGCTCGCTCCCGACGCCGAGCAAAAGGTGGCTGATGAAATGGCCGAAATCGACCGTCTGCGCGAAATCGACGACGGCGCGAAAAAATTCCTTAAAGCGACCCTCGCCTACTCTTACGGACTTTACCATCGTTCTCTTGAAATACTGCGGGATTCCCCCGAAAAGGACGATGGGATGAAAAACCTCTTGAGAGCCGTCCAGACGGAGATGGAATAGACCCGCCTATACGCGGATTTTGCTTCGAGGGGCGGAGAAAACCTTGTCGGGGGAAAGCGGTCGGCGGGGTTTCCGGCGCGATCATTTCCGCAAGCGGGCGATTTCGCCGCAGATGTGCCGGGCAAACGGGATGGCGCAGGTGAACGCGGGGGACACGGCGTTCAGCACGTGCATGGACTCGCCGTCCCCTTCCAGCACAAAGTCCATCTCCAGTTTCCTCTCCTTGATGTTCAGCAACTGCGCCCGGATTCCCGGTTTCCCCCACTTTTTATAGTTTTCCAGCCTGACCCCTTCGATCAGCGCGGAGGCCAGCGAGACCAGTTTGGGGCGCGAGTATTTTCCGATCTCCTCGAAGGCCAGCCGCTTGAAGTCGAAATTCGAAAAGGCGAACAGGCCCAACTGACGGGCGACGATCTCCGCGAATTCGCCGAGGTCGAAATTGCCCAGCGCCGAGTATTGTTCCCGCCAGAAAGCGGGGATGGCGGTGGGCCCGATCTTCGACCGCCCGTCGGGGGTCAGCGTGAAATGTACGCCCAGGAATGGGTTGCGCAGGTCGGGGACGGGGTACACGTGCGCGCGGAGGGCCCCCGGCGGCTCCTCCGAATACAGATAGAGCCCCTTGAACGGCAGGATGCGGTAGTCTTTTGAGAAACCAAAATCCTTCCCGATTTTGTCGGCGTACAGCCCGGCGACGTTGACGACGTACCCGGCCCGGATTTTCCCGGCGGAAGTGGAAACGCCGTCTTCATCGCGCTGGAGGTAGCGGACGCCGACGCGCACGTCGACGCCTTCCCGGACCGCGTCGGTTTTCATGGCCCGCATCACTTCCCGGGGGTCCACGGAGGAGGTCGTGGGAGAAAGCAGGGCGCGCCCGCGGGTCCTGACGCGCGGCTCGATGCCTTTCGCCTCGGCCTCGGTGATGTCGTGCAGGGGGACCCCGTTGGCTTTCCCCCTTTTGAGAAGCTCGTCGAGAAAGGGCCACTCGCTTTCGTCCCTGGCCGCCACGAGTTTCCCGCATTTGTTGATTTTAAGTCCCTTGGATTCGCAGTACTCCGTCAGCAGGACGTTTCCCTGGCGGGAAAACCTGGCCTTGAGGCTGTCGGCGGAGTAATAAAATCCGGCGTGCAGGACGCCGCTGTTGCGCCCGCTGGCGTGCAGGCCGCAATCGCCCTCCTTTTCGATCAATACGACCCGGGCGCCGCCGGACCGGTTTTTCAATTCGCGGGCGACGCTGACGCCCATGACGCCGCCGCCTATCACCAGAAAATCGCAATCGTTCATTCGAAATCTCGCATCGTGAGTTGAAAGCCGCCTATGTCATTATGGGAGAGAATATACTAAAATGACGCGGATTTTCTAGGAGCAGTTTCATAAGTTGTCTTTTTATGGAGCGCTAAGCCTCCCGGCTTTGCGGCAACGCGGGGACGCGTTGCACTCCAAAAGGTTATTTATGCTTATGAAACCACTTCTAATCAAACGTAATTTCCTGGAGGCGGTAAAGCTTGAAAATCGCTCTGGCGCAAATCAATCCCACGATCGGCGACTTTAAGGGCAACATGGAAAAGATCGAACGGTCCTGCGCGTTGGCCAGGGACGCGGGCGCCGACCTGACGGTCTTTTCCGAACTGGTCCTGTCCGGCTATCCGCCCCGGGACCTCCTGAACAAGCCGGAATTTGTCGAGCAGGGGCAAAAGGCGCTGGAGGGCTTGATCTCGCGGCTTCGCGGCCCCGCCGTTCTATGCGGCCACTACGAGCGGACGGATGGAAACTCAGGTTTGGCCAACGCCGCGACCCTGTTCCAAAACGGGAAAATTCTGGCCAGGACCCGCAAGATCCTGCTCCCCACCTACGACGTCTTCGACGAACTCCGGTATTTTCAACCCGGCGAATCCGTCTGCGTTTGCCCGTTCCGCGGCGTCAAGCTGGGGATCGGCATCTGCGAGGACATATGGAACCTGAAAGGCTTCCGCGAAATCGAAGGCTATTCGCGGAACCCGGTGGAGGAAATGATCCAGTCCGGGGCCGAAATCATAATCAACTTGTCCGCGTCGCCCTACAGGATCGGACGGAGAGAATTACGCCTGGACCTGGGCCGGACCATCGTCCGGCAACAGGGCTGTCCGTTCGTTCTGGTTAACCAGGTGGGCGGCAACGACGACCTGCTGTTCGACGGGCACAGCTTCGCCCTTTCCGCCGGAGGGGAAACCATCGCCCAGGCGTCCGGTTTCAAGGAGGACCTCGTCATGTGCGACACCGCCTCCGGCTCGGGAGAAATTCGCTCCCTGCCGGAGAACGAGGAGGCGGAGGTCGCCGCCGCGCTGGTCATGGGCGTCCGCGATTACCTGACCAAGTGCGGGTATAAAAAAGCGGTCGTGGGCCTTTCCGGGGGGATCGACTCCTCGGTGGTCGCCGTCCTCGCCGTCGAAGCCCTGGGGCCGGAGAACGTCATGGGCGTCAGTATGCCCAGCCCCTACACCGCTCCGGAAAGCGTCGAGGACGCCCGGATTCTTGCCCAAAACCTGGGCATCCGGTTCGACGTCGTCCCCATCGCGGACTTGTTCGAAGCCTACAAATCGACCTTGAAGCCGGTCTTCTCCGGCCTGGCCGAGGACGTGACCGAGGAAAATATCCAGGCCCGCATCCGCGGCAACATCCTCATGGCGATCTCGAACAAGCTGGCGCACATGGTGCTCTCGACGGGGAACAAAAGCGAAATGGCGGTGGGGTATTGCACGTTGTACGGGGACATGGCCGGCGGGTTGGCGGTCATCTCGGACATCCCGAAGACGAAGGTTTACGCCCTGGCCCGGAAAATGAACAAAGAGCGCGAAATAATCCCCCGCAGGGTCTTGACCAGCGCCCCCACCGCGGAACTGCGGCCGAACCAAACGGACCAGGACTCCCTTCCGCCCTACGATATTCTGGACGCCATCGTGGAGCGCTACGTCGAAAAGCGGCAGTCGGCGGACGAGATTGTCCGGCAGGGTTTTCCGGCGGACATTGTGAAGCGGGTCCTGTCGCTGGTGGACAACAACGAATACAAGCGCAAGCAGGCGGCGCCGGGGCTGAAGATCACCCAGAAAGCCTTCGGGACGGGCAGGCGTTTCCCCATGGCCCAGAAGTTCAAACCTTATATCTGACGCGTCCGGCGTTCACGACAGGGTCTTCTTCAACCGCGTCGAGGCGAACCACAGGAGCGTCCCGCCCAGGACGGCGAGCGCGCCCATCTCCGGCCACAGGACGTTCATGCCGATGCCTTTCAGGAAAATCCCGCGGATGATTACCAGGAAATACCGCATGGGGTTGAGATACGTGATCCACTGCACGACTTCGGGCATGTTGGCGATGGGGAAGATGAACCCGGACAGGATGATCGAGGGCTGAAAGACGAAGAACGCGCTCATCAGCGCCTGTTGTTGCGTGGAACTGATCGTCGAGATGAGCAGTCCCACGCCCAGCGTGGACATCAGGAAGAGCGAGGCCCCCAGAAACAGCAGAAGCACGTTTCCCCGGACGGGGACGTCGAACCAGAACGTCGCCACCGTCAGCACGAGAATTAGGTCCACGAACCCGATGAAGGCGAAGGGCAGGGTTTTCCCCAGTATGAACTCCAGCGGCGTGATGGGCGTGACCATGATCTGTTCCATGGTCCCGATTTCCTTCTCGCGGACGACCGACATGCTGGAAAGCATGATGGTCACCAGCATCAGGATCATGGCGATCACGCCGGGGACGTAGAAGTTCCGGCTTTCCAGGTTTTCGTTGAACCACGCGCGGGTCCGCAACTCGACGGAAGCCGTCGGCGGCGCAGCGCCCGCGGACTTGATCTTGCGCAGGGCCAGGACGTCGTCGGAAAACTTCCGCGTTATTTTCACGATATAGTTGACCGCGATCCGGGCGGTGTTGGAATCGGCGCCGTCCAGGACGATTTGCAATACGGCGGTTTTCCCCCCCTCCAGGCGTTCCGCGAACCCCTTGTTGACGCGGAGCAGGACCTGGACCTGGCTCCGGTCGAGCAGTTCCCGCGCCCGCCGTTCGTCCCGGACAAACTCCCGCACGGCGAAATATTCCGAGCTTGAAAACCGGGAAACCAGTTCCCGGCTGGCAACGGTGTTGTCGAGGTCGTAGACCGCCGTGACGATGTGGCGGACGTCGGTGGTGGCGGCGTAGCCGAAGACCACGAGCTGGATCAGGGGCGGAAAAAAAACGACGAGGCGCATTCTCGGGTCGCGGAAAATCTGGATGATTTCCTTTATGAGCATGTGTTTCAGCCGCTCGAACATGCGCCTCACTCCAGTTTCTTTTTGAATTTCAGGTTGGCCAGGACCAGCATCGCGAGCCCGAAAGCGGCCAGCAACCACGCGTCCAATGCCAGGACCTCCAGGCCGATGCCCTTGAGATAGATGCCCTTCAGCAAGGCGATGAAATAGGTCGCCGGGACCGCGTAGGTGAAAATCTGTATCGGCGCGGGCATGTTGACCACGGCGAAAATAAAACCGGAAAGCAGGAACGACGGCAGAAAAGTGGTCACGATGGCGATTTGACTGGCCATCATCTGGTTCCGGGCCGCTATGCTGATCAGCATCCCCATGGAAAACGCGCCGATGAGGAAAATGGAGGCCATCGCGAACAGCAGGGCCACGCTACCGCGGAAAGGCACGTGGAACAGGTATTCCCCCATGCCCGCGGCGATGGCGACGTCGAGCAGGCCGATGAAGAAGTACGGGAACAGTTTTCCCAGGATCAATTCCGGCCCCTTGACGGGGGTGGAGATCAACTGCTCCATGGTCCCTTTCTCCCACTCGCCGGAAATGGTCAGCGAAGTCAGCAACGCGGCGATGACCGACATGATGACGGCGATCAGGCCGGGGATGAGGTAGTTCCTGGACTCCAGGTCGGTGTTGAACCACACGCGCGGGCGCGCGTCCAAGGGGAATTCCTGGAATTTCCCCTGGACGCGGAGGTTCTTCCGGACTCCGATCCGGCGCGAGTAGTCGAGGGCGATCAGTTCGGCGTAACCCATGGCGATGGTGGCGGTGTTGGAATCGCTCCCGTCCACGATCAACTGGACCGGGACCTTGCGCCCGGCGTCGATGTCCCCGGCAAAATCCGCCGGGACCACCAAGGCCATCAGCGCGTCCCCGTTGTCGATGGCGCGTTCGATCTCGCGGTAGCCGCGCGCGAACGTCTTCACGGAAAAGTAACGGGTCCCCTGGAACTGGGCGATCAGGTCGCGGCTGGCAGGCGTTTCGCTCTGGTCCCAGACGGCCATGGGGACGCGGTCCACGTCGAGCGTCACCGCGTAGCCGTATAGGAACAACAGCATCATGGGCAGGGCGATGGCCGCCTGCAAGCTTCGCCGGTCGCGCAGGATGTGGATGAATTCCTTGCGTACCACCGCCCAGACGCGCCGCGGGTTCATCCCTTGACCTCGGATTGCAACGGGAGTTCCCGCTCGTGGGCCTCGATGAGGGAGACGAAGACGTCCTCCAGCGAGGGGGCGATTTTCCCCGCTTGCCGGACGTGGAACCCGGCCCGCGAGAGACGGTCCCGGACCGCCGCCAGGGCGGAGTCGCCGTCCCCGGCGACGACGTGCAGGCTGGTCCCGAAAAGCGCCGTCTCCTTGACCTCGGCGAGGTCTTGGATTTCCTCCATGGCCTCGCGCGGCCGGTCGCAATAAATTTCCAGGACGTCCTCCGGCATGAGTTCGGTCTTCAGGCGTTCCGGCGTCCGGCAGGCCACCAGCCGGCCGCGGTAGATCAACCCCAGCCGGTCGCAGTATTCGGCTTCGTCCATGTAGTGCGTGGTGACGAACACGGTCGTCCCCCTTCCGGAAAGGTCGTAGATCAGGTCCCAGAATTTCCGCCGGCTGACCGGGTCCACCCCCGACGTGGGCTCGTCGAGGAAGACGATGGGCGGCTCGTGCAGGATGGCGCATCCCAGCGCCAGCCGCTGTTTCCAGCCTCCGGAGAGGACGCCGGTAAGCGCGGAACGCCGTTCCGCGAGCCCGGCCATCTCCAACGCCCATTCCTTTCGCTCTTTTTTCTTTTCGGGCGGGATGCGGTAGATGCCGGCGTAAAAGTCCAGGTTCTCATCGACGCTCAGGTCCTCGTAAAGGGAAAACCTCTGGCTCATGTAACCGATGTGCGATTTGATCTCCTCCGCCTGGGAAACGATGTCGAACCCGGCGACCGTCCCGCCGCCGCCGCTGGGGGCGAGGATCCCGCAGAGGATCCGGATCGTGGTGGATTTGCCCGCGCCGTTGGGGCCGAGGAAACCGAAGATCTCCCCCCTGGCGACCTCAAAGGAGACGCGGTCCACGGCGACGAAATGGTCGAACCGCTTTTCCAGGTCCCGGACAACCACCGCAGATTCGCCGTTGTCAGGCATCCGCGACGGCTCCTTTCCGCTCCCGGCCGACGACGGAGACAAAGACGTCCTCCAGCGTGGGCTCGATGGTCCGTATCCCGCGGACCGCGAGTCCAGCGCCGGAAAGAATCGACTCCGCCTGACGGGCGGCTGTATCCGGGTCTTCCGCGACCAGATGAATCCGGTCGCCGAACAAGCCTACCGAAACCGCTCCCGGCATTTTCCGCAGAAGGACGGCGGCCTTGCGCGTCTCCGCGATGCGTATCTCCAGGATCGTCCCGCGCATCAGGTTTTTGATTTCCCTGGGGACGCCGCAGGCGATGAGTTTCCCCTCGTGTAAAAGCCCCACCCGGTTGCATCGCTCGGCCTCGTCCAGATAGGCCGTCGATAGGAATATGGCGACTTTTTCCTTGAGGAGTTGGTAGAGGATCCGCCAGAAATCCCGGCGCGACACGGGGTCCACGCCGTTGGTGGGCTCGTCGAGGAACAGGACTTTCGGCGTGTGGACCAAGGCGCAGGCCAGGCCGAGCTTTTGCTTCATCCCGCCGGAGAGGTTGCGCGCCTGCCGCTTTTTGAAGGGCGTCAGGTTGCCGACCGCCAGAAGACGGTCGATTTTTTCCCGCCGGCCCCTGGCGGGGACGCCATGGATATCGGCGTAGAAATCCATGTTCTCCTGCACGGTGAGGTCCTGGTACAGGCCGAACCTCTGGCTCATGTAGCCGATATGCTCTTTTACGCCCTCGGCCTCCTTGACGATATGGCGGCCGGCCACCCAGGCTTCTCCCGACGAGGGCTCCATGATGGAGGAGAGAAGCCGCATGGAGGTGGTTTTCCCCGCGCCGTCCGGTCCCACGAGGCCGAAGATCTCGCCCTCCGTCACCGTCAGCGTCAGACCGTCGACGGCGGTCAGTCCGCCAAAACGCTTCGTCAAGCCCTCGGCGCGGATGGCTTCCGTCATTTTCGCTCCATGGGCGCGACGATCTCGGCGTCCGCGGGCATGCCGGCCTTGAGTTCCAGGCGGGGATTGGACAGCGTGATTTTGACGCGGTACATCAGCTTGACCCGCTCTTTTTCCGTTTGCACGTTCTTGGGGGTGAACTCCGCCTCCGAGGCGATGAAGGTCACCTGCCCATCGTAGATCTTTCCCGGATACGTGTCGGTCGTCACCCGCGCTTTCTGGCCGAGTTTGACGCGGCCCAAATCGGTTTCGGCGATGTAGGCGCGCAACCAGATATCTTGAAGGTCGGCGGCCGTGACGACCGGCGTCCCGGCGGAGACGTATTCGCCGGGCTCGATGTTCTTGGACAGCGTCACCCCGGATATGGGGGAATACAAAGTGGCGTAACCCAGCCGGGTTTCCGCCAGGGCGAGCGTGGCCTTGGACTGCTGGAGGCGGGCGCGCGCCTGCTCGATCGTTTCCTTTCTCGGCCCCGCCTTGACCAGGGCAAACCGCTCGTCGGCTTCCTTCGAGGCCGCCCGGGCTTGTTCGATCTCTTCTTTCCTCGGCCCCTCTTTCACCAGCTTCGACTTCTCTTCCGCCGTTTTAAGCTGGGCCGCCGTCGTTTCGAACCGCGTCCGGGCGTTGTCGAGCCGTTCGCGGGAGGAGAACCCTTCCTCGACCAGTTTGCCCTGGCGTTCGTATTCGACCTTGAAGTTGTTTGTCTCCGACTTAAGCCGTTCGACTTCGGCCTCGGCTGAGGCGATTTCCTGGGGGCGCGACCCCGCCAACAACTGTTCCAAGTAAGACCGGGCCTTGTCGGCGGCGGCCCGGGCCTGTTCGATCTCCTCGGGCCGGGAACCGTTCAGCAATTCCTGGAGTTCGGCCTCGGCCCTTCGGACGCCGGCTTTCTGGACGGCGGCCTCGCGTTCGAGTTCGGAACTGTCCAGCCGGGCGACAACTTGTCCGGTCTTGACGATCTCTCCTTCCGTGACCAGACGTTCCGCCACTCGGCCGGGGATTTTAAAGCTCAATTCGGCGTCGGTGACCTCGATGTTGCCGGAAACGCGGATCGTTTCCGGCTGGAGGAGGTCGCCGTTTTTCCGTCCCTGATAGAACCAGACTCCGGCCACCGCGACTGCCAAAAGGAGGACGATCAATTTCAGTTTGTTGGGCATACGCCTTATTTTAACGGCAAAAAAAGAAAAAGCCAACAAAATCAATAAGTAAGAGCGCATAACAAAATAAACCCTTTG
>JACRGP010000180.1 GCA_016217765.1 Nitrospinota bacterium | reverse complement strand
TTTTTAGGCATCAATCGGGCGTTGAACCTGAGGGCAACGCTCGCGATTTCCGTACAACCCGGGACATTCAGTTCGGCGCTTTCTCCGCTGGCGGGCTCCTTCATTAAGATGCTTGAACGGCGGGTTGGGTTTACGTAAAACAACACCTCTCGGTCGCGCCGTTCGATAACCAGGCCGTCCGGCAGATGGATGAGCTTCCCCCGCTTGCAATCCGCGAACAATTCGACGGCCTCCCGGACGTGCCGGACGGCGATCCGCCGCAAATCGCCCTTGGCGGCGCGGATGGCCATTCTTGCCATCCGCTTCTGGATGGCCGGATGAAGTTCCGCGAACCCCTCCGTCTTGAGGACCGCCCCCCCTTCCCTACCGGCGGCCAGGGAATAGTCCTCGAAATACCGCCGGGCGAGTTCCTCAAGGCAGTCGTCCTCGTCCTGAAGGATACTCGTCATCTCCAGGACGTTGGATTTGAGGTTTTGATTGTAGGCGTTCTCCAGAAGCGGGACCAGGTCGAGACGCAAACGGTTGCGTAAATAATCCCGTCCGGCATTGGAACGGTCGGACCGGTATGGGATACCGCGTTCCTTGAGGAAGTCCTCGATCTCGGACCGGCGGCAATCCAGCAAGGGGCGGACGATCCTGCCGCGGACCGGAGGCATCCCCCCCAGCCCCTTCAACCCGCTTCCCCGGAGGAGGTTCATCAAAACGGTTTCGACCTGGTCGTCGGCGTTATGCCCCAAGGCAATCCGCGTCCCCCCGGCTTTATTCCTTACGGATTCCAGAAACCGGTACCGGAAAGTCCGGGCGGTTTCCTGAAACGAGGTCTTGAGAGCGGCTGTTTCTTTTTTTACGTCGATGGCCTCGACATAGGATTCCATCCCCAGGTCCTGGGCCAGGCGGGAGACGAATTCGGCGTCCTCGCGGGACTCTTCGCCGCGCGCCATGTGGTTGAGGTGGGCCGCGCACAGGGAAATGCCCAACTCCTGGCGCAATTCCGCGAGGAGACACAAGAGGGCCGTCGAATCCGCCCCGCCGGAAACGGCCGCGACGACCCTATCGCCCGGTTCGAACATCCGCCGGGAGACGATGGCCTGTCTGACCTTATCCAATAAAACGCTCATATTCATAGTGGCTCCGGGGCCGAAGGGCGATCCAATACAAAGACAGGGGGGAGTTTTGCGGGGTTCGGGACGCGGGGAAAAAAACGCTTATGCGCTTTTCGTAAAAAAACCGCCGTTACAACTGGTTGAGCAACCGCCGTTTTCGCTTCTGGTATTCCGCCTCGGAAATGACCTTCTGCTCTCTCAATTCCTTGTAATCGATCAATTTCTTTTCCATGGTTTCGAAATCCAGACCCGCTTCTTGACTGTCGTCCTCATGTATGACTGGGGGGGAGGCCGCTGGACGCTTCTTGGGAGACGGGTTTCCGGCCAGGACGCTTTGCGCCGGTTTCGGCTGTTCCCGGCGGTATTTCGGAGAGGAGGCTTCTTTCCCGGATTTATTCTTTTTTTCCGACACAACGGGGCCGGACCCGGATTCCCGGTCCGCCGTCCGTTTTTCCGCCGGCTCGCTTTCTATTTTATTTTTGTCCTCGCCGTTGGGACGGTCTTCCTTGCCCTGGGAATTTTCAAACAACGCTATTTCGATAAAGGCGGCCTTTCTCAATTCATCCATCCAGGCTTTGTATTCCTTCCCCCTTTTCTGGGAAAACAGGATGCGGTCGATTTCCGGTTTCACCTCGTTGTAAGGCTTGACCTTTCCCGGGACAAACTCCTCGATTTTTATGATATGCAAACCGTATGGGGTATTAACGATATCGCTCACTTCGCCGGGTTGCAGTTTGAACGCCGCCTGCTCGAACGCGGGCGCCAATTTGCCCCGCTCCAATAGTCCCAGATCGCCTCCCGAACCGGCGGAAACGTCCTCGGAATATTTTTTCGCCGCCTGGGCGAAATCCTCGCCCGCCCGTATGTTTGCCAAGGCTTGCTCGGCCAATTTGGATTTCGCCCGTCTCTGCGCTTCGCTCGTGCCGGGGTCGAAAATAAACAAAATGTGGCGCGCGCGGACCATGTCGCTGACGGAGAATTCTTTCTGATGGGAGAGGTAATATTCCTTGAGTTCCTTTTCGGAAATAATGATCCGGTTTCGCAGTTGGAAAGACACCACCTTGGACACCAAAATCTGGTCGCGAATTCTGCCCTTGTACTGCTCCGCGGTGGCGTGTTCGCGTTCGAGCATTTGGTCCAGGTCCTTGTCCGTCAACCCGTTCTTGGCCTTGATATCGTCCACGGCCTTGAGGACGCTTTCCTCCTCGACAACCAGCTTCAGGCGTTTGCCTTCCTGGACCTGCAACTTTTCGTCGATCATCATGTTCAGGGCCGTTTTGAAAAGCTCCTTCTGGGACATGTCGAGACCGACCCCCTCCCTTTCGCGGAGGTACGCCACTTTTTCCTCCAGCAGGCTCAAGGTGACGATTTCGCTGTTCACCTTGGCCACCACCCGGTCCAGGACCCTGGCTTCGGATTCGGACAGGGAAACGCATCCCCAGACAAGGGCGGCGAAAATCCAAATCCGGCCTCTATTCAATTTGCGCGAAAACTTCATTGCTGATGTCTATGCTCGCTTCTTCCCTTAATTTCCGTAGCCATTCTTGAAAGGCCTTTTCCTGATGTTCCCGCAACAACTTGCCCTGAATCTGTTTTTTGGATTCCTCAAAACTCATTTTCTGGCTGGTTTTTTTGTCGGTTACCCTGAAAATATGGTAACCGTAGGGGGTGAGGATGATGTCGCTGGTTTCGTTGATCTTCAACTTGAAAATATCGTCGAACTCCTCGGGCATGTGGCCTTTTTCAAAATAACCCAAGTCGCCTCCCCTGGCGCCTTCGGGGCCCAGGGAATGCTCCTTCGCGAGTTCCGAGAAATCCTTCTTGCCCGCGGACAACTGCTTCAGCATCTTGCGCGCTTCATCCTCCGTTTCCAACATGATGTGGAGAGCGCGCACCTGGTCTCCCTTTTGAAATTCGTCGGGATGCCGGTCGAAATATTCCCTCACCTCGCCCTCGCTTACGGATACTTTACTATTGACCGCCTTGTTAATCAAATTTTTTATTAACAGATTGTTTTTTAACTTGTTCTCCCATTCCTGGCGGGTGATGTTCTCCATGTCCAGATACCTCTGAAACGAATCGTCCTGGTATTCGTTTTTCATCCTCATCAGCGTTTCCTCGAACTCCTCATTGCTGACCTGGATTTCATATTTAGCCGCCTCTTGCTGGAACAACATCGTGCGAACGATCTGGTTCAGGGCGTTGGTTTTCAACCACAGGATTTGTTCCGGCGTGAACTCGGGGCTTTCCTCAAGACGGAACTTCCGTTCCAGCTGTTTCAGTTCCTTCCTGAAAACCTCGACGGAAACGGGTTGTCCGTTGACGGTCGCCAAAACGGTTTTGTCTGAACTCTTCGAGACGGAGTTGGACGGTTTGGAACAGCCCATGGACCCCAAAACAAACCCTATGCAGAGAACCCCGATCGCCAACCCGGCCAGCGTGACGCCGGGGAGGCCCCCGGGGGCAACGCCGCCTCGCGCTTGCGCCGAGGCGGAATTATCCGCGGCGATACGCCGCCATCGCGGGCTATCCGGGCTTGGCAAATTGCCTCCGGGCGCTCGCCCGGCCAGACGGGTCTCAGTTTTTAGCGCGCTCATCGCAAGCCTCCGCTAATTTCTCCAAATAACTCGTCAGCATTTCGACATCCTGTTTCCAACCCTTCCGGTCAAGGACCAGGGTCATCCGGTATTCGGACGCGAACCTGAGCCGTTTATCCAAACAACCCGCCGCCTTTCCGGAAGACATGGGCGTGGTCGGCTCTATATTCAGATAAACCGTGTCAACCCTCAAAATCGCCTTGGAAACGCGCAGTTTCTGGCAGAGGACCTTTATTCTCAACAGGGCCGCCAGTTTTTGCGCGGGTTCGGGCAGGGCCCCATAGCGGTCCGCAAGCTCCTCCTCCAGGTTCCGGAGGGCTTCGAGGTCGCCGACCAGGAGCAGGCGCCGGTAGACCTCCAGCCGCTGGTTCAGGTCGGGAATATAGTCCTTCGGGATGAAACCCTTGATCTGGACATCCACCTCGGGCTCGATCCGGCTTTCGATCTTCTCCCCGCGCATTTCCTTCACGGTATCCTCGATCAACTTGCAATAAAGGTCGAACCCGATGGTATTGATATGTCCGGACTGGTTGTGTCCCAGCATGTTGCCGGTCCCGCGGATTTCCATGTCGCGGGCCGCCAACTGGAACCCGGCCCCGAGTTCGCTCATCTCCTCGATGGCGGTCAGCCTTTTCCTGGCCTCCTCGGACACGGCCATGACCCCCGGGATCAGGAGATAGGCGTAGGCTTGATGCTTGTACCGCCCCACCCGGCCCCGCAATTGGTATAGCTGGGCCAGCCCGAACTGGTCCGCCCGGTTGATGACGATGGTGTTGGCCGAGGGAATGTCCAACCCCGATTCGATGATGGACGTGCAGAGCAACAGGTCGATTTCCTTGTCGATGAACTGCCGCATGACCCTTTCCAGCGCGTGCTCGTGCAATTGCCCGTGGGCGATGCCGATCCGCGCGTGGGGGACGATCTTTTTCAGCATCTCGGCCACCGAATGGATGCTCTTCACCTTGTTGTGGACGAAATAGATCTGCCCTCCCCTGTCCAGTTCCCGCAGGATCGCCTCCCGGACGATGTTGTCGTCGAACTTGCGGACGAACGTCTTGATGGCCAGCCGGTCGTTGGGCGGGGTTTCGATGACGCTCAGGTCCCGGATGCCCATCAGGGAAAAATGCAGGGTGCGCGGGATGGGCGTGGCCGACAGGGTCAGGATGTCCACGGTGGCGCGCAACTGTTTCAACTTTTCCTTGTGCTTGACCCCGAACCGCTGTTCCTCGTCGATAATGATGAGGCCCAGATTGGCGAACTTGACGTCCTGCGACAACAGCCGGTGCGTGCCGATGATGATGTCCACCTCCCCGTTCCTCAGCCTGGCCAGGATGTCTTTCTGCTCCCGCGGAGAGCGGAACCGGTTGACCATCTCGATATTGGCGGGATACGCGCGGAACCGCTCGCGAAAGGTGTTCAAATGCTGTTGCGCCAGGATGGTGGTGGGGACCAGGACCGCCGCCTGCCGTTTCTCCAGGACCGCCTTGAAGGCGGCCCGCATGGCGACTTCCGTCTTGCCGTAACCCACGTCGCCGCACACGAGCCGGTCCATGGGCTTGGGGCTTTCCAGGTCCGCGCACACCTCCTCGATGGCCTTCATCTGGTCTTCCGTCTCCTCGTACTCGAACGAATCGGAGAACTCCCGCATCAACGCCGGATCGCCCACGCATCCCTTCGTCTCGGCCAGTTCCCGCGCCGCATAGAGCTTGAGGAGCCCCTCGGCCATCTCGCGTATCGATTCCTTGACCTTGTCCCTCTGCCGTTTCCAGGTCACGGCGCCCAGCTTGCTCAGCGGCGGGGGCGTCTCCGCCGAGCCGACGTATTTCTGGATGTGCGCCAGACCGTCCATGGGGATGTACAGTTTTTCGTCGTCCGCGTACAGGATTTCCATGAACTCGCCGCCGCCGACGCCCGTTTGCAGTTCGCGCGTCCCGGCGTACCTGCCGATCCCATAATCGATGTGCACCAGGAAATCCCCGGGCTTGAGGTCCTTGAACCCGCGCTGGAAACTCATCGATTTGGGCCGTCTGCGGTGACGGTGTTTGTGGGTCTTGCCGAAAATCTCGTGCTCCGCCACGAACGCTTTTTTCAGGTCCGGGAACTGAAACCCCGCGCTGATCAGCCCCAGATCGACGTCGACGCCCAGATCGAAACTCTGGAGCAATTCGTGGACGCGGCGGGCCTGCCCCTTGGCGGGAGCGACGACGACGACCCGATACCCTTCCTCCTTCCACCGGGAAACATGCTCGGCGAAAACCTCGAACTGTCCCCGGACCGACGGACACGGTTTGACCTGGTACTGGACGGCGTTCCGCTCCCCGTCCTCGGAGAGCCGGAGGGCGCCGAGGGAAATGCGGTGTTTTCCGCGCAGGCGGCCGGAAAACTCCTCCGGTCCCAGATAAAAATCCTCCGGCGGAGGGACAACATCCCGGCGCTCCAGGGCGCGCCGGTATTCGACCTGGACCAGACCGCGGTACTCGGCGCATTTCGCGCGGACCAACTCCTCCTCGTCCAGCGCGATCAGCGCGTTTTCGGGCAGGTAATCGAAGACGGTCTCCATTTCCGGATAAAAGAACGGGGCCAGCGTCTCGATCCCCGAAAAACCGCCCAGACAGCGGATCCGTTCCTCGAGGTCCTGCCAGTAAACCCGGTCTATCCCATCCTCCTTGGCGCGGGCGACGATGTTCTCGATGCCGCGCTCCTTTTCGCTCTGGCTCAGGCAAATCTCCCGCGCGGGCAGGATCTTCAACTCGGAGACCTCTTGCAGGGAAACCTGCGAATTGACGTCGAAGACGCGGATCGACTCCACCTCGTCGCCGAAAAACTCGACGCGCGCGGGGTTCAGGCCGGCGGGCGGGAAAATGTCGAGGATGTCCCCGCGCAGGCTGAACTCCCCCCGTTCCTCGACGAGGCTGTTCCGGGAATAACCGTTGTCCACGAGACAGGCATGCAAAAACTCCCTTTCGACGCTGTCCCCCTTGCGGACGAGATAAGTCAGTTTCTTTAGAACAGACCGGGGGAGAACGTATTGCATGAGCGCCTCGACGGGGGCGATCAACAAGGGACAGGAGCCGTTCGCCAACCGGTCGAGGATTTCCAGGCGCTCGCCGGAAATCTCGCTCAACGGCGACAGGCGCTCGTAGGGCAGAAGCTCCCAGGCCGGGAAAAACCGGGGCGTCTCCTTGAGTTTTTCGCGCTGGAGGAAATACTGCAAATCGCCGAGCAACGACTCGCCGGTAATCTGGTCGCGGACAACGATCAGGAGAGGGCGCATGGAGTGCGCCGCGCCGGTCGCGTTCAGCAGTTGCGCCAGAAACAGGGCGCGCGAAGCCCCATGGAGCCCCTCGACGGAAACGACGGACTCGTTACCCTCCAGCCGTTCCAGAAGGGTTTGCAAACGGGCCATGGGGGAAGCGTTATGTGGGGCGCGTTCGCGCAATACCTGGGTCATGAAATTCGCGGAGAAAGGGAAGGGTCAGGCCTTCGGGACCAAGTGTTCCCACTTGGGTTCGCCCTTGGGCTTGAAATTCACCGTCGTGATAAAAGAAGGTCCTTCGTAAAAATTCAGTTTGAAATTCCCGCCGCCGAAACGCTCGCAAAGGTACTGCTCGGGATGGTCCCGGAACCGGTCGAACTCCTCTTTCGAAATCCTGGCGATCTCGTGGAAAGCGACGACGACGCCGCGCTGTCTGCCAACCAACAGCGTGAGGTTGATCCCAGCATAGATCTCCTCGAAACGGCGGTCCATCTCCTCTTGAGTCGGATCGCGTTTCAACTCCCGGCGAAGCCTCGGTTTGTAGTAATCTCTGAATGCCTGTTTAACCCACAAGGCGATCGTTCGTTCGAAAATGCGGTTGGGACAAGAAAAGTTTCAACTTTGAGGGAATTCAAAACCCGCCTTGGGCGAGATAACGCTCAAAATATCAGTTGGGGTCCTTCTATTTTATATAACATAAAATCGCCCGCGACTCAAACTCCTTTACTCGCCGCGTTTCCATGCAAATCCCCGTTGCCCCAGCGTCAATCTTTGCTATACTCCA
>JACRGP010000031.1 GCA_016217765.1 Nitrospinota bacterium | reverse complement strand
TTTCCGGGATCAAAATCGACCGCTTGGAAGGCCCCGCCCGCATCTTCAATTCCGAGGAGGAATGCCTGGACGCCATCATCCAGGACAAAATCAACCCCGGCGACGTGATCGTCATCCGCAATGAAGCGCCTAGGGGCGGCCCGGGGATGCGCGAGATGCTCGCGCCGACGTCTGCCCTCGTCGGTAAGGGCCTGGGGGAGAAAGTGGGCCTCATCACCGACGGCCGGTTCTCCGGGGGAACGTTCGGCCTGGTCGTCGGCCATGTCGCGCCGGAAGCGCAGGTCGGGGGCGTCATCGCCCTGCTGAAGGAAGGCGACCCGATCGTCATCGACATCGGCCGGCGCCTGTTGCAAGCCAACCTGAGCGACGCGGAACTGCAAAAACGGAAGGCCGGATGGCAGGCGCCGCCCATCAAGTACCAACGGGGCGTCTTGGCCAAGTACGCGAAACAGGTGTCCTCCGCCTCCCTCGGCGCGGTGACGGACTGAGCGTCCGTTGGCAACATCGCGCGAATGAGCATCAAGTAAAGACCCGTCCACTTGCCACATGTGTTATTGTTTTTTGGAAGAACGTAACCTGTCAAAGGGTTTTCAATGGATCGAGGTCAGTGGTCAAACATGGACGAACTCTCATATCTGAAGATGGGCCGGACTAAGCTCTACCGCATAGCCCAAGATGATAATTTCCCAGCATCCAAGGCTGGCAACCAGCGGCCTTTCGACCGTGACGCAACTGACGAATGGATGAAGCGGTGGGACCCCGCAGTAGCCAACCAGGAGCAGGGAGGCGTTGATCAATGATCGAGAAGAACTTCGACATACCGTTCATCGCCGACCTTGCCCTCAGGGAAAAGCAGATTCAACAGAATTACCGCCCAATCATAGCGGTGCATAAATGGTTCGCACGCAGACCGGGTACGCTGTTTCGGGGGCTTTTATTGTCCGAGTTTTCGGATTGTCAGCTTCGCGAGGCATTTTATGGGCCAAATAACTTCCCGGGCATCCGTATAGCCGATCCCTTCATGGGCGGCGGGACACCTCTTTTGGAAGCAAATCGGGTCGGTTGCGATGTCGTCGGTTTCGATATCAACCCGATGTCCTACTGGATCGTAAAGCAGGAAATCGAGCATCTCGACTTAACCGACTATGGTAAAGCATCTGACTCCCTGCGCGAGGAACTCGAAAAAGAAATCGGCCGCCTGTACTGCACAAGATGCATTTTCTGCGGAGACGAAAACGCCCAAGTGAAGTACTTCCTTTGGGTGAAAGTGATTCAATGTCGTGAGTGCGGTAAGGATATAGACCTGTTTCCCGGTTATCTTCTTGCCACTGATGCGAGGCACCCGAAACACGTTTTCGTATGCTCATCCTGTGGTCAACTGACGGAAGCGGACAATAAAAGCAATCCAGGCAAGTGTCGTCATTGTGGCATCGTCCTTGCTTCGAACAGCCCGGCAAACCGGAACCGGTGCGAGTGTTCCCGTTGCGGAGCAGGCAATGTTTTCCCCGACGCGGAACTCGGGCCTCCGGGACACCGTCTGTTCGCAATCGAATATCATTGCTTTTGTTGCAAGAAAGGGCATAGCGGACGGTTCTTCAAGGCGCCTGACGACCAAGACCATTCTCGGGTAGCGGAATCCGAAAAGAAATGGGTGATGACCCGCCCTCGTTTCGTTCCAAACGACGAAATCCCCTCTGGCGACGAGACGAACCGGCTCCATCGATGGGGATACCGGCGCTACCGCGAAATGTTCAATGCCCGGCAACTCCTGGGGCTCGAACTTTCCGCACGGATCATTGCAAAGACGACAAACAAACGTGTTCGGAACGCCCTGGCGACAAACCTATCCGATCTTCTGCGCTACCAAAACATGCTCTGCCGATACGACACCATGGCCCTGAAGTCCCTGGACATATTCTCCGTGCATGGGTTCCCCGTCGGCCTTATTCAATGCGAGTCCAATTTTCTGGGGATTACGGACCCAAACAAGAACATCTGTGTAGGAAGCGGCGGATGGAAGAACATTATCGAGAAGTTTCGCAAGGCGAAGTCTTACTGTGACGCCCCGTTCGAGGTGAGACATCGGGGACACCGAAAAGAGGTGGTGCCGATCAAAGGCGAATGGATCGGCGACCGTCTCAATGGGGGGGGGAATGGGGTAGGCCGGAAAGTGGACATCCATTGCGCGGATGCGGCGGCGGTCGACCTACCAGCTTCTTCTCTCGATGCGGTATTCACCGATCCCCCCTATTTCGGCAACGTCCAATATGCGGAACTGATGGATTTCTGTTACGTCTGGCTACGACGATTGGTTGGCGAAAACGTCGAGGCCTTCAGGATGAAATCGACGAGAAACAGCCAAGAGTTAACCGGTAACCTGGACATGGGCAGAGACCTGGAGCATTTCACCGAAGGACTCTCCTCCGCCTTTCAGCGGATGGCGGCCGCATTGAAGCCGGGAGCCCCTTTGGCCTTTACCTACCATCACAACGCGCTCCATGCGTATTTGCCGGTTGCCGTGGCGATTCTCGACTCCAGCCTGACGTGTTCCGCTTCGTTACCATGCCCTGCGGAGATGGGAGCTTCCATCCACATTAACGGAACCGGGTCATCCATTATCGACACTGTATTCGTCTGCAGGTCAACCGGAGCGGTTTCAAGAAAGAGTCTGCCAAGTTCTCCCAAGGGGATCGCCGAACTCGTGACCGAAGACTTAGCTGAACTTCGGAAAGGCAATGTGAAGCCTTCCTTGGGCGACACCAGATGCATCGCTTACGGCCACCTCGCGCGCCTAGCGATATGGAACCTTCGAAGCGGTTGGGACAAGAGGACCGACACAACCAAGAGAATTTCAATGGTAGACGACTGGCTACAAGACTTCGGCGGATGGCCCGAGGTCGAAAAACACATTGGCGAATTGCGCGATTCTTGCCATGACACCCCCCTATTCGCCATGCGCGAGGACGCAGAAGAATACGGAGCCGGATATGCCAACGTATCCTTTTGAAGTCACCTTCGATGAGGTACTGAAGAATCCGGAAGGCTATGTCGATGCCGTATTTTCCTGCCTCGAATCGGAATTCCTCGTCATGCCCAAGGGAACCGGATTCATCGAATATCCCATCTTCGAGCGTGGTTACGAGGCGCTGAAGACCGCGACCAAGGGGTTGTCAAAGTTCGAATCATCGACCGTTCTCGCCGTAACCTTGCGGGAACCGATTTCGATTGTAGTGCTACGTACCATGCTCGGTTTCACACCGCCAGAATGGGGCTACGTGACCACACAGAGAACCGGTACCACTGTCGCCCAGGGATTCGTCCGCTCCCTTGACCGCAAGGTTCGGATCGCCCCGGAGACACCTATCAACGCCAATGGGGTGACGAAAGAACGGCTCAAAGCGCTTGTGGAGACAGCTTGCCACCTGCTCTCGGAAGGAGTTCCGAAAGTGGATGCGGACCAATTACATCGACTGGACAAGGCAGACACAAAACGCGGCATCGAGAGCATCTCGAATCTCGCTGGCATGGGCGTACCTTACGCCATGTTGCTTTACGAGCGTTTTCTCGGAAGACCTTTCGCCGGTCATCGCGATTCGGTAAGTGAATTGGTCGGAGATAGTCTCGAATCCGCCATTGAGGAGGTTCTGTCCAGCGCAGGCATCAGCTTCCGAAAAACAAAACGCGCCGAACGTATTGAAGGATTCGATCAGACGCCGGATTTCATTATCCCGAGCGAATTCAACCCACAAATAATTATCGAGGCGAAGATCACCGAGGACGATGGAACGGCGCGTGACAAGGTTACCCGCATACAACACCTCGGCGAACTGAGCCTCGCGGGACGATCGAAGGACCGCCCGAAATATGAAGTCATTGCGTGCATTGGCGGACGGGGCTTCGGAGTCCGCCGGGAAGACATGAAGAAAATGATCCTCGCTACCAAGGGGAAGGTCTTTACAGTCAAAACTCTTGGCAAGCTTGTCGATCACACCCGCCTCAAGGAATTCCGTACAAAATAGATCAGCTGTCACCTCCTCAAGGCCTGGCTTGCGGCGGGGCGATCGGGACATAGAGTTGTATGGAGGGGTCCAACCGGTAGACGCTGAAGGAATGGCCGTCCTCCAGTTTTTTGAACGACCGGATCCGTTTCAGATTGGGATTACGCTCCATCAATACCGCGGGAGGGGAAACGTGGTCCCGGTCCACGAAATACACCTCTTTGTTTTTCAAATCGCTCATATTCAGGGTGGCGGTGTAGCCCCTGTCGTATTTCGATTTGAACACCTTGAACTTTTCTATATTCGCCGGCACGACGGGCATGGTCGTAAACCACCACGCTTCATACACCTGGATGTTGGGCCGGTCCCGCAGATAAAGGTGAAGAGCGTCGCCGGGCATTCCCCAGGTTTCGGTGACGAACACCACGACGGGCTTTTCCCGCGCCACGCCGACAAAGAAATCCACCGCCTCCTTTATCCCATACCCTGAATACTCGCTATCGGCGTACTGCCAGCGGTCTTGTTCAACCCACCCCGCCGACTCCGGCGAACGGATCAGCTTGTAGTCGAAACAGGCCGCCGGAAGCAAAACCAGACCCAGGGCGCCAAATGAAATCGCCGGCCGGAAGCGCCTTACCGCCGCGGCGTACTCCCATTTGGCGAAAATGGCGCCGGACAATTTGGCCAGAGTCATGGCGGACAGCAAGGCGACGGGAGGGACCGCGAACAGATAATATCGCGAATAGACCACTCTTCCCAAAACGGCGATGGCCGCCGAAGGAATCAAAAACCACAAGAAAAGAAAAACTTCCTTCCGGTCGCGGGTCTTGAACACCCGCAACGCGGAAACCGCGAAGATCAGCGCCAACGGCCAGGTGACGTAGGCCCAGAGGTCGCCGAGCAAACCTTTTATGTTGGCAAATAATGGGGAGTCTTCAAGCTTGAGAAGGGCCGCCAGGGAATCCCAAATGTGCGCGTTGTGCAAAACTTTGCTGGTGCCGGCGGTGTGCGTCGGGGGCTCGTATGACAAATATGGCGCCATGACGATCAAAGCGGCCGCGTATGCGACAGCCAAGCCTTTCCATGACCTCGGGTTCTTGTAATCCGAAAAAAAAAGCAGGCCCAGGACCGGGAAAATAAAAAACATCAGGACCGGCGTTTTGGTCAGAAACCCCAGCCCCATCGCCAACCCCATCGCGATCCCGTTCCGGAAAACGTTCTCCTCCCGCGCAAACCGGAATATGAAATAAAACAGCCAGACCACGAACGCCGTCGCCATCGTGTCCATCAGGGCCATGCGGTCGTGGATCGTGGAAAAAGGGAAAAGAAGATACATCGCGGACGCTGAAAAACCGGCGGAAGGCGAATACAGCGTCTTGCCGACGAGATAAATCCCCGCCACGGCAAAAGCCCCGGCCAACACGGAAACAGCCCGTCCCGACAACAAGACGTCGTCGAACAAACCGAGGGTCAGGGCGTTGAACCAGGTGAACAGAGGCGATTTGCCGTCGATGGAGGAAATGAACAGCCGGGTGGGGTCCTCGCGGACCAGCGTCGCCCAGCGGATGTAAATCGCCTCGTCGTTGAACATGGGCAGGGACAGCAGGTCCACGCACCGGGTCAGAACATACATAACCGCCAACACGGCGGCATGAATCCAGGTATTTTGCTTCGCTCCCTCGCCGGTCATTCCGCAATTTCAGGGAGCGGCTCCCCATTTGGAGGCATGGAGGTCCTCAAGAAAAGTTCAACAGTATCCAGTTGGAGAGACCTTTTTGACCGTTGGTCTCGCGGTTGCCCCCGTCCCAAACGGCCACGACCATGGGGATGGGGCCTTTGAACCGGACGTCCCGAGGATCGGAATCCGAGAGGGCCCGTTTGAAAACCACCCGCCATGCGCCGCCGGACCAAACCCCGTTTCCAAAGACGTCTTGACGCTCCTGCCGGGTAAGCGTGCTAAAACCTTCGGCGTTTAAATCCTCGACGGGGGAGAGCCGTTTCGCGGGTAACTCCAAGGAACCGGGCGCGTCCTCAATCCCGGCCGGATTCAAAGCCAAGGCCTTCTGCCACATCGCTTTCCATTGCCAGACGTTGACTTCGCGTCCTTCCGCGCCCATGGTGATGGGAGGCAGTTCGCCGCCTCCGCCCAAAGGGAACAGCAACGCGATCTGGTCCGTGTATTGTCCGCCTGGCGTCGATTCGGCATTTTCCGTAGCGTCCTCCCATTCCGCGAAGATGGCTATCTCGGATTCGCTCCGGACCGCGCGTAACGCCGCTTTTTTGATGGAGGGATTGGGCCACTGGGGATTGGCGATGAGTTGCGGCCCCAGTTCCGCCGCGATTTCCCTGGGTCCGCCGGGCGAGGTCCAAAACGGGTCGCCCGCGCCGGGGATGGGGCCGGACACTTTCATGACCTCGAGGGTCTTGTCGCAACCGCCGTCTTTTTTACAACTGGCGAGATAGGAATCGTCCGCGCCGCACCCCGCGGCAAAACACACTCCGGCCGCGAGAAGGAGCCAAACGATTGCCCGTCCGCGCCCAAAAAACCTGGCGCGCCTAACAAGGGGGAGGTTATGCGGGGGCGCCGGACAAACGCCCGGAGGCAACGCGGCGATGACACCGGGGACGCCCCCGGTGGGCAATGCCGCCCCGCGCTTGCGCCGGGGCGGTAATGAATCCGGCGTCACGCCGGCCGCCCTCGGCGTCAGCCTGAGGCGGTATCGGGTCCAGCGTCCACGCTGGTCAGCCCACCCTCCCCCAGCCCCCTCCCTCAAGGGAGGGGAGGTATTCGCGCGTCCAGACAATCGGTTCACTTTGTTAGAGACTCTTAAGAATCATGACTCTGGGAAGGGCTGTAGGAATTGAACTGGCGGGCCAGGTTTTCCAGGTCCTGTTTCAACTCCGGGGTGTAGGGGCCGACCAGGACGAGGTTCAGGTTCTCGCGCGCGAAAAACCGCCGGGCCATGTCCAGCAGGTCCTGCCGGGTTATCGATTCGACGATCTCCCGCTCCTCTTCCACGGAGACGCTGTGGGAATAAAGCTCGGAAAAACCGTAGCGGATGATCTGCTTATACGAGTCGTCGAGGTCGAATTCCAAGTCGTAGGAATAGCGCCGCTTCACATGCTCCAGTTCCTCCTCCCGCGGTCCGCTTTCCAGGAAAGACGCGATCTCCTTGAACAGGATCTGCGCGACCAGGTAAACCTTTTCCGGGCTGACCAGGACGTCGAAATCGAACGTGCCCGTATCCGACAGACTCGTCGCCCGGCATTCGATGGAATAAACCAGGCCCCGGTCCTCGCGCAGGGCTTTCTGTAGCCGGGAAGCCACGCCCCCGTCGAATATGCTGTTGATCAGGCACATCTTGTAGTAATCGGGGTTGTTGTAGGAAACCGAACGGAAACAGATTTGCAACTGCGCCTGGCTGTCGGAATCGTATTGAAACAGGACCGCGGGCTCTTTCTGGTCCTCGATAATGGAGGCTTGAAAATGGTCCCGGGTCACGACCGTTCCGTGGACCGGAAGCGGAGCGAAATACCGTTCGGCAAGCTCGAGGAAACGCTCGTGGGAAATGCACCCCGCCCCCACCAGCACCATGTTGCCGGGATTGTAATATTTCTCGAAATACTCCCGGATCATCTCCGCGGTAATCGAGCGAATGCTCTTTTCGGAGCCGATGATCGGCATGGCCAGCGAGGAGCCCTTGTAGAGGAGCTTGCAGGCATGGTTGTTGATATCGACGTTCTTCCCTTCCCCGTTGATCTCCTCCAGGTACTCCTCGAGGATGACCTCCCGCTCCAGTTCGATATTGGGGAAAATCGGTTCCTTGAAAAAATCCGCCAGCAACTCCATCCCGCGCTCGACCTGCGAGACGTGCGGGCTGAACCCGTAAAACGTGTATTCGCTCATGGTCGACGCGCGCAGGTCCCTGCCGATCTTCTCGAATTCCTTGCTCAACGTCACGGAGTCGGGGTACTTCCGGTTGCCGCGGAAAATCATGTGTTCGAGGAAATGGGAAATCCCGTTGTCCTCCTCCGTCTCGAAACGCAACCCGGCGCGGACCAACATGGCGATTTCCAGGGTGTGGATGTGCGGCATCTCGATGGTCGCCAAGGTCAGTCCATTGCGTAATACGTCTTTGTAATTTTTAATCTCGACAACCGCTAAACTCATAGGTCTCCTGAAATAAGAGGAAATTCGGAGCGCATTCGCCAAAATGACCGCCCCATCGGGGCAAATCCCATTAGCATTATCTCATAATGACCCTGAAATCAGAGAAAAAGATTGGGGTTGTCAATATTTCAACGGGCAACAATAACCCATTAAAAATCAATCGATTGGCGTACGACCCCCGTCAAAAACGCCTTCTGCCGGGGATATGACATGGAATAACGATCAAAAGCGGCAAATAACCGCCATGACGTGAATGCACGAGGCCGTCGCGCCCCGTTTTCCGCTGACCTCTCATTCGAAGTGGATGGATCCTTGACCTAGCACGGCCTCGACCTGGCTCACGACCTCGTCCGAAGGCTGGATTTTCATGTCCGTTTTGATTTTGCGGGTCCGATCGGGGAATATCAAATGCAACCACATTTCGTTCGCGCCTTTATGCGGCTCCAAAATCCGTTTGACGGCAAGCAGGGTTTCCCGTTCCAGACCGGGGGTGCGGACCTGGATATGCACTTTGCCCTTCCAATGCTTCTTGGCGTCGGCCAACGGCAGGACCTCCTTGGCGAGCACTTTCGGCAGGTTCCCTTCCGAGTCGACCTCGCCCTTGACGAGGATAGGCTCGTCCCCGGCGAGGATCTCCGCGCATTGGGCATACAACTCCGGGAACAGGATCACCTCGACCGTCCCCTGGAGGTCCTCCAGCGTGACGATGGCCATCTTGTCGCCCCGGCGCGTGGTCTTGGTCAGGACTTTGCCGGCAACGCCGCCGAGGCTCACCACTTTGCCGCTCTTTTCCTCCGCGACGGTGACCGAGGTGGCGTCGGTAAACCAGGCAAGGTCTTTCGTGAAACGCGACAGGGGATGCCCCGAAACGTAAAAGCCAAGGGTTTCTTTTTCGAATTTCAACCGTTCCTGGTCGCCCCACTCCTGCGCCGGTCCGCCGCGGCTGGCAGGCTGGCTGGCGGGCTCGTCGAGGACGTCGAAAAGGCTGGCCTGACCCAGTAACCGGTCCCGTTGCCGGGACTGCCCCAGTTCCATGGCGGCCTGCAAATCGCGAAACATCCCGGCCCGGCTTTCGCCGAACGAATCCAGTGCGCCGCTTTTGATCAGACTTTCGATCACCCGTTTGTTGACCAGCCGCAAATCGACGTTTTCGCAGAACTCCCTGAGGGCGGAAAACCGGCCCAGTTTCCCGCGGACCTCGATTATGGAGTCGATGGCGGCGAAACCGACGTTCTTGATCGCCCCGAGGCCGAATACCAGCTTGTTGTCGGACACCGAAAAATCCTTCCGGCTGACGTTCGCGTCGGGCGGCACGATGCTGATCCCCATGGACCGGCAATCGTTGATATAGCGGAGGACCTTGTCGGCGTCGTCCATTTCGCTGGTGATCAAGGCGCCGAAGAACTCCAGCGGATAATGGGCCTTCAGGTAGGCCGTCTGGTAGGAAACCAGGGCGTAGGCGGCGCTGTGCGACTTGTTGAAGCCGTATCCGGCGAACTTCTCCATGAGGTCGAACATCTTTTCCGCCTTGGGCGGGGGAATCCGGTTCGCCTTGCACCCGTCGAGGAACTTTTCCCTCTGCTGGGCCATCTCCTCCGGCTTCTTCTTGCCCATGGCGCGGCGCAGGAGGTCGGCGTCGCCCAGGGAAAACCCGCCGAGGACGCTGGCGATCTTCATCACCTGCTCCTGGTACAGGATGACGCCGCGCGTCTCGTGGAGGACGCTTTTCAATTGCGGGAGTTCGTACTTCTCCTCCTGCGTCCCGTGCTTGCGCCGGACGTAGTCGTCCACCATGCCGCTTTCGAGGGGGCCGGGACGGTACAAGGCCAGCAGGGCGATGATGTCCTCGAAACAGTCGGGTTTCATCTTCTTCAACAGGTCGCGCATGCCCGAGCTTTCCAACTGGAACACCCCCAGCGTGCGCGCCTCCCCCAGCAACTTGTACACGGCCGGGTCGTCCTTGGAGACGGCGTCGATATCCAGTTCCACGCCGCGGGACTCCCTTATGAGCCGCAGGGCGTTGTGGATGACGGTGAGCGTCCGCAGGCCGAGGAAATCCATTTTCAGCAGGCCCAGTTTCTCGATGTGGCCCATGGCGAACTGGGTCACGATTTCGTCGTCGCCCCCCTTGTACAAGGGCAGGAACTCCGTCAGCGGCCGGGGGGAAATGACCACCCCCGCCGCATGGGTGGAGCAGTGCCGCGGAAGCCCCTCCAGGCTCACGGCGATGTCCAGCAACTCCCGCACCTTTTCGTTTTCCTTGCGTAGCTCGCCGAACTTGGGCTCTTCCTTGAACGCGTCCTGCAACGTCACGTTCAATCTGTTGGGGACGAGCTTGGCGAGTTTGTCCACCTCGCCGTAGGGCATGTCCAGGACGCGGCCGACGTCGCGGATCACGCCCTTGGCGTTCATGCTTCCGAAGGTGATGATCTGGGTGACGTTCTGGTTGCCGCCGTATTTCTCCGTCACGTAACGGATGACCTCGTCGCGTCCGTCCTTGCAAAAATCGATGTCGATGTCCGGCAGGCTCACGCGTTCCGGGTTCAAAAACCGCTCGAACAGGAGGTCGTAGGGGATCGGGTCCAGGTCGGTGATCCGCAGGGCATACGCGACCAGGCTCCCGGCGGCGGACCCCCGGCCCGGCCCGACGGGGATGTTTTTCTCCCGCGCGTAGCGGATGAAGTCCCAGACGATCAAAAAATAACCCGGATACCCCATCCGGCGGATGATCTTGAGTTCCTCCTCCAACCGCGTCTCGTAGACCCCGCGGTCAAAGCTGACGCCTCTCCGTTCCATGGCCTCGAACCGTTGCCGGAGCCCGGCGCGCGCCTGGTCATCGAGGTAGCTCTCCAGGGTGAAACTATCGGGCACGGGGTATTCCGGCAGGTTCAACCGGCCAAACTCGATCTTCAGCCCGCACCGCTCGGCGATCGCGAGCGTATTTTCGATCGCGCCCGGAACATCGCCAAACATCTCGGCCATCTCCTGGGGCGATTTGAAATAATACTCGTCGCCGGGATAGCGTATGCGATAGGGGTCGCTGATGGTCTTGCCCGTCTGCAGGCACAGGAGGATCTCATGCGCGCGCGCGTCCTTGCGGTCGAGGTAATGGCAGTTGTTGGTCGCCGCCAGGGGGATGGACAACGTCTTGCCGATCTCGATCAGTTCCTTGTTGATCTTTTCCTGGTACTCCTGCTTGTGGTATTGCAATTCGAGGAAGAAATTGCCGTCCCCCATGATCTCCTTGTATTGCGCGGCGATCTTGACGGCGCGGGGGACGTTCTCCTTGTTGACGTTGTGGGCCACCTCCCCGCGCGAGCAGGAACTCAGGGCGATCAACCCTTCCGCGTGTTGCGCGAGCAGTTCCTTGTCGATCCGCGGCTTGTAGTAAAACCCTTCCAGGTAACCCGCCGTGACCAGCTTCAACAGGTTTTTGTATCCCGTCTCGTTTTGCGCCAGCAGGACCAGGTGGTACGACGCGTCGCGCAGGTTGTGGTTCGAGGACTTGTCCAGGCGGCTTTCGGGCGCCACGTACGCCTCGCAACCGATGATGGGCTTGATCCCCCGCTTTTTCGCCGCGTTGTAAAACTCCACCGCGCCGAACAGGTTGCCGTGGTCGGTCAGGGCGACGGCGGGCATTTTAAACTGCTCCGCCCGGGCGAACAGGGCGTCCAGCCGCAGGGACGAATCCAGCAGGCTGTAAAAGGAATGCAAATGCAGGTGGACGAAACCGGGGTTCGACATGATAACGCCAGGGTTGAAATTCCAAGAGCGTCTAACAAAATAAGCCGATTGACTAGACGCAAAAATTATCCCCTCCCTTCCAGGGAGGGGGCTGGGGGAGGGTGACCAGCGTGAACGCTGGACCCGATACCGCCTCAGGCTGACGCCGGATTCATTACCGCCCCGGCGCAAGCGCGGGGCGGCATTGCCCACCGGGGGCGTCCCCGGCGTCATCGCTGTGTTGCCTCCGGGCGCCTGCCCGGCTTTTCACCCCCACCTGACCTCCCCCTTGTAGGGGGAGGGAGGACTTCATTTTATTAGACGCTCTAAGCGTAAACCGTAGCGCAGGACGGCCTCCCGCTCCGCGATCCCCTTCAACTCAAAATCCTGTCCAGGGGGACGTACTCCTTGCCCAAAGCCTCCGCCACGGCGGGATGCGTCACGGCGCCTTTATACACGTTGACCCCCATCCTCAACGGCGGGTTGTCGCGGACGGCTTTTTTAAAACCCTTTTGCGCCAGTTCCAGGGCGTAGGGGAACGTGGCGTTGGTCAAGGCGAAGGTGGACGTCCGGGCGACCGCCCCCGGCATGTTGGCGACGCAGTAATGGATCACGCCGTCCACCTGGTAAATCGGGTCGCTATGCGTCGTGGGCCGCGAGGTCTCCATGACCCCGCCCTGGTCGATCCCCACGTCCACGATGACGGAGCCGGGCATCATGACGGAAATCATCTCGCGGGTGACGAGTTTCGGGGCCCTGGCTCCCGGGAGCAGGACCGCGCCCACGACCAGGTCGGCCGTCTTGAGCGCTTCCCGGATGTTCAGCCGGTTGGACATCAAGGTCTTGATCCGGCCTCCGTACAGGTCGTCCAGATAGCGTAGCCGGTGGAGGTTGATGTCGAGCAGGGTGACCGAGGCGCCGGCGCCGACCGCCATTTTCGCGGCGTTGGAACCCACGATGCCGCCGCCGAGGATCACGACGTGTCCGGGGTCCACGCCGGGGACGCCGCCCAATAAAATGCCGCGTCCGCCGTTTTCCCGCTCCAGGTACTTGGCCCCCTCATGGATGGACATCCGCCCGGCGACTTCGCTCATGGGGACCAACAACGGCAGGGACCCGTCCGGCAACTGCACCGTCTCGTAGGCGATCCCGGCGACCTTCCTTTCCAGCAAGGCGTCGGCCAGGGCCGGGGCCGGCGCCAGATGGAGATAGGTATAGAGGATCTGCCCCTCGTTCAACAACCCATACTCCTCGGGCAGAGGTTCCTTGACCTTCACGATCATTTCCGATCTGCTGAAAATCTCTTTGCGCCCCGTGATCCGGGCTCCTACTTTTTCGTACTGATCGCTGGCGATGCCGCTTCCGGCCCCGGCGCCGTCCTCGACCAGGACGGCATGACCGGCAACCGCCAGATCGTGCGCCCCCGCCGGGGTCAGGGACACGCGGTATTCGTCCTTCTTGATTTCCTTGGGAACGCCGATGATCATAGTTAGAACTTTCGCATTTTAAACGGTTTGGATTTACGGAAATAGTCAATATTCATGATCGCAGGTCCAACCTGACCCTTTCGTACTTTTTCCTTAATGTTTCCGATCTCTTTTTTTATAGATTCAAGAGACATGGACGGGGTTGGCGCCGGCGCTTTTGACCAAGCCCCTGGTTTGGGTGGTCTTCCTTTTTACGGGTTTCTTTCCTTTAATTTTTATTTCAAGCGCAAACCCCATGGCCCTCAGTAGAAAATTGACGCTACTGATTCGAGGATGCCTTTTCCCGGAAAGAGCCTTGTAAAGGCTTTCCCGGTTTAATCCGGCCTTCTCGGCCGCATGTTTCATGCCACCGAAGGCTTTCACGACGTCCCGCAAGGCGACAAGAAACATCCGCGGATCGTCCTCGGCCAGAGAAGCGTTCAAATATTCGGCGGCCTCCTCCGGATTTGCCCTGAGATGCTCCACGATCACGTCGTCATGGGCCCTGCTTTTTCTTCTCGTTCTCATTTTTCGCCTCGATAGTCGGCCCAATAATCCTGGGCCTTTGCGATGTCCCGTTTTTGAGAGTTTTTATCGCCGCCTAGCAGAATGACGATCCGGTTCTCGTCCTCCTTCTCCTTGCCAAAGTAAATCCTATAACCGGGACCCTGTTGGATTCTAAACTCACACACCCCTTTTCCAACGCTCTTCCAATCGCCCGGATTTCCGACCCGAATTCTGTTCAACCGCGTGAGAACGGCGACTTTTCCTTTCAAATCGCGAAGAGCGATTTCCGCCACTCCCAAAAGGGCATTTTGCCCGAGGCATCTTCATAATATTCGACATGAATTGGATCGTCCCGCACTGAATTATAGTAGCCATATGGCTACAGACTGTCAAGGAACATTTTCTCCCGAACAATCTCCTTTTGATCTTTTGCGCCGGAACTTTTAAGTTATAATTAACAATTCAAGTCCCGTTTTCATCGCAA
>JACRGP010000179.1 GCA_016217765.1 Nitrospinota bacterium | reverse complement strand
CAAGTCCTTTACGTCTTGCGCCAGGACCATCCCCGGCTTCAATTGCGCTATCTTTAATTTGACCATTTTATTTTTCCGTATCGAATAAAATCAGGACTAATAGAATTAAGACCTTTTATCATAAAAGTCAAAAAATAAATGCGGCTCGGATCGCCGCGTTCGCTCGCGCCGGCGGAGAAACCGCGATACCGCCCCCGGACATTGCATGAGAAAAAGAATGGAATCGCTCCCCCTTGCAAAATCCCCCCTTGCCCCCCTTTGGCAAAGGGGGGAGGGGGGGATTCACGCTACTCGCCGTAGGGGCCCAGGCTGGGCCTGGGGCCAATGCCGCCCCCAGCTCACGCGGAGGCGGGAATCGCGTTCCGGCGATCGCGGAGCGTCATCGCCGCGTTGCCTCCGGGCGCCTGCCCGGCCAGCGGCACGCTGGCGCGAGCGGAAGTTTCAAATCCCCCTACCCCCCTTTGCAAGGGGGAATAAAGGCAAGGCGCTTTTTGTTACTGGCGCCTCCTGTCTCAAACGTCTGGCGGACCTTGATACCAGGATTCGAAAGCGCATCGACAGGTTGGTCGTTCATGTCATATCCGGGCTCATCCATCGATTGTCCGGGAACGTTTCGGGAACCCGGGTCGCGGTCACTCCTTGATCAGACTCTGCCTTCGCCCGTAGTAGAAGTGCTTGACGCTTTCGTAGGGGTCCACGGCGCTTTCGTCAAGGTCTTTTTTCGCGTCCGGATTGAAGGAATAAGCGTTCACCGTTTCGCCCAGCGTCGACCCGGCGCTAGCGGCAAAGGGAGCAAAATAGGACGTCGGATTGACAAGGGAATCCACGGCGCGCCCGATTGCGTGCCGGGCGGTGGAAGGGCCAAAAAAAGGAAGGACGATATATGGGCCCGCGGGAATGCCGTAACTGCCCAAGGCCCGGTCGAAGTCCTCGTTCACCGGATCGAGGCCGAAGTGGTCCCGGGCGACATCGAACATCCCTCCAACGCCTATCGTGGAATTGATGAGCAGACGCCCGGCCACCTTGACGGTTTTCCCGACGTCGCCCTGGGCCAGACTGCCCACAAAACTCGCCGGCGAGGAAGCGTTGGTAAAAGCGTTCTTGACGGCGACGCGCCCCTCCTCGGGGACGGTCCTGGCATACCCCCGGGCCAACGGGTCTAAAACATAATCCAGGAGAGTCTCGTTGACTTTATACATCCCCCGGTTGAACCGCTCGAACGGGTCCTTGAGTTGCGGGAGGCTGTCCAGTTGGGATTCGAACGGATCTTTAAGGTCGTCGAAAGACTCGGCCCGGGCTTTTTCGGGCTGGCCGGAAGGTTTCGGAGCCTCCGGCTCCCGTTCTTTCCCGACCGCTTGCGGCGCGGTCTTTTTTTCAAGCTCGATGGTGATCTTGCTTCCCTTGTCTGCCTTGTCGATTACAGGGAGTCGGACAGGCGCCTCCTTCTCCTTCGCGGAAACCAGCGCAAGAGCGCCGGGAGGAAAGAAAATCCCATCGCTCAACAACGCCGCGAGCGCGAAACCGATCGAATTTAAAAACACCTTGCGCGCCGACATGAATCCTCGATCGCGATTCCGGATTCGACGAATCCCGGCATGGCTTTTATTCGGAAAGTCAGTTACAATATATTGTCGTCAAAAACGCAAAAAAAACAAGTTAAAACTATGGGTCCGCCGACCCATTTTTCGGGAGTTGCGGGGAGACGCCTCCCCCCGGAAAGCCCAGCGTAACCGGAACCTTATACACGATTCCACAAATGGCCGAAACCTCCCCCAAAACCCAACCGGAAAAGGCGATGTTCCGCCGGGGAAACAAGATATTAAAGGACATCCCTTTAAAAATCGTGCTCCCCAGCATCCAGAACAAGTCCCTCCTGCCCGAGGACGAAATTTCGCTGGACGGAATCGAGTGGCAGAAGCTTAAACTGCATCCCCGCTTTGCCCGGTATTTCCAAGCCTCGGACCTTGACGAAAAAACTCCCAAACTGGGAGAGGTCGCTTTCATCCGCCAGCAAAACCTGGACGAAGCCAATAGTTACAACCCCGTCAAGGACCGCCCCGTCGAAATTGAAACGGGAAAATGGCTCCTGTATGGGAAAAGCAATTTTCCGTTTACCGTGATCGGCGCCAAGGAAGAAACCGCCAAGGCCCTGAAAAGAGCGTTCGATCTTTTGTGTTTTCCCGAGGAAGTCGCTCAATATGAAAAAGAGCTGGACCATAAAAAAGCGCGGGAAGAACGGTTTTTTGAAACCGACGAGGAGGAGGAACAACAAAGACGGCTGGACTACGAGAAATACCAGCAAACGATTCTATTGATCGTCACGCGCCACAACTTGCGGTTTAAAGAGGTGGACAGTTTGATCAACGCCTATAAGCCCCCCCTGGTAAAAATCCTGAAGGAAAAAGCGCATGCCTCTTCCCCATGGAAAACGGCCTCGGAAGAGGAAAAAGAAGCTCTGCTGGGGGACTTCAAGGACGAGGCGATCGAGTCCTTTGAAATCCAATGCGCCCTCAATTTACGCGCCCTTTTCGAGGGCGACAAGATCGACCTGACCGTCGCCGCCCCCCTGATCAAACAACACGGGGCGGATACCCTTCATTTCTACCTGGGCCAATTAAAAGCGGGAGCCCTCGACCAGCCCCGGATGGTTCCCGAAGAGGACCAGGACGTATTTGAAAATTTCCGAAACCTTGCCGGCAATGGCCTGGCCATCGCCGGCGCGGAAATCCCCGTCAAGGACGCCTTGGAGACGCTCGACCCCAAGGAAATGTGGGCCATGGTCTACGATCTGCGTCCGCCCGAATTCCTCGACAAGAAACAGGCGATAAAATTTTTAATGGACGTGCCGGACATCAAGGAACGCGCCGCCAAAAAGATCGACATGAACCGGCTGTTTCAATTGGCGAAGCTCCCCGAAAAACTTCCGGAAAAAAAGTTCGTCCTTTTCGTAAAAGCCTTCGAGTACGTTTACGAGGTTTTTTCGCAGATATTCACGGCGATCATCGGCGCCGACTTCAACCTCCAGACCTTCAAGTCCAATCACGCCAAAACCGAGAACTGGTGGGTCGAGAACCGGTTTTGTTGCCCTTTCTGCAAAGCCGCGGTCCAGGGACAATACTCCAAGGACCTGTGCCCGAGGCTTCCCGTGCATATCGGTTGCAACTGTTACATCTCCAATTTCCCCATTTCCCAGGCCGAAACGGAAAACGAGGACGAAGGTAAGGATGGGGACAAGAAGAAAAGCAAGAAACCCGACGACCCGGAAAGCGAGAAAGCGTAAGAGCGTCTAACAAAATGGGTTTTCGCTTCGATCGCCAAAGTCAAGGACGCCGGGGAATACCCCCCCGGATAGTGCACAAACGAGCGACCCAGGGAAGCGTTTCGAATCTTGGGAACGGAGCTTGCCGGCCTCTTGACGTGGGGAAATATCTGGCGCTAAAAGCGCCTTTGTTT